>NZ_JBLNKY010000005.1:0-292180 GCF_048158655.1 Flavobacterium algoriphilum
TACTTTGGGCTGTAACCCAACAGCGGATGCAATAAATGCAGCGCTTGGAACAGCAACAGCCACCGATACTTGTGGTGCTGTAACTCCGACATTCACCGATGCAACAGTGGTAATCACTGGTTGTTTACGTTCACAAACCAGAACTTGGAACGTTACTGATGCCTGTGGCAACGCAGCTATACCAGTTTCCCGCACAACAACTTGGACTGTGGATTTAGTGGCACCAATTATCATTGCCTTGCCTGTAGTATCAACGATCAATTGTCCAGTCTTGCCTGCCTTTGCGCAAGCTACTGCAACGGATAATTGTGCAGTTGCTTCTTTGACTTTCGCCGATGTGACTACCCCAGGTAACTGTCCGGGTAATTACAGTTTGACCAGAACCTGGACTGCAACAGATGATTGTGGCAACCATTCTTCTGCTTCACAAACAATCAATGTTCATGATAACACCGCGCCAGTAATTGAATGTCCTGCAAATAAGGTAATCAATTCAGGAGATATACCATCGGCAGAGTGTGTAGATTTAGGAGGTGGAGGCGTTGCTACGGTAGATGATAAAACCAGTAATGGACCACCTTTGCAGAATGATAAAGTTGATTTCAGTCAGCCAAGAAATCAAGATCATCCAGAAATTCCGCTTGATTGGACTAATGGTATTAATAACGCGACCCAAGCTGAATATTTTGAAGGTATGGGAGTGCCTCAACGTATAATATTTACCCAATTAAAAGGGAATACCCATACGTTTAGGTTCCGCCATGAAGCGGTTAAACACCAATCAGGCGACAGACATGCTTATGATTTCTTAATGTCATGGGAGCAAGCCATTGCAACTGCGGCAACAATAGGAAATGGTGCTGTAAACGAACTTCAAAACTTGATGGCTCAAACTTGTAATGAGGGAATAAGTGCAACTGCAGGCAATGCTTGTGAAAATTTCACAACCAGTGCTTGGGCAACTGTTACCGATAATATGGGTAATCCTCCAAATCATCACGGAAACAATAGTGTTAACAATGCGATATCATGTTTTGAAAGCACTTATGGAAACAGACAAATCGAGATTGAAGGAAATTCCCCTATAACCAACTTCAATATTGTGTTTGATGGATATTCAGGTAGAGCTGATGGAGATAACTATGCTTGGTACACAGTTACTTGGAAATCGACTTCAGATGCTGTCATGATTAAAATGGCAGGCCGAGCCGCTGTAGGAGAGGGTTCTTGTGGGTATGGCTCTTGTTACGGTGCCGGATCTATTAATGGCGGACCTTATCACTTCAAATTGGAACAACTGGATAATCATTCTTTAGGCAACAGAGACAATCAGGTAATGGTTGAAAAACCATGTATTGTTGATATTCCTGTAACTTTTGATACTCCAACTGTTTCCGACAGCTGTGATCCAAATCCAGTTTTAGAAGTGATTAATAGTGATGTTGTTACTGTTAATCCTGATGGTTCCATTACACATTGTAGAACATGGGAAGCAACAGATGATTGTGCTAATTCATCTAAATGCAGTCAATGTATTACCATAGTTTGTGATGATACAAAAGGATCAAAAGATCCTAAAACTTCAAATATTACTAATGAAACTGCTGGTTTTACAGCTTATCCGGTTCCTTTCAAAGACATTCTTACAATCAGATATGATTTTGATTATGCCTCAGATGTGAAAATTGAAGTGTTTGATGCACAAGGGATTTCAGTACTTTCAAAAACAGATACCAATAGTTATTTGAACAAAGAAATTACGTTACACCTTCATTCCTATAAAGGTCAGGAACAAGTTTATATTGTGAAAGTAACTACCGATCGAGGAAGCAGTGTGAAAAAAGTAATGACTTCCAAGTAGTTTTTTATAATCATCTAGTCCAGAAAAATGAAACGGATTAGAATATAAAATGAAACCTCGAAAGGTAAAATTTTCGAGGTTTTTTATGCTTTTTTTTAGCGTGTTTTTCCAATTAGTGTATAAATTTTTTTATAAATATTAAAAAATTATTTTTATTAATTAATATATTGAAAATCAATGTTTTAAATCAAAAATTAATCAATTATTGCTGCTCTTTTTAGCGTAATAAATTTCTTAATTAAGAGGTTTTTTATCGAATAAATTTGTTCTTTATCTGATTTGTTTTTGCTTTTAAAATTGCATTGTAATTGATTATCTTTAATATAGTAAAAAAAATAATTTAATACTAAGCTGTTTTTGGTAAGCAGTTTAAGGGAAAAAAAGAATTTTGTTATTGTTCCCCGCAATATAATATTCTTTGATAATGTATTGCTTCAATTTTTTTTGAAGTGTTTTTATTACAGTAGGTTTTCTAATCCGAATCGGATAGCTTTCTGTTTTTCTCTTCTTACTTTATTAATTAATTTTAAAATAAGGTTTTTAATTTTTTTTAAAGCTCCTTTCTGGTTAATAAAAGTTTCTTTATTTCCCCAAAGTAAAAAAAAATTTTGATGACGGAGAACTTCATAAATTTTTATGAAAGTGTTTTATTTATCTATGTTTTTATCGATCCCAAGTCCACTGTTTTCCTGCTTTTTAACAACTATGGAGTAAAATTACAGTATTATGAAAAATATTACAATTTCGAATATTTTCGATGTATTATCCCGTAAAATGATTAGTTCCTTTTTAACGAAAGAGAGCGTTTTTAGAAATTTCGTGCTATTTTCATCAATATGCTTCTTGTTTTTTTCTTCACAAACTTATGGACAGTTTGCTAATGTAAACCCACCAACAGGGGGATTTGCTATTGATGGAGGTTTAAGAGCCAATACACCAATTAGCCCTATTCCCTTTGCGAGTAATCAAGGCGATTGGTATCCTGGAACGCTTGCCGGTGCTACAGGTGGATCTGTTTTTGATAATTTAGGAGCAGTGATAGCGCAGGCTACCACTCAAACAAGCGGGCGTTCATATGGCGAGAACTTTAATGGCAAAGACAACGTTTTTACTAATGGTAGTAAATTTAATGATTTTGTATCCTCTTTACGATGGTTTGAGAATTCTGCGCCGGATAAAAACGATATTAACAATGCATTGTATCATGTATCTCGTGACGGCGGTAACAACCAATGGATTTTTATTTCCGGGGATCGTTTGTCTACTAATGGAACCAGTTATATTGATTTTGAATTATTGCAAGGCAGTATCGTCCAAAATGCAAATGGTACTTTTACCGGTACTCCCGTAGCTACTAAGCCAAATGGTGGCGGCAGAACAGAAAATGATGTAATCATTTCTATGGAATATACTAATGGTGGTTCAAAGCCTAATGTATTTATCTACCAATGGAAGGGGAGCGGTAACAATTGGTCCTACCAACAAGTACCATCTTCTGCCGCGTTATTAGCAAATGCATTTGCTGAGACCAACAGAACGGGTTCTGAAACTAATCTGCCCTATTCTGCATTTGGGAGCACCACTTATCAACAATTTGCTTTTGTAGAAGCAGCCGTTAATGTTACTTATCTAACTAATATACTTGGAGGTACAAGTTGCAGTAATCTTAACATAAAAACTTTATGGGTTAAAACTAAGGCTTCCGCTTCGTCAACGGCTGCCCTCAAAGACTTTATCACCCCTATTCCTGTGGATTTAGTTTTTGGCAGCACGGATATTGATCCTATTGCCGCAAAATGTGCAAGCGATAATACAGCTTATCTTTTATCAGCTACACCACCTGGTGGTGTTTTTAGCGGACCAGGATTAAGCCATACTGGCGGTAGCTATTATTTTACACCTTCTAATGCCGGCGGTGCCGGGACTAAAACTATTACTTATGTTACCACTGATGGTAGTTGTACAACGACAGAGCCGATTATGGTGAATACATTACCTACCGCGACAGCAAGTAACAATGGTCCGGTATGTGCGGATACAACAACGATAACATTAAATGAAACTGGTGGGGATGCGGTATCATGGTCTTGGGTTAGTGACGGAAGTGCTACCATAACCAATCCGACAGATCAAAGTCCAATGGCGACAGGATTTATTAATGGAGAGAAATTTACAGTAACCGTTACAAATACTAATGGCTGTACATCAACTGCGAACACTACAATTACAGTAAAGGCAAATCCTGGTACACCAAGTGTTAGTTACACTGCACCTACATGTGATCAAGACACGTTCAGTATTACTGTCTTCAGTGTAACCAATGGTGCTAGTTATACAGTAAAGGACAAAAATGGAAATCCGATTACAGGAATTTCTCCATCAGTACCTTATCAAGCTCCAAATACAACGAATATTGTATTTAGTAATATTCCTGCAGGAAGGGGTTATCAGGTTTCAGTTTCAGTTGGTGATTGTAATTCCGCTGCCAACAGTTGTCCACCAGCGGCTAAACTCGTTAGTTCAGCTCTCAAAGCAAAAGAAGTAATAGCTCCAATCGCGGCGAAAATTGAAACTGCGGGTTTTGACGCGTATCCAGTTCCCTTCAAAGATTTGCTCACTGTCAAATATAATTTTGATTATGCATCTGATGTAAAAATTGAGGTGTTCAATGCACAAGGTATTTCAATACTTTCAAAAATCGATACTAATGTTTATCTAAACAAGGAAATTACGCTAGACCTTCGTATGAACAAAGGAAAAGAACAAGTTTATGTTGTCAAAGTAACTACTAATAGAGGAAGCAGTGTAAAAAAAGTAATATCATCCAGATAAATTTTTAACTAACTATCTGATCCGCAAAATAATAATTTGGATTAGAATATGCCAATAGACCTCGAAAGTAAGATTTTCGGGGTTTATTTCTTCTTTTTTAATTGTGTTTGAAGTTATTTTTATTTAAACAATTTATTGGTGCTAAAAGAATCTAGTTATTGCTCCCCACAATATCACATCCTTTTAATGGCGGATCTATTCAATTTTTTTTTGAAGGTTTTTTATTATGAAATTTTTCAGTCCCCACTCTGCTAGTTTCCTACTTTTAACAAGTATGGTATTAAAACTTTATTATCATGAAAAAAAATTCACTCCTGAGGTTTTTGGAAGTTTTGTTGGGCAAAATTAATTCTTGCTTTTTACCGAAAAATACAATTTATAAATTAAGTTTTTGTAGGTGTAATTGCTTCTTTTTTAGTCCTAAATTAGAAAATAGGATCCTTATAAAAGGATATTCCCATAATAACAGTAGAGTATTAAAAAGTAAGGTAATGTTTCATTATTCAAGAAGCATACTTATTTTTTTAGCAATAAGTTTCTTTAGTTTAAAGACCGCAACTGCGCAAACTTTTCCAGGTTTAAGTTCGTGTACATCTAAAGATTTGGAACTAATTAGCGTAACATTACCAGCCCCTGCTAATGATCTATGTAGTTGTACTGGTGCCAGAAAACTAGTTTTAGGTATTAGAAATAAGACGGGCTCAACAAGAACCTCTTTTGCTTTCTGGGGTACTTTGATTAGACGAAATGCTAATGGTGATCCCATTAATGCTAGCGGTGTTTTGATTCCTGCGGGACAACCAATAGGAGTGAAAATTTTCGCCTGTGCTTCTGATATAAAAAAATCAAGTGATAATTTTTTGCCAACTACATACGGAACCACAGATATAGCGATTGCTTGCAATCAATCATTGGAAATTGTTGATTTATATTTAGCATGGACTTCAGCTTCTCCCGGCGAAACCTGCGATGTTCTGTTCAACAACCCATCAACGATTAATCCTAAATGTGGAACATTACCTTTTATTCCAATTGGTGTTGGTGTAGATGCAGCCTTTGCAATTACTAATGCCACTTGTTCTACAGGAGGTTCAATTACTGTGTCTCCCTCCGGGGGTAAAGCTCCTTACTTGATCTCTATAGATGGTTCTCTATTTACGACTTTAACATCATATTCAAATCTAGTAGCTGGTAGCCATACTTTTATCATTAAAGATGTTAACGGCTGTTCTACAACTAAAACCAGAACTGTGGGGGCTTCTTCAGCGCCAATAGTAAGTGCAGGTGCTCCCTTTACTAAGACATGTACTTTGAATCCAGATGGAATAGCAATCGGTGAAACAAACGATCCACTAGCAACTTATTTATGGAATCCAACGAGCGGTTTGACTTCTTCAACGGCGAGCAATCCAACAGCAAATCCTACGTCAACAACAACCTATACCGTTACTAAAACTACTATCGCAAATGGATGTTCAGCACAGGCAAGTGTGCTTGTAACAGTAGACACAGTAACTCCAGTGGCAGCTGCAGGAAACGATGTAACGATAAATTGTACCACTCCAAGTGCAACATTAGGGGCGACAGGAGGGGTTTCATACTCATGGTCGCCAGCAATGGGATTGAGCGCAACAAATAGTGCTAATCCAACAGCCACACCAGCTATTACAACAACCTATACCGTAACGGTAACAGGAGCAAATGGGTGTACAAAAACAGATGATGTTATAGTGACTGTAGACAAAGCCTTACCGTTAGCCAATGCAGGAAACGATGTAACGATAAATTGTACCACTGCAAGTGCAACATTAGGGGCGACAGGAGGGGTTTCATATTCCTGGTCACCAGCAACGGGATTGAGCGCAACAAATAGTGCTAATCCATCAGCCACACCAGCTGTTACAACAACCTATACCGTAACGGTAACAGGAGCAAATGGGTGTACAAAAACAGACGATGTAATAGTGACTGTAGACAAAGCCTTACCGTTAGCCAATGCAGGAAACGATGTAACGATAAATTGTACCACTGCAAGTGCAACATTAGCTGCGACAGGAGGGGTTTCATATTCCTGGTCACCAGCAACGGGATTGAGCGCAACAAATAGTGCTAATCCAACAGCCACACCAGCTGCTACAACAACCTATACTGTAACGGTAACAGGAGCAAATGGGTGTACAAAAACAGACGATGTAATAGTGACTGTAGATAAAGCTTTACCATTAACTCCAACTGTTTGCATAGTTCAACCATCTCTGTGTAGTACAGATAGAGGAAGTGTTACTATAAATAGTCCGTGTGGTGCGGATTATGAATACAGTATTAAAAACGGTGGCGCCGGAACATGGCAATCAGCGATACACTTTGACAATTTGAATCCGGGGGACGTAACTGGCATAAGAGTTAGAAATAAAAACACTGGTTGTGTTTCGAATGCAGCAAGTTGTGATGTATCCGATTGCTCCATATCACCTTGTCCAGTACCATTAGCTAAAATTGCCAATCCAACTACTAAAACTACATCTGAAATTATTCCGATTGAAACAACGCTAACCGTTAAAACCACAACCGCAGGTTTTGAAGTGTATCCAGTTCCTTTCAAAGACAGACTTACAATCAAATACAATTTTGATTATGTGTCTGATGTGAAAATTGAGGTGTTTAATGCACAAGGTATTTCCATACTTTCAAAAAGGGATACCAATAGTTATCTGAATAAAGAAATTGCGCTAGACCTCAAATTAAATAAAGGAAAAGAGCAAATGTATATTGTGAAAGTGACTACTGATCGAGAAAGCATTGTAAAAAAAGTAATGTCTTCCAGATAATTTTAAAAACTAGTTTTAATTTTAAAGCATCCGTTTGGCGGATGCTTTTTTTGTATATATAATTTTACTACAAAAATTAAAAAGTAATTTTATTTAATTTTAAATAGCCAATATGCAATTCATCTTCTTTTAAATCAGTTTCAGTTTTTATGATTTTCAATGCATATTTTTCTTTAAATTGTTTGTCTAATATATCGGATACATTATAAATATCATCCACCTCTATTATGTATTTATCATCAATATGGGTAATGGCTCCTTTAAAACCACAATGTTTATAGAAAGTAGTTTTCCTAGCATTTTTGGATGCTAATCCTAAACTTTTGGCAACAGAAAGTATTTTATAATGGTATTCTTCAAATTCATTTTCTTTGTAACCACCCAGATTAATAAAAAATAATTTTTCGGAAGCGGTATTTTCGGCTGTGTCTTTGGCAGTAATCTCAATTGAATAATTATTGACTACAGTAACTTCTCTCCAGGCATCAATATGAAGTTTTCCTTTGGCTTCAGGCCAAAAAAATTTCATCTGCGGAATCAAATTTTTTAAAGAATTTCCAATTCCGAAAAAAATATCGTGTTGTTCTGTAAACCTTCCTATTGGCTTACAGCCCAGCATTAGCATGTAAAGTTTTAGTTGTTTTTCCATTTTTAAAAGTTGCATTTTTTTTCGGAAATAAAGTTTGGCACAATTCATGAATATAGATAATAAAATTAACTATTTAAATTTAAAAAAAAATGAAAAAGATATTTACCATTTTAGCCATTGTAGGATTATTTAGTTTACAGAGTTGTACCGTAAACGATGGACCTATAGTAGATAACACGATTAGTGAAGTATTTGAAGTTAACGCATCGTTTACTGCAACGAATGATTACAGTAAATTAATCACTTTTAGTTATCCTATTTATTCTTCGGATGTAGTATTAGTTTACCGATTATCCGGTACTTCACAAGGTAATGACGTATGGAAATTATTGCCTGAAACTCATTATTTTACTGACGGAACATTAGATTTTGGCTATGATCAAGATCATACTACAAGAGATGTAAATGTATTTATGATTGGTAATAATTTGCAAACGGTTTCTGCGGACTTTAGATTGAATCAAGTCTTAAGAGTTGTTATTGTGCCTGCGGGTTATGCCAGTTCAATCAATAAAAATAATTTTGAAGCCGTTATGTCGTCTCTAAAACTTAATGAAAGTCAAATTCAAAAAATTCAACTGTAATTTTAGTTTATAAAGAAAAAAGGAAATCGTAAGATTTCCTTTTTTTATGTTTTTATTTTTAGGATTGCAGATTAACTATTTTCTTCAGCAACTGTTTCTTTTCCTAATTTTATAGATACAATAATTCCGGTCAATAGCGAAACGGCTATAAAAACTAATGATACCCATTCGGGGATTTCTATAAAATCGTGAAGTAACATTTTGAGTCCCACAAAAGTTAAAATAGCAATTAGGCTGTATTCTAAATGAGCAAATTTTTCTAACATATTGGCCAAAAAGAAATACATGGAACGCAACCCTAATATGGCAAAAATATTCGAACTAAAAACTAAAAAAGGATCATTTGTAATAGCCAAAATTGCAGGAACGCTATCAAGTGCAAAGATAACATCCATAACTTCAATAATTACTAATGCTACAAAAAGAGGTGTTGCGGCAGTAATATGTCGTCTTTTTACAAAGAAATGTTCTTCATCGATATGACTAGTGATCGGCATGATTTTTCGTAACGTTTTGTATACAAAAGATTTTTTGGGTTCAAATTTGTCGTCTTCGTTGGTGAAAAGCATCCGAATTGCGGTGTAAACCAGGAATATACCGAAAACATAGGTTGTCCACGAAAATTTATTGATAAGTAAAACACCAAAATAGATCATTAGACCTCTAAAAATAACAGCACCTAGAATTCCCCAAAACAAAACGCGATGCTGGTATTTTCGCGGTATTTTAAAAGAAGAAAAAATTATAGCAATAACAAATATATTGTCTACGCTTAACGATAATTCTATTAAATATCCAGTAATAAATTTTATGGATGCTGCTGCGGGTTTTAATCCATCTGGATTGGAAATATAATTATTACTATATAGCCAATAGATAACTCCGGAAAATAAAAAAGATAAAGTGACCCATATAGCAGTCCATTTACCAGCTTCTTTAGAACTAATAATATGTGGCGTTTTATTAAAAACACCTAAATCGAGAGCAAGAAATAGTAAGATGGCAGCTAAAAATGAAATCCAGACAATCATATATTAAGTTATTAATTATACGTTTGGTAAAGATACTTTTTGATTTTTTAAATTTGAAACTTATTTAAAATAAAGTAGTGGTTAGAAAAATATTCCTGTCGATGTCTAATCCTAAAAAAAAAAGTGCCATCACAAATGAGGGCACTTTTTTTATAAACTAATCAAGTTTAAAAATAGATTCTTATACTAAAACTGAATCTTCAATTAAAACAGATTTTACAGTTTTTACAATTCTGGCAGCAATTTTGTATGGATCACCGTTAGATGCTGGTCTTCTGTCTTCCAACCATCCTTTCCATCCTTTTTGAACAGTAATTAATGGAATTCTGATTGAAGCTCCTCTATCAGAAACTCCATAAGAGAAATCATGGATAGAAGCAGTTTCGTGTTTACCAGTTAAACGTTGGTCATTATAAGCTCCGTAAACAGCAATATGTTCTGCAGTTACAGGTCTAAATGCCTCACATATTTTTTCGTAAACTTCTTGAGAACCACATGTTCTTAATGTTTCATTAGAGAAATTAGCATGCATTCCAGATCCATTCCAATCAGTATCACCTAATGGTTTTGGATGGTAATCAATATAATAACCGTATTTTTCAGTTAAACGATCTAGTAAATACCTAGCAATCCATATTTCGTCACCTGCTTTTTTAGCTCCTTGAGCGAATAATTGAAATTCCCATTGTCCACAAGCAACTTCTTGATTGATACCTTCAAAGTTAATTCCGGCAGCAATACACAAATCAGCGTGCTCTTCAACTAAGCCTCTTCCATGTGTGTTTTTACCACCTACTGAACAGTAGTACATCCCTTGTGGTGCAGGGTATCCTCCAATTGGAAATCCTAAAGGCAATAAAGTTTTAGTATCCATAATGAAATATTCTTGTTCGAAACCAAACCAGAAATCACCATCATCATCAATAGTAGCTCTACCGTTAGAAGAGTGAGCAGTACCATCCGCATTCATAACTTCTGTCATTACCAAGTATCCATTGATACGTGTAGGATCTGGATAAATAGCAACAGGCACTAATAAACAATCAGATGAACCACCTTCTGCTTGTTTTGTAGATGAACCATCAAATGACCAGTTTCCTATTTCTTCTAATGTTCCTTTGAAATTTTCGTGTTCTTCAACTTTGGTTTTACTTCTTAAATTTTGAGTTGGTTCGTATCCATCT
Source organism: Flavobacterium algoriphilum (assembly GCF_048158655.1). NCBI lineage: Bacteria > Pseudomonadati > Bacteroidota > Flavobacteriia > Flavobacteriales > Flavobacteriaceae > Flavobacterium > Flavobacterium algoriphilum. The sequence continues at coordinate 10,970 of NZ_JBLNKY010000005.1, forward strand.
AACCAAATGTATTCTAACTTTATTTTAGCCATAATAATATAAATTTATTTCCTTTTTGATGATTTTCTTTTGCAAATATAAATTAATTTGTGGATGTCGTAAAATCAGGGGGTAATTTTTATTTAATCAGGTATAATTTTTAGCATTACTTCATTTTTTTAGGGGTATATTTAAAAAAATGCAATTTTAATTAGTTATAAAAATTAAATTCACAATGCTGGTTTTTTAGTCATTAATAAATAGTTAAGATTTTTATTACTTCAAATGTGAAATGATTAATTTTTTTAATTTTAATTCTAGGTTAAAAAAGAAAGTTAATATATGTAAATGAGAAGATTAAATTATTACCGGAATGAATTATATTTGTGTGTATTTTAAATCACGATTAATATTTTAAATTTATAATTATGTCAACACTACGTTTTCAAGCTTTGAGAGAAGCTTCAACCAGAACGCCAGTTCAATTTGAAGAGACTGATAGAAAATCAACTATTTTTGGTGCAAATGTGTTTAATGAAAAGGCAATGAAGCAATATTTGACTTCGGATGCTTTCAAAGGAGTACAAGGTGCCGTTCAGCATGGAACTAAAATAGATAGAAAATTAGCGGATTATATTGCGATGGGAATGAAAGAGTGGGCCTTATCAAAAGGGGTTACTCATTATACACACTGGTTTCAACCGCTTACAGGAACAACTGCTGAAAAACATGATGCTTTTTTTGAAACATCATATGACGGTAGTGATCCGGTAGAAAAATTTGGTGGAGCTCAATTAGTACAACAAGAACCGGACGCTTCTAGTTTTCCAAATGGTGGGATTAGAAACACCTTTGAAGCAAGAGGATATACGGCTTGGGATCCAACATCTCCAGCATTTATTTTTGGAACTACATTATGTATTCCAACCGTTTTTATTTCTTACACAGGAGAAGCTTTAGATTATAAAACCCCTTTGTTGAGAGCTTTAATGGTTATGGATGAAGCCGCTACCGAAGTATGTAAGTATTTTGACAAAAATGTAAAAAAAGTTACTGCAACACTGGGATGGGAGCAAGAATATTTCCTAGTTGATAGAGCATTAGCAAATTCTCGTCCTGATCTTATGATGACAGGAAGAACTTTGCTTGGACATACTTCTGCTAAAGGACAACAATTAGACGACCATTATTTTGGTTCTATTCCAACACGTGCGTTAACCTACATGAGAGATTTAGAACAGGAATGTATGTTGTTAGGAATTCCAGTAAAAACGCGTCATAATGAAGTTGCTCCAAATCAATTTGAGTTAGCGCCTATTTTTGAGGAAACTAATCTAGCAGTAGACCATAACTGTTTGTTAATGGATGTGATGGAAAAAGTAGCTGAACGCCATGATTTCAAAGTGTTATTTCATGAAAAACCATTTAAAGGAGTCAACGGTTCAGGGAAACATAACAACTGGTCATTAGCAACAGATACTGGGGTTAACCTGTTAAGTCCAAGTAAAACACCAATGAGTAATTTACAGTTTTTGACTTTCTTTATCAACACAATCAAAGCAGTAAATGATAATGAAACATTATTGAGAGCGGCGATTGCATCAGCGAGTAATGATCACAGACTTGGTGCAAATGAAGCGCCACCAGCAATTATCTCTGTGTTTATTGGAGAGCAATTAACTAAAGTTTTAGCGGAATTAGAAGGTGTAACTACAGGGAAATTATCACCTGAGGAGAAAACCGACTTAAAATTAAACGTAGTAGGAAAGATTCCCGATGTACTTTTGGATAATACAGATAGAAATAGAACATCACCATTTGCCTTTACAGGAAATAAATTTGAGTTTAGAGCTGTTGGTTCAACGGCAAACTGTTCTAATGCAATGACTACTTTGAATGCTATTGTTGCTAAACAATTGAGAGACTTTAAAGTAGAAGTCGATGCTTTGATTGAATCTAAAGACATGAAGAAAGACGATGCAATCTTTAACGTTTTAAGAGAGTATATCAAACAATCTAAAAAAATCCTTTTTGAAGGAGATGGATACAGTGAAGAATGGGAAATCGAAGCAGGAAAACGTGGATTGAGTAACTTTAAAACAACTCCTGAAGCTTTAAAAGCTAGAATTTCTAAACAGTCTCTAGATTTGTTTTCTCAATTGAATATCATGAATCATATCGAGGTGGAAGCGCGTTACGAAATTGAATTGGAGGAGTACACTAAGAAAATTCAAATTGAAGGAAGAGTTTTAGGTGATATTTCAAAAAATCACGTAATTCCAACTGCAATTCGCTACCAAAATACTTTGATTACCAATGTAAAAGGGTTAAAAGATATTTTTGGATCGGACTTTGAAACAATTGCTAAAGAGCAGATAATCTTGATTAAAGAGATTTCAGGACACATAGAAGGAATCAATTCTAAAGTTGAAGAGATGACTAACGAAAGAAGAATAGCAAACAATTTGACCGATGCGCAAGAAATGGCAGAAGCCTATTGTAATAAGGTGAAACCATATTTTGAAATCATTAGAAATCACTGTGATAAACTAGAATTGCTGGTAGATAATGAACTATGGACATTAACTAAATATAGAGAATTATTGTTTACAAAATAATATATATTCAATCTCATAAAAATGCCTATCCGTTTTGGATAGGCATTTTTTAGCTTAATGCATTTAATTTTTACACGGTTTGTTCTGCAGTTGTTGGGTCAATGGTTGTAAATATTTGACTTATCGAATTTGCAGGAAATCCTCCTAGCTTTGCATGTTCGCGAATGATTTCCTCGTTGGGAGCGATATAGGTACAATAGATTTTGTCAGCGGTTACTTGGCTGTTGACCCATTGAATTTGAGGTCCCATTTTACCCAGTACTCCACAAGAAGTTTGTGAAATGGCTCTTAACTGATCGGCAGTAAGGTTGCCTGCGCCGGGAATTTCTCTTTCAATTACATATTTAGGCATGATGTTGTGGTTTTTTAGTTTCCTACTCGTATGGCTTTTCGGTAAGGCCCCGTTTTTTATAGTGGTCCCTGTTTTCCACTTTTCTAAGCTTAATTCATGTTTTTAAATTTGTTATAATAATGGTGTTTGTTTATCCATTTGTCTTTTTTAATTATTATAAAGTGCTGACATATAAAATATTAATGTAAATTTAATGAAATAAATTCACATTCGATTTACTGATTACTGTTTTAACTAAACACTTGAAAACCCGATAGGCAAAACCCGAAAAAATAATTATCTTTGCGGCAAAACCCATCTGCCCTAAAGCAGATTACACAACTAGACTACATGAGTTCAGATACTTCAAAAAGATATGCGCTTCGCGGTGTTTCGGCATCTAAAGAAGACGTGCATAACGCCATAAAAAACATTGATAAAGGATTGTTTCCTCAAGCATTTTGTAAAATTGTTCCTGATTATTTAACCCAAGACGAAGCGTATTGCCTTATTATGCATGCTGACGGAGCGGGAACTAAATCTTCTTTGGCATATATGTATTGGAAAGAAACAGGAAATATCTCTGTTTGGAAAGGCATTGCACAGGATGCATTGATTATGAATATAGATGATTTATTGTGTGTAGGAGCAACGGATAATATTTTGCTTTCCTCCACTATTGGTAGAAACAAAAACCTTATTCCTGCCGAAGTAATTTCGGCAATTATCAATGGAACCGAAGAGTTAATCAAAGAACTGGATTCTTTTGGCGTGACCATTCATTCCACAGGAGGTGAAACGGCTGATGTAGGCGATATCGTTCGAACTATTATCGTAGATTCTACCGTTACCGCTCGCATGAAACGTTCTAAAGTAATTGACAATGCCAATATTAAAGCGGGTGATGTAATTGTAGGTTTGGCTTCTTTTGGTCAGGCTACTTACGAAAAAAGCTATAATGGCGGAATGGGGAGCAATGGATTGACATCGGCGCGTCATGATGTTTTTGGGAAATATTTGGCCACCAAATATCCGGAGAGTTTTGATGCTGCAGTTCCGGAAGAATTGATTTATTCCGGACAGGTAAATCTTACTGACTCAGTAGAAAACTCACCAATCGACGCAGGTCAATTAGTGCTTTCGCCAACCAGAACGTATGCGCCTATTATCAAGAAAATTTTAGATCAATATACTGCCCATGAAATTCACGGAATGGTGCATTGCAGTGGAGGAGCACAAACCAAGATTTTACATTTTGTACAAAATCTACACATTATAAAAGACAATTTATTTCCGGTTCCACCATTGTTTCAACTGATACAAGAACAATCCCAAACCGATTGGAAAGAAATGTACCAAGTTTTTAATTGCGGACACCGCATGGAAATATATGTTCCCGAAGCTATTGCCCAAGACATTATTGCGATTTCAAAATCGTTTAATGTTGATGCGCAAATCGTAGGTAGAGTAGAAGCAGCAGATTCTAAAAAATTGACAATTACCAGCGAATACGGAACTTTCGAATATTAAAAAACTTTAATTAATTGCTGATTTTCAATCTATTAAATTTTCAATTTTTCAATTTTTTTAAATGTACGAATTACTTTTTTGGAAATACCAGGACGGCATTTATCTAAACCATCACTTGGTTTACGAAGCCATTATTGAGGAACAAGAAGTAGCAGGTCTCGAAGAACTTCCTGTGACTGTGATTCTCAACAGGATTAATACGCTGTTCTCTCACTGGGAAAAAGTAGATGACAACAGTTGGAAAAATAACAAAGGGAAAGGCGCTTTTCAAATAAAAACCACTCCTCAAAGCATTCAAATCGATTGCTATGGAACCGAAGGAAAAATCATGAATCAATTGGTAGATGCATTGGCAGAGTTCAATTGTCCACTTTACGATCCCCAAGTTCCAGAGCGTTACGACGAAATGAGTGAGTAGTATTTTTAGGAGCTAATCCAGCTAACCGTTTCAAGTCCGCGCATAAAATATTATTTTTTCTAAGTCATAAAAGGAGCTTCCGTTGGTCGCTCTTTTATAACAAGAAAAATTAGTATTTTATACTTTGGGCTTTTCTCTTTTATCTGGGCTAAGATATCAGCGATTATCTATGAAGGGGTTGTTATTTCATTTATGAATTCAAAAGAGTCCCGCTTAAATGGACTTATATTCCTTATATGTTTAAAAAAGCGTACTAAATGTTTTAGATTTCAATACTCATAGTTAGGTATGTCTTTTTTTTATAAATTAGCCCAAAAAAGATCATGTCTGTTTCTCAATTCCTTGAAAATACAATACTCGAAGACGAATCAATTTTACTGCGTCCTTTACAGGAAACGGATGTCGAAAATTTATTGGAAATATCCCTCAACGAACCTGAAACTTGGGAATATTCTTTAGTGCGTGCAAACGGCAAAGAAAATCTGGAAAACTACATCAAATTAGCCTTAAAAGCCAAAGAAAATCAAACCGAATACCCCTTTATTGTTTTCGATAAAAATTCAGGAAAATATGCTGGAAGCACTCGTTTTTACGATATTAATTTGGCATTCAAAACCCTGCAACTAGGATACACTTGGTACGGTAAAGATTTCCGAGGCACCGGACTTAACAAACGCTGTAAATTTTTGCTATTGCAATTTGCTTTCGAAACCCTAGGAATGGAACGTGTAGAATTTCGTGCGGATAATAATAACCAGCGAAGCATTGCCGCCATGAAAAGCATTGGCTGTACTGTAGAAGGCGTCATGCGAAATCACATGCCTACTTTTGGTAGTGCAATTCGTAGAGACAGTATTATTTTAAGTATTCTTAAAAATGAATGGTTCGATAGTGTGAAAGAAAACTTGAAGAATAAATTATGATAAATCTAAATTTCAGGTTTTAATACGGGTTCCCTTATTATGATCATCACAATAGTATCTGGAATAGTATTTGGAATGTTTTTTACTCGGATTTTTAATTTCATCCATAACGATTAGTACTGATATACTAATAATCAAAGAAAAGAAACACCAAATCGAAACGATATAATCTACATACAAAATGGTTGTGATGATATAGGAAATTATCAGGGTAATGCTTAAAATCCACATTTTTTTGATCTCTGAGAATAGTGGTGGAGCAACAGTGGCAATGATATAAAGTAGGTCGCCATAAGAGCTAAATGCTATTGGATACCCTTGTAGGTAGGAGATATGGTGTCCAATAATTTTGGCTTCTACAGAATAATTGATCAAACAATACCCCAGATATAAAGCTACTGATAAGCCTATTACTACCAGTACCCACTGAAAAAGAATGTTCTCCTCTTCTTTTTTGAGTTTCAAGGATGCAAAAGGAATCCATAAGGGCCAAACCACTTGAGCAAAAAACAAAAAGGTATAGGTTGAGACTTGTTGCAATGGGGCGAAATAAGGTTTGGTCAATGCTAACCATAAAAAGCCCTCAGAAATCTGTTGGACACAAAAAATAATCGGGATGCAGGCAAAATAAATTTCAGAAGGTTTTTTTACTTTTTTTAGTACCGCAACACTTATCGCTGCAAGAACAATACCCGCTGTAAAACTGGTAGTAGCTGAAAAATACATAGGCTTTAGTTTTTAATGATTTATGACTCTGAATATGCCATTAGGCACCGAATATTGGTAGAAAACGATAACCAATATGTATTTAGCGTACCTATGATATGGTACGTTGACAAATTTTGACCCCAATTAATACTACCAATATTCAGTAGCTAATGGCACAAAAAAAACAGACTTTCAACCCTTGATTTGTATTGTTAATTTTAAGTTTATTAATTACCACACCCACCATGGCGCTTGCAGGACTTCGGCATAAACAACCAGATCGAAAATGGCATGCGTAATAATAACAGGCACGATGCTTTTTGAATAATGCTTTAAAAATCCAAGTACTATATAAGCCGTAAATGACCATATAAAAAAAGCTACAATGTTTTGTTGATGTATTGCCACAGGTGAAAGGAATAGACAAGCTTTGTAAGATGCATGAGCAAATGCAGCAAATACTACGGCAAAATCTGTATTTAACTTGCTAATTTGACCTTGTATGAAACCACGAAAAACTAATTCTTCGATTGCAGCAACACTTACTGCCACTAATACAAATGTCCTAATATCTGCAGGTAGAACAGGCATTCCCAGATGGCCTCGGTAATAAATTGCCGCAATAATACCAAGTTCAAGACCAATAACAATTTGAATAAGCATTTTTAGTGAGAAAAGATTCTTAAATATAAGCCTGAATGTTACCGTAGGGGAATCGATATCACGGCTTATAATAAAAGCGACCATTATCAAAGGAATAAAAGCGACCGCTTTAAATGGAAAAGGGTAGGTGATTAAATAGGCAAACACCATAATTTCAGCACTGCTGATTACTGCATCTAGGACTCCTTTTTTGGTTCGTCTCGGTATCGCTTTAACTTGATCGGAATAGTTCATTTTTTCTCCTTTTTAAATGATTTTTTTAATAATTTTCTTGGAAAAACTAAACTGAACAAAAATACTGTAGGCACTAGCAAAAGCAGCCATCCTGAACCCATACAAGCTCCTTTTTCAGCAATTATAACTCCATAATATTTTTTATCGGAAGGTAATTCAACAGAACTGTAATTTTCTGAAAAGCTTATAATATGGCCTTTGTCAAAAAGCTTTACAAAAGCAAAACGTTGCTCTCCTTTAAATTGATAAGTAACCCATAACAATAGCGCCAATAGTAATGCCACGAGTACAATGGATATCCAGCTAATCGGTTTTGGTTTAGTACTTATACTGTCTTGAAAGGTGTTCATAACGTAGTGGTTTAGGTATTAATAGCTTGGTTAGAACCATAGAAACAAATTGTGTGCACTTTGTCATTATGTCATTATTGTAAACGGATTAAAATGTAATAGGGTTATTGAAAATGGAAATGCTTAAAATGATTCCTAAAATACAATGAGGAGTTACACCCATCATTTTTTTTAACAATTGATTTATCCTGTAAGTTAGTTAAATTGATATTCCAACCTAACTTGTAAAAAATAATAAGATTTTGGGGATAGTAGGATTCTAAAATGAGAATTCCTTCATAAGAGCTAAATTAAAAATAAATTTCGACTCCAGCAACTGAAAATCAGTATATTATAAAATAAATTTATAAAGTAAGTTTCTTTAATAAACCTCATTTAGAATTACTAAAACCCAGTTGATTTTAGATCTTATTTAATTTGTTGAAAATAAAGCTATTTAGCATGTTCTAAATCTATGGGTATGCCCAATGCTTTTAGAATAAAGCCTGAAAATGTTTTGGACGAAGTTAAAATCGTTGCTAAAAAGAAAAATCAAACACCTATATTCTATGGAATTCCAGACAATAGGTATGTTCCAGACGAAAGTGTAGCTACATTTATCGATATTATAGCACAAAAAATTCCAGGCGTCATTTCTTATGATGACTCAGTTCGTTTTATGCGTTTTGATGGAGAACCGCTTTTTTTATTAAATGGTACTACAGCGTTTAAGACCGAAATAGACTTTATTCAACCAAGCGATGTTGAAAAAATAGATGCATTAAAAGTATAAGCAACAATGTTTTATGGGGCAGAAGCGGCTAATGGTATTATTGCGGTTTATACAAAACCAAGAACAAAACCATTTGAAAAAGGAGGTTTTCATTCTATTAAAAAAGAAATTGACGGCTTTTACACGGCACGTGTTTTTTATTCACCAAATCCAGAACAAGCCCAAACAGCGTTAGATAATAAAGCAGAGGTAAGAAACACGCTTTATTGGAATCCGTATGTGCATCCAGACAAAACAGGTAATGCCAGTGTGAGTTATTTCAACACCAAAGTTGAAACTAAAGTAAAAGTAGCTTTAGAAGGGATAACCGTAGCTGGAATTCCTGTAGTCAAAAACACCTATTATACCATTAAAAAATAAGAGCTTTTTTTAATAGTTTTATGAGTATAGCTTATTAATAGCTCTTATTGTCACTTTGATTGTATCAAAGTAAAAATATTTAAGTCAGGGTTTTCTTTGTAGGCCTCTTTGGATTGAAGAAAATTAAATTTTGTCAATAGTTTAGTTGAATTCTGATTTCCTTTATGAGTACACGCTACAATTTTTTGAAACTCCAATGTCTGAAAAGCATAGTCAATAACTTCTTCTGTTGCTTCTTTCATTATTCCTTGCCCTTGAAATTTTGTCATAAGTTCATACCCGATTTCACAACTATTTTTTTCGTCTGAAAAGTCAAAAAGGCAAATGGTCCCAACAAATGTTTTGGTCGTTGTCAAGCTAATTACCCAATAAATGGAGTTGTTGTTTTTAATGGTATCATTAACCTTGTTGATAAAGTTCATTGCATCTTCAATTGTCTTGCTTGGTTCTCTGTCAAGATATTTGTTTATTTCTGTGTCTGAACGCAAAGTAAAAATATCTTGCCCGTCCTCAGTTGATAATTGTCTAAGAGTTAGCCTTTGGGTTGTCAAAATTGGAAAAGGTGTAAAATTTCTGTTTACCATTTTATCATATTTAATTCGTCAAAGTTGTGGGGTGTCATAGTCTGACGTTTCGCGGGCTTGCCTGCGTTGCGGCAAAAACGAGCTGCGTTCTTTCCGCTAAGATAGATTTTTTTTGAGACGTTAGAGCCGGTTTTAATTGCCATTAGCTCCGCTCCGTTCGGCTTGCAGCCTCGGATGTCGCTAATCGCGAGGCCCCTAATCCTCAGCAACGTTTATTTTTGCTAAAGTCACGTTTAAAAAGGATCTTATTATTTCGCGCAATATAGTCGCCCGATATAATCAAATAGGGATGATTAGGCGAATACCCTGCGCTGCGGCTTCTTACAATTATTTTGTCGTTAACTTTCAGGCTATTTAACTGCTGAAAATCCTTAGGAATAAATTGCATCATGTATTCTTCGCCATTAATCCGGACGATAAGCCATTTTGGTCCTGATGATTTCCCGTTTGCGCGCTGAAAAGTAACAGAGGTTACCACGGCCTCCATATTGGTGAAAGCTTTTATGTACTTCTTTATTTTGTCATAACTGGCGTGCACTTTTTTACCTTCAGGAGAAACCTCCCATTCTTTGTACTTTATACCGTCAGGAGAAGCCTCCCATTTTTTCCTGTCATCCAGGTCGGCTTTCCTGTTAGCAATGGACAGCGGCTTTGGGGATGGCTTAGTTTCATTTTTAATTTCACGATTAGCAAATACGAGTCCGCTCACCACAGCCAGCAGTAAGATCAGAAAATAGATGGTTTTTTTCATATGATTAATCCTTTTAAATGATGCTGCGAATTGGATTGTAAATAAAAATGTAAATTTAGTAAATAAATCGTAAATAGTATTTACTGAAACAATCCCTGTAATTTTACTACAGGAGGAATGGATACGTAAACTTGGCTTCAATGTTGAAGACCATTTTATTGTTTCCGAAAAGAAAGGACAGCAGTTTACATAAAAACTAGAACGGTTTGCGCTATGACGGATAACCACCCAGAATTACTGCTAACGTCCCGCTGCTTTGAGATTCCTGGAAGTTCGTAACCGCTCAATTTTCGGCTTAACGAAAATATGATGCGAAACGGTAATTCCACTAAACTCCAGCTATATCAAAACAGCTGTTGGCTGTCTGGCATTTTATTTAAATTCTATTTCTTTTGGAATTGGAAAACCTACTTTTTTAAACATTTCCAATTTCCATTTACTTTCTTCGATTTTCCACTTTTTCATTCTAAACTTTGTACTTGACATCAATTGTCTCATTTCACTAATCTTATTTTTAAATGTTTCAGTTGCTTTGTCTTGTTCTGATTGTGATTTTTTATCCCAATCAGTAATGATTTTCCACTTTTCAATTACATTCTCAATACTTTCTCTTTCATTCTGTTTTTGTCTTTCCCATTCAATATTGTTCCTTTTTAAAACTTCTCCAAGTAATGTTTCTCTAACCGGATGCAAAAAAACTTTCTTTTTTCCTCTAGAACCAGTAAGTTTTAAAGTAATTTGGTCATTAATCCACTTGCCTAAATATGTTTTTTGTTTAGGAAGTGTATTATAATTTTCTTTATTTTCGTAATATTCTTCTAATTCTAATAAATTTTCTGTCCATTTATCCTCGTTTGCCACACTTTGATTTCCGAAATTTTCTGGAACTTCCCAAAGAAAATTTATAGATTTCATTTTTTCTTCTTCATAATTCCAATCCCATTTTGGTGTTTCGAGTTCTTTTCTTCTTCTTTTTTGTCGAACACACCAAACACCAAGTTCAAAATATGGTAAATCTTTATTCTTTGTATTTGGAACATACGTGAAGTCTAAATGGCTTTGATACTTGTTCTTGAATTCGACTAATTCTGCAAATTTTTTATCCCAAAAATATCTGATTTGTCCTTCCCAAGCGTTTCCAATTGGAAACCCAACATCAATTAGCTGACTTGCCAACTCATAAGGTAAAGAATCTACTTTAATTAACTCTTTTATTCTATTATACCACCGAAATAAATCTGGCTCCGCATTATGTTTTGCAACAGCTCCAGTAGTTTTAATATCTCTTTTGTAAACTATATATTTTTCTAAAAAATATTGAAAATTTTCATAATCACTTGTTGAAATCGCAATTGCTTTATTTTTAGATAATTTATTGTCAGGTTCTTCACCTTGTCCAAATTCATTTTCAAAAAATGGAGTTGTAATAAACTTTTCATTTGGATTCTCACCGTCATTAGATTGAATTTCTTTTGATTGACCTGATTTAATTTGGGAATATAATAAACCCATTTTATCATATTTTTCAATTAATTCCTTATCTAATTTAAAAACATTTTCATCTTTTAAACTTATAATTCCGTCAAAATATTCTTTTATTTCTTTTACTAATTTTCTGCCTTGTTTATCTGTTTCTGTTCTAAAGTCAAGTTGAACAGAGGCTTCAATATTGCTTAAAAAACCTGAATTTGTTAAATTTGAAGAACCTATAATAATCCTTGAATATGTTTTTCCCTCAAATAGAAAAAGTTTCGGATGATAAGTAATAAACTCTTCGTTTTTATGATAAATAAACGCATCAATATTATTTTCAAGCAATATTTCTAAAGATTGTTTTGAAGTTCCTTTATTGTCAACTCCAATAAAAAAAACTACTTTTTTATTTTTTTCTTTTGCTTCTAATAGAAATTTCAATAATTTATTTACACCTGAAATAGCTGTAAAAGCGACAAACCCAATAAACACATCAAAATTTGGACTTACTAGTGATGTTGCAATTTGGTCTCCAACATTTAATTTGTTGTTTTTATTTAATCCGTGTCCTATGAAATCTACTTGCATATTTTCTTAAAGGTTATTTTTATGCGCAATTTTCAGATATGCTTGCAGCCAACTTATACATAGGCGCTACAAAATAGCGCATATACATCTCATTTTGGGTGGATAGGCGCTACTGTGTAGCGTATTACTTTCAAATATACACTTTAATTTTTATCTTACAAATCATCAAATGGACCTTTTATTTGTTGGATACTTTTGGTACTCACATGGGTGTAAATTTCTGTAGTTTTACTGCTATTATGGCCTAGTAATTCTTGTATATAACGCAAATCGGTTCCGCTTTCTAGTAAATGAGTGGCGTAACTATGTCGCAACCAATGTAGTGTAGCTGGTTTTGTAAGTTGGCCTTTATGTAATGCTTGTTTGAGACAGCAATACTTCTTATGGTATTGAAGCTGTTTTGCGTGAGGGATTACGTCACTTTTTTGATGTTTCTTAGGAGTTCAGTGAACTTCGTTTGCAGTGAAAATCCTTTTATGAAGCACAGCGGAATAAATGATTACTTTACAATACTTTCATTTTGAGTTGAGTTCAATGAACTTGTTTGCAACTAATAGCCCGACCCGATTTTTCATCCTGTCACGCCCAAATTCTTACTTTTGGAAGGCTGATTTGAGTTTTTGTAGCACTAATTTTTAAATAAAAAAGGTAGTGGAATTTGCGAAAAACTTTGCGAACTTTGCGGTCAAATAAATGAATGAGAAATGCGCGCAACGCAAATTTGAAATAAACACCGATAGCGCGATGCAAATTACACATTCCTTTAAAAAAAATATAAACTACCTATGAAATCGCCATGACAACATTTGTCGCAAACACCAATGAAGATCTGGCGATACCATATTCCATTAAAAAACAAATATAAACTACGTATGAAAATAAATCCAAAAAACGGAATTGACAAGCTCATTTTCGGAATGAAACAAAGTGATGTAACTGCTATTTACGGCAAACCAGACAGGAATTACAAGGACGAAGATGACAATGTGATTTTTGCCTACAATAAACTTAAAACGCGTTTGACTTTCTATGTGGAGGAAGAATTCAAATTAGGGTATATCGTGGCTTCGAGTCCGGAACTGGAGTTATTTGGATATAAAATTATCAATAGAAAAATCAGCGACGTCAAGAAAGACTTGGCTGCCAAAGGAATCACTAAATTCACTCAGGAAGAATTCGATACTTTCGAAAACTATTTCAACGAGGAAAACTGGATTATCTTTCAAACGGAATTTGATGAGGTCGTGAAATTTGAGATTGGTGCAATTTTCAATCAAAAAGACGAATTCGACTGGAAATTTGGAAAGAAATAATCTCCTTTCTGATTGGCGTTTTATAGCACACAGATAACACGGATCTTACAGAAAAACACGGATTTTAAAGGTTTTTACAATCAGTGTAAATCCGTCTAATCGTGTGCTGATTTTTTGCGGTTAGTATCCATTCGGAATAATTTAAAATAATAAACCCAACAATTCATTTTACTGAGAACTGTCGGGTTTTTTATTGCATACTTTTTTAGAATTAGCTGTTATCGAATTAAAAACTTAAATGAACTTAATTCCTTATATGTTTTAAAATCTAACCATATAAGGAAGTTCATTTAAGGCTTGAGTGAAATTTAAAATAGTAGCGCATAAAAAACCCGACAGGTTACTAAACGTGTCGGGTTTGTTTATTATATGCTTTTGAGAATTACTGTTTTGGAGCCGGTTGTTTTTCAAATATTTCCAATTCGAAAATAAGATTTGCATTTGGAGGAATCACGCCTCCTGCACCACTTGAGCCATAGGCCAAATTTGATGGGATAAAAATTACCGTTTTGTCTCCAAGAGACAATAGGCTCAATCCTTCCAAAAATCCAGGAATCATTCCGTCTTTTTTACCTGCTTGAAAAGGGAAGGCTTGGTATCCGTTTTGAGCGGCTCTGTTAGCATCGTATTTTCCGTAGGCTTTGCTTACGTCTTCATAACTGCTGTCAAATAAGGTTCCATCTTCAAAATAACCGGCATAATGAAAATAGAAAGTCGTTCCGTCAGTAGGTTTTACACCGCTCCCTTTTTGGATTATTTTATAGGCTAAGCCTGAAGCTGTTGTAGTTGCGGTTGCTTTATTCGTTTTAAATTCAGCTACTTTAGCAGTGATTATGCTGCCGTATTTTTCAAAATATGCTTTTTTCTCTTCGGTAATAATTGCAGCTTGCTTTTTTTGGTTTTCAGCATCAATTAAAGCTTGTTTCTTACCATCTTCGGCTTTGTTGCCATAATAGTCTGAGAATACTTTTGGGGCATTAAATTGTTTTGCTAAAGCTCCTTTTCTAATAATGGTAATTTTCTTGATAACATCATCTTGCGCAATCAAGTTTACAACGTTCATTCCTTGCGTTACATGACCAAAAATAGTGTGTTTCCCGTTTAACCAAGGGGTGTCTTTGTGTGTGATAAAGAATTGGCTTCCATTGGTAGTTGGACCTGAATTGGCCATAGCCAAAATACCGCTTTTGTCAAATTTCAAATCGGTAAACTCATCTTTGAATGCAAAACCGGGGCCACCAGAACCGTTTCCGGATGGATCGCCGCCTTGAATCATGAAATCTTTAATGACGCGGTGGAATTTTAACCCATCAAAAAATGGTTTTCCTTTTAGTTTTTCATCGGCTACAAAAGCATTTTTTCCTTCGGAAAGTGCTATAAAGTTAGCTACGGTAACTGGTGTTTTTTTGTATTCCAGCTGAACGGTAATATCTCCTTTAGTAGTAGTAATAGTGGCGAAAATCCCTTCAACTGCTACGGGAGCTTTTTTTACAGGAGCTTTTACTGCTGTTACCGGTTTTTTAGCAGGAACAGGTTTCTTAGTTTGAGAATGTACGGTTAGCATTCCTAAGAATAATAAAATTAGAATTTTAAATTTCATTTGATAATAATTTAAGGTCTGACTTTTTTAGTTATTGTTGCATTAATTCAATTTCAAAAATAATATTGGCATTTGGCGGTATTACTCCTCCGGCACCCGCTTCTCCATAGGCCAATTTTGACGGTATGAAAAGTGTGGCTTTGTCGCCAAAATTTAATTTTTCTAATCCTTCAATGAAACCAGGAATCATGCCATCTTTTTTTCCGGCTTGAAAAGGAATCGGTTGGTAGCCGTTTTGGGCTGCTCTGTTTTCATCGTATTTTCCAAAAGATTTAGCAACACTTTCTATACTTGCGTCAAAAAGTTCACCGTCTTCAAGAAAACCGGCATAATGAATGAAAAGATTAGTACCATTAGCTGGTTTTTTACCGCCACTTTTCTTGGTTATTACGTATTCTAATCCGGTTGGCGTTTTTGTAGCTTTGGCTTTTAAAGCAGCAAAATAAGCTATTTTTTGGTCCCGGACTGCTTTGTATTTTTGGTCGTACACTTTTTTATTTTCGGCTTCTACAGCTAATTTTTTCTTTTGATTTTGAGATTCTACAGCGAAATAATCACTGAATGTTTTTACGGCATTAAACTTTTTCGCAGCTTCACCATTTCGTATAATGGTCACTTTGTTGATGAAATCATTTTGCTCAATCTTGTTGACTACATCCATTCCTTTTTCTACCACATGACCAAAAATAGTATGTTTGCCATCTAGCCAAGGTGTCGCAAGATGCGTAATGAAAAACTGACTGCTGTTAGTTGCCGCACCGTTATTGGCCATAGCCAAAACACCGCCTTTGTCAAATTTTAAATCAGTAAACTCGTCTTTAAATTTATAACCGGTATCTCCAGATCCAGTTCCTAACGGATCTCCAGTTTGTATCATGAATTCTTTAATAACTCTGTGAAATTTCAAACCGTCGAAAAAAGGTCTGTTTTTAAGATTTTCATTGGTAACAAATTCATTTTTTCCTTCGGCCAAAGTCACATAATTAGCCACTGTGATAGGCGCTTTTTCGAAATCTAATTGTACAATAATTTCTCCTTTATTGGTTTCTATTTTGGCATATAAACCATCAGGTAGATTGTTATGCTCTTCTTTACAAGAATGAAATGAGGCAATTACAAGGAATACGAGCAGGAAACTTTTTTTCATTTCTAAATTATTTTTTTTATTGTGTTATAGTATCTTGTGATTTGATTTCAGTGGTAACTTCCGATTTAGGAACAGGAGCAGCAGCTGGTTTTACTTCATTTTGTTTTTTATACGCAGCTTCCGACATGAAATCGCGCAACGTCACCGTACAAAGTAAAGGTTGATTCGTACCAATTTTTTTATTGTCGCCATGATACCCATAGCCCATGTGTGAGGTGAAAAGAAAATTAACTTTCTCTTTTTTATGCATCAATTTAATGCCGTCTCTCAATCCCATCATAATATTTTGTTTGTCAACATAATAAATTTGGGGTCTTAATTCTAATTCGGAATAAATAATATTCCCTTTCAAATCTTTGAGTTCATAATCAAAAAACGCGACATCTCCTTTTTTAGGTGTTAGTGTATCCAGCGTATTTTTTATCGAATAGGAATACCAATATCCTTTAGTTGAAGCGATAAATTTAGCTTTAGGATTTCTTTTTATTACAGCATTAATTTGGCCTTCCTCACTGGCAATTAATTTTTTATTTCGCACTATAGATTTTTTCATGAAAGTTCCGCAAGCTTGAGAAATAGGTCTTCGGGCTTCTTGATGTTGCTTACAACTGGAAACTAACAGGAACAAAAAGAATACAACTGCGATTAATTTGCTGTTTTTCATGTACTTATATTGTTATTTTTTTTATTAAATCCTCAAATTTATTTATGGTTTCTTGCATCGATACTTCTGATTTTCCTCCAGCAGCATTGCGATGTCCGCCACCATGGAAATGGTCTCTTGCAAATTGATTAACATCAAAATCACCTTGGGAACGGAATGAAATCTTGATGATTTTTTCTTCTTTATTTTCGATGAAAATTGCCGTAAAAAGAATTCCTTTAATGCTTAATCCGTAATTTACGATGCCTTCCGTATCCCCTTTTACGTAATCAAAAGAGTTTAACTCGTCTTGTGTAAGTGTGGTATACGCTGTTTTGCTTTCTGTTAACACTTTCATGTTTTGAAGCGCTCGTCCCAGTAATTGCAAACGTCCAAAAGAACTGTTGTCAAATAATAAGTTCGGAATCTCGGTGTTTTCGACACCTAAATCAATCAATTCAGCAACAATTCTATGGGTATCTCCAGTTGTTTTTGGAAAACGAAACGAACCTGAATCCGTTAGAATTCCTGTGTAAATGCAAGTCCCGATAGTTTTGTCGATGGCCTCTTTTTTTCCAAGGAAACAAATGAAATTGTACAACATTTCGCAAGTTGACCCAAATGAAGTATCTGAATAGGTAAATGTAGCGTAATCATCCGGTTTTTGATGGTGATCAATCATTATAAATGGTGCTTTCAGCTTAGCTAAAACAGTTTCCATTTCTCCTGTGCGGTGAAAAGCATTAAAATCTAATGTAAAAATTAGTTCCGCTTCTTCAAGAATTTTGGTGCAGTTAGCTTTGTCTTTCTCGTATATTTTGATCGTTTCTGATCCGGGCATCCAAGCTAAAAAATCAGGAAATTCATTTGGAGAAACCACAACAGGATGATGGTTATTTTTCAATAAAAAATGATATAATCCTAACGTCGAGCCCATAGCATCACCATCAGGACCTCTGTGTGGAATAATTACAATTTTTTTTGGAGTTGATAATAACAACTGTATCGCTTGAATGTCTTGTGTTTTCATAGTTTGCGAAATTACATTTTTTTAATGTAATGTTGAAATCATTTGTAGAATTAACAAACTTTTACAATGTTTAAAAGTTCCCTATTTTTACTTTTTGATACAAATGGTATTTAGCGCCTTTTACAATTTGGGCTTTGTAAATCCCAACTGAACCAGAACCAAAGTAAGCGATTATACAAGCAATACCAATGAAAATACCACTTTCTATCCCAAAAAGCTCCATTCCCATAACCGTACAGGCAATAGGAGTGTGGGTTGCTCCCGAGAAAACGGCAACGAAGCCTATTCCTGCCAAAAGCGCAATCGGTAAAGGGACGACTAGTGATAAAGCACTTCCTAATGTGGCACCAACAAAAAATAATGGTGTTACTTCGCCACCCTTGAATCCTGCGCCCAGCGTAAATCCTGTAAATAGTATTTTTAGAAGAAAATCGTAGGAAGCATTTGGGTTCAAAAAGGCATCTACGATTACAGGAATTCCCAAGCCGATGTATTTTGTGGTTCCAATAAAGTATATCGCTAAAGAAAGAATTATTCCTCCTATAAAAGGACGAAGCGGAGGAAAGGATATTGTTTTTGAAAACAAAGCGCTCCAAAAGTGCGTGCTTCGGGAGAATAACATGGCGGCCAAACCAAAAAGGATGCTCGCAAGAATCACCCAAAATAAGTTGGTTAAATTCATTTCGGGAATAATAGGAATACTATAATGAGTGTGTTTTACGTGCCAGAATTCAACGGTGAAATAAGCAATGTAAGCGGTTATAAAGGACAACGGAATGCTTTTGAAACTGATTTTACTGAAATACAAAACTTCCAAAGCAAAAAGCGCTCCAGCTAAAGGTGTTCCAAAAACCGATGCAAAACCAGCACTGATTCCCAGAATGATTAGTGTTTTTCTTTCCGGATTATCAAGTTTGAAAAGTTTTGTAAATTGGTCGGTAATGGAGCCTCCCATTTGTACTGCTGTTCCCTCACGACCTGCAGAACCTCCAAAAAAATGTGTTATTAAGGTGCCTAAAAGTACCAGTGGCGCCATTTTTAAAGGGATTGTTTTCTGTGGGTTTTCGTATTCTTCCAGCAATAAATTATTGCCTTTTATAACATCTTTTCCACAATAATGGTAACACAACCCTATGATTAGTCCGCCTAAGGGCAAGAACCAAATAACCCAATTGTTGTGTTCTCTGTAGTGTGTAACCCATTCTAGGGCCACTAAAAAAAATGCGGAAGCTGATCCAGAAAAAATGCCTGTCAAAGCACAAATGAAAATCCATTTGAGTGTGATATGCATTATTTTTTTAGCGTTTTCTAAATTCATTATTGAACTGTCGGATTTTTTTGCTAAAGTATTACAATCCTTTCTGAATTTATGATTTTTCAGGAGCAATGGCTGTAAATTCGATTTCAACCAAATATTCGGGTGCAACTAATTGGTTAATTCCGTAAAAACCAGTTGTAGGTTTTATGTCTTTAAAAAATTTGGAATGTGCTGTAGCGACTGCTTCAAATGTGGAAACATCAGTAGTAAATATTCGGGTGCGAATCACATCTTTCATACCTACATTCAGGTCTTCAAGTATTTTTTCTACGCGCTCTAAAATATTAAGAGTTTGTGCGTGTGCGTCGTCTGCTTTTACTTTGTCACCATCAATTATAGCTACTGTTCCGGATACTTCAATAATATTTCCAATACGTACTGCGCGACAATATCCCATTTTGTCTTCCCATGGTGAGCCTGTCAATATGTTTTCTCTTTTCATTTGTTTGTTTTTTAACTGATTTTTAAAATTTTAGAACCTATTTTAATTTTTGGTATATTTTTTGCAATTTAGAAAAAAATGAGAAATAAAAAACACTAATTTTTAATTAAAAAGTTCAATTTTGATTTTTGTTTTGTAGTAAATATATATTCTCTAAAATGTAATATAAAGGGAAATTAAATGTTATTATAGAAAGTGAAAATACGCCATTTTGGGTCACGTTAAGATTGGTTTTTTTTACAAGCACTAATAAGTTTATCTAAAAAGTTATGAAAAGAATTCTATTTTTGATTATTGTTTTATGTATGTCCCTTAGCGGATATGCACAGAATGAATTTAGCTCAAAATTTAAAGCAATTCCACTCAAAGATAAAAATTTGAAAGTCAAAAAAGTTATTCCGCCAAAGGCAGAATTGCCAAAAAATACTTCTGCAAAAGTTATAAAAAAACAAGATATTCCCCTTGATGTGCCAAAAATAAATTTTGTAAATTCTGATAAAATCACTAAAAAAGCAGAAAATTCAGAGGTTGTTAATTATAAGAAAAATCAAAATTTAGGAAGTTTTAAAACGGGTTCTCTAACTGCTAAAGTTAGATATCGTGATGCCGCCTATGTTGATGGGGATAAGATTAGAGTGTATTTAAATGATAAGGTAGTGGAATATGAGGTCGTTTTGGATGGAGATTTTAAAGGTTTCGAAATAAAATTAGAAAAAGGGATTAATAAGATTGATTTTGAAGCGTTGAACGAAGGTTTTGCACCCCCTAATACAGCAGAATTTCAAGTGTATGACGATAAAGGAAGTATTATTTCTGCTAGCCATTGGAATCTTGGGATAGATTACAAAGCAACGCTACTATTATTGAAAGAATAGGAATGTTCTTTTTTTAATTCGATAAATAAATAAAATTAATTTATTACTATTTTTGTTGTTTATACTATGTTTTTATTTTTAAATTTTTAATAAATATTGATTTATCAATGTTCACTTTATATGAAACAGATTCTTTTTTTTATAATAATTAGTATTGGTATTTCTTCAAAAAGCTACAGTCAAATTGAATTTGGTAAAAAGTTTAAAGCAATTCCTCCTATAAATAAAAATCCGAAGTTTAAAAAAGAAGTTCCTCCTGAAACGGACATACCGCCAACGTATATCCCAAATGTTTTTAAAAGCCCTGCAACTAAAACCCCTAGTTCCGTATTAAAAATTGGAGAAAAAACTAGCAGCATAAACATGACCCCGAAAAATGATTTTATTAATCCAGGAGATGTGTATAGGGATAAAATGGAAAAGGATTTAGGTAAAACATTAGTTAAAGAAGGTTTAAAAGAAGATTCAAGGCTTTTGGTAAAAATCGATGTTAATTTTGGTGAGATTAGAACTAAATCTGATTTTTTTGTGATTAAATATCGTGATTTTGGGCAGATAGATGGAGATTTAGCCAAAGCGACGATGAACGGAAGTATAGTCGAAGAACGATTATTAATGAAAGGAAATTATCAGGAATTTAAAATATTTCTTAAAGAAGGAATCAACACATTCGAAATAGAAGCTTTAAATAGAGGCGCATTAGGCGGAAATACAGCGGAATTTCAAATTTATGATGACAAGGGAAAACTGATTAAGTCTGATTATTGGGAGAATTGGGATGCGGGAGTAAAAGGGAAGTTTGTAATTATTAGAGAATAAAACTTAATTGAAAAACGGCTGATTTGTTAAAATGGATCAGCAGTAACTTGAAATTTCATGTTCGTTTTTATTGTTACGTTTTGAGTATTTGTTTCTTTAGTAACGACTTTCACTCTTAATTTGAAACTTGAAGCCTTAATATATTTATCTAATTTTTCTGGAGTACAAGTTAGATTTATAATATTTGAAGTGGAATTAATATCATCAAAAAAAGCTAGTTCTATCTCGTCGCTACCGTCACTTGAAGAAATATACATATGGATGGATTTCAAAAATGAAAAGGATTTATCAGTTGGATCTGTTATAGTCAATTTCATCTCTTTTAGTCTTACATCCTTAACTAATTCTGCTTTTGTATTGTTGTTTTCTAATACGGTACTAGAATTAGAAGGGGTATCTCTACTTAATTCAAAAGGTATATTGACAGGAATTCCAGCTGGAATAGTAACGGACGTTTCGTTGTTTATTGAAAAGGTAAGTAAATTATCAATGATATTGCATGAAAGGGCTAGAAGACCAAAAATTGCAACGGTTAAGTATTCCTTTATTTTCATTTTTTTTGTTTTAGTAGATTATCAGAGATACAAAAGTAAGCTTTTATTTTTCTAAAGTTGATTTTAGAAAATAAACAATTCTGAACTAGTGGCAGTTGGCTTTTTACTGAAGCAGCCGCATTATTTAAACACAGTAAATTAAATAAATATTTTTTAAAATCAATTTTTCAATTCAAAATATAAAAAGTATTTTTGCGCATGCAACACAACGTACTTATTTTAGATTTCGGATCGCAATACACACAGCTTATTGCGCGTAGAGTTCGCGAATTAAATATATTCTGCGAAATCTTCCCTTACAATCATTTTCCGAGTGATTTATCATCTTATAAAGCAGTAATTCTTGGCGGTAGCCCTTTTTCTGTTAGAGGAGACGATGCGCCACATCCTGATTTATCAGAAATTAGAGGAAAACTTCCTATGCTAGCCGTTTGTTACGGAGCACAATATTTATCCCATTTTAGCGGTGGAGAAGTAGCGGCTTCAAACACTAGAGAATATGGTAGAGCTAATTTGTCATTTATAAAAGAGAATGAAGTTTTCTTTGAAGGTGTTTCTGAAAACAGCCAGGTTTGGATGAGTCATAGCGATAGTATTAAAGCTTTGCCAACAAACGGAGTGAAATTGGCAAGTACACATGATGTCGAATTTGCGGCTTATAAAATTGAAGGCGAAACAACATATGCAATTCAGTACCATCCAGAGGTTTTTCACTCTACAGATGGATCAAAAATGCTGGAGAATTTTTTAGTTAAAATTGCTGAAGTTTCTCAAAACTTTACACCAAAAGCTTTTGTTAGTGAAATGGTAGCCGAATTAAAAGAAAAATTACAAGACGATAAAGTAGTTCTTGGCCTTTCAGGAGGAGTAGATTCTACTGTAGCGGCAGTTTTATTGCATCAGGCTATTGGGAAGAATCTATACTGTATTTTTGTAAATAACGGTTTGCTTCGCAAAAATGAATTCCAAAATGTATTGGATCAATACAAAGGAATGGGTTTAAACGTAAAAGGAGTAGATTCAGGAGATCGTTTCTTATCTGAATTAGCAGGTGTGAGTGACCCAGAAACCAAACGTAAAATTATTGGACGTGTATTTATCGAAGTTTTTGATGATGAATCTCACCTTATAGAAGATGTAAAATGGTTGGCGCAAGGAACAATTTATCCTGATGTTATTGAATCAGTTTCAGTAAAAGGACCTTCTGCTACTATTAAATCACACCATAATGTTGGAGGTTTGCCGGATTACATGAAATTGAAAATTGTAGAACCACTTCGCATGCTTTTCAAAGATGAAGTACGTAGAGTAGGAGCTTCATTAGGAATTGACCCAGAATTATTAGGAAGACATCCTTTCCCTGGACCGGGATTATCAATCAGAATTTTAGGTGATATCACACCTGAGAAAGTTAGAATTTTACAAGAAGTAGATTTTGTTTTTATCGAAGGACTGAAATCTTGGGGATTATACGACAAAGTTTGGCAAGCCGGAGCTATTTTACTTCCTGTAAATAGTGTTGGTGTGATGGGTGATGAGCGTACGTATGAAAAAGTAATTGCACTTCGTGCTGTTGAATCTACGGATGGTATGACGGCTGACTGGGTACATTTACCGTATGAATTCCTGATGAAAATATCCAATGATATTATCAATAAAGTAAAAGGAGTAAATAGAGTGGTTTATGATATTAGTTCAAAACCGCCAGCAACTATTGAGTGGGAATAAGATTAAATTTTTGTTAATCCCTTCTTGGAATTTCATTATTTTTAATGTTCTTTATATAAACGGTATCAGATTTTGCAATAAAATTTGATACCGTTCCATTATTAATAATTTGAATAATTTATAATTAAAATGATGAAATATTTTTTTGCAATTTGTATTACTGCTTTGTTGTTTAACTATAATGTTTTTTCACAAGAAAAAAATAGTACCCATAAAGTAGAAAAAGGAGAAACGATAAGTCAGATTGCAATAAAGTACAATGTTACTCCTTATGATATTTATCAATTAAATCCAGATGCGCAAAGTGGATTAAAACCAAATAGTATTTTATTGATTCCCAAAAGTGGAGCAAAACAAAAGACTACAGTCCCAGCTAAATCAATCGTGAAAACTACAACTCATGAAGTAGCACCCAAAGAAACGTTGTATGGTATTGAAAAAAAATACGGCATTTCAGATGAAGATTTGAAGAAAGCCAATCCAAGTTTAGAAAAAGAAGGATTGAAAATTGGACAAATCCTGACTATTCCATCCAAAAGTAGCCCGAAGATAGCTGTTGCTACTGTAATTCAGGAAAAAGTAGTTTATCACGAGGTACTTCCAAAGGAGACTAAATATTCCATTGCCAAAAAATATGGAATTACTATTCAAGAATTAGAGAAAAAAAATCCTGAAATTGTTTCTAATTTACCTGTTGGTTATAAATTAGTCATCAAGGGAAATGCTCCAAAAATAGAGAAAACAATCCCAGTTGTTGAAGCCAAAAAAGAAATTGCAAAACCAAATCCTGTAAAGGCTGTAAAAGCTGTCAGTTATTTGAATTATGAAGTGAAGCCGAAAGAAACACTTTATAGTTTATCAAAAATGTTTGGTATGACTCAGGAAGAATTAATGAAACTGAATCCAGATTTGTCTCAAGGTGTTGTGGAAGGAATGATTTTGAAAGTTCCCGGAACAATAACTATTCCAGCTGTCGAATCCAAAAAAGAATACGCTGTTTTGTCAAAGAAAATGGGGGGTAATGATAGAAAGAAGCTAGTGTTACTTTTACCTTTTAATATGCCGAAAATTGAAGGAGATACTGTCAATTCAACTGCAATGCGTTTGAAAAAAGACAAGTTTCTGAATATGACTTTAGATTTTTATGCGGGAGCTATGATGGCGATTGATTCGGCAAAACAAATAGGACTTTCTTTGGATGTGAAAATTTATGATTCGCAGGAAACTAAAAATACTTCGAATGTTGCTTCTATAATTAAAGAAAATAATCTGGAAAATTCCGATGCTGTCGTTGGTCCCTTTTATCTTACTAACGTGGAGAAAACTGCTGAATTATTGAATATGAATCAAGTTCCTGTGATTTCTCCTTTATCTAAAGATATTGGAAATTCATTCAGTAATTTGTACCAAACAATTCCAACAGCTGCAGTAGTCAAAAATACCATGTTTGATTACATGAGAGCAAAAGGTGGCAATATGATTGCTGTAGTAGATAAGAAAAAAGAAACAATGATTCAGTTTATTAAGGAAAATCATAAAGATGTAAAGTTTTCGGTTCTTGCTGCAAATGGAAGTTTGTTGCCTGAAAATTTAAAAAGTTTATTTGTAAAAGATAAAATGAACTATGTGGTAATGGAAACCGGAAATACGGGGATGATAAAATCAACAATGGCAACTATGATGGGTGCTATGGCAATGTATAGGGTACAGTTGGTTATTTTAGAACCGAATGAAACATTAGATACTGATGAAATCAATTTTGTGAATCTGACAAAACTGAAATTGATGTATCCTTCTGTTACTCGTGAAAATGAATCTCCCGGGGCTTTAATTTTCGATAAAGAGTTTAAAAAGAAAAATAAAATTGCCCCTAGTGCTTTTGCA
Source organism: Flavobacterium algoriphilum (assembly GCF_048158655.1). Classification (NCBI taxonomy): domain Bacteria; kingdom Pseudomonadati; phylum Bacteroidota; class Flavobacteriia; order Flavobacteriales; family Flavobacteriaceae; genus Flavobacterium; species Flavobacterium algoriphilum. Next base: position 36,605 of record NZ_JBLNKY010000005.1, read on the forward strand.
ACCCGTGGTTTTGACATTACATTTGATACCATGATGCGATTGTCACAAGGGAAAAAGTATGAAGAAACTGCAAATGCAATGGCAACTGAGCAAGTAGATAATAAATTTGAATACTATAAAAAAGAAGAAGGTGGATATACGAATAAAGGTGTTTACATCTTATATTATGACACCGATTTAACCATAAAAGAAGCTAATTAAAAAGTGTTCAATAATCAGTAATTAGTGTTAGTGGCAGAAGAATAAAATAATAAAAAAAATATGACATCAAAAGTAACTTACTTAGGCGATTTAAGAACATCGTCAATACATGTACAATCCGGAACTGAAATCGTATCGGATGCTCCGGTAGATAATAATGGAAAAGGCGAGGCTTTCTCTCCAACCGATACCGTTGCGAATGCTTTGGCAAGTTGTATGATGACCGTTATGGGAATAAAAGCCCGTGATATTGAAGTAGATTTGAAAGGATCTACCGCTGAAGTAACTAAAGTTATGAATGCCGAGCCAAGACGAATAGGAACGATTGTAGTAACTTTTGAAATGGTAGGAACAACGGATCAAAAGAATAAAACGATTCTTGAAAGAACCGCGATGACATGCCCTGTTTTCCTAAGTTTAAATACTGAAATCGAGAAACAAATTACTTTTAACTGGAAGTAATCCGTTAGCAGATTCAGGCAATTTTTTTAGTTTATATATTGAACTTTAAGCATAAACTTTAAACTAGGAACTTACTTTGGAACAAAACCAAAAACAACTCGTCAAACTCGCTCATACCAAAATGCCTTTTGGCAAATATGAAGGTAAATATCTTATTGATTTACCTGAATATTATGTGGTTTGGTATAGCAATAAAGGTTTTCCAAAAGGAGATTTAGGACAACAATTGCAATTGATTTATGAATTAAAACTCAATGGATTGGAGGAGTTAATTCGGAACATTAAAAAGCGATATCCAAAACCGCTTTAATTTATGAATTAGGAAAAAGCTAATTTGAAAATAGGTGTAGTATTGAATTGTCAAATTTTCAAATTATCTCATTTTCAAATTAGCTTTTTCTCAATTTATAATTGTATTTTTGCCACGTTTTTTACACAACTACATTACAAATAACAACAGAATGAATCAAACGAAATATATTTTTGTTACAGGCGGTGTGACTTCTTCTTTAGGAAAAGGAATTATAGCGGCATCTTTGGCAAAATTATTACAAGCAAGGGGATACAGAACTACTATCCAAAAATTCGACCCGTATATCAATGTTGATCCAGGTACTTTAAATCCATATGAACATGGGGAATGTTATGTTACCGATGATGGTGCAGAAACAGATTTGGATTTAGGTCATTACGAGCGTTTTTTGAATGTTCCTACTTCTCAGGCGAATAATGTTACTACAGGAAGGATTTATCTTTCGGTTATTGAAAAAGAACGAAGAGGAGAATTTCTTGGTAAAACGGTTCAGGTTGTTCCTCATATCACGAATGAAATTAAAGATAGAATGCAATTGCTTGGTAAATCAGGTGATTATGATATTGTGATTACCGAAATCGGTGGTACAGTAGGGGATATCGAATCGTTACCATATATCGAGTCGGTTCGTCAATTAGTATGGGAATTAGGAGAACATAACGGTTTAGTGATTCATTTGACATTAGTTCCTTATTTGGCTGCTGCGGGTGAATTAAAAACAAAACCAACGCAACATTCTGTTAAAACTTTGATGGAAAGCGGTATAAAAGCGGATATTTTAGTTTGTAGAACAGAGCATGAAATTTCGGAAGAATTACGAAATAAACTGGCTTTGTTTTGTAATGTAAAAAGAGAAGCCGTTATCCAATCAATTGATGCTTCCACTATTTATGAAGTTCCAAATCTAATGTTGGAAGAAGGACTTGATATTGTGGCTTTGAAGAAATTGGATTTGCCTAAAAAAGCAGCTCCGGATTTAAAAAACTGGAATACTTTTTTACGCCGATTAAAAAATCCTAAGCATACTATAAACATTGGTTTGATTGGGAAATATGTAGAAATGCAAGATTGTTACAAATCTATTTTGGAAGCGTTCATTCATGCAGGCGCTGCGAATGAAACCAAAGTAAATGTTATTTCAATCCATTCAGAATATATCGATGCTGGTAATGTAGACGTGAAATTAGCGGGATTAGACGGAATTCTTGTTGCACCAGGTTTTGGTGAAAGAGGAATTGAAGGGAAAATTGAAACCGTTCGTTATGCCCGTGAAAATAAAGTTCCATTTTTCGGAATTTGTCTGGGTATGCAAATGGCTATTATTGAATATTCAAGAAACATTCTTGGACTTTCAGAAGCTAATTCTACTGAAATGAATGACAAAACGCCTCATCCGGTAGTAAATTTGATGGAAGAGCAAAAAACAATCACTGACAAAGGGGGAACCATGCGTCTTGGTGCTTGGAAATGTGATTTGAAACCAGATACTTTGGCGTATAAAATATACGGTAAATCAACTATTTCTGAGCGTCATCGCCACCGTTATGAATATAATAGTGAATATGTAAATCAATTGGAAAAAGCAGGATTAGTAGCTTCTGGTATTAACCCGGATACTGGTTTAGTTGAGGTTATTGAAATTGAGGATCATCCATTTTTTATTGGCGTTCAATACCATCCTGAATATAAAAGTACAGTTGCAAATCCACATCCTATTTTTGTGAATTTTGTTGCAGCGGCAGTTCAAGCAAAGAAAAAATAGTATTTAGTTTTTAGAATTAGTGTTCAATCGCTGTATTCTTAAAATTTTATACTTTAAACAATAAACTTTTTTAAATAAAATAATGGAAGAAAAAAAATTTGACCTCAATTCGATTATAGGTTTTGTATTGATTTTTGGTATTTTGATTTGGATAATGTATCAAAATCAACCTTCTGATAAAGAACTTGCTGCTGATAAAGCAAAGAAAGAATTGGTCATCAAAGAAGCTAAAGCTAAAGAGGCAAGCGCTAAAATGATTACACCGGCAACTGTTGGTGGTGTTGTTGCGGGAGATTCTACACAATTAGCCCAATTGGAAAAAACATTAGGAAATTTTGCTTATTCTGCTACACTTCCTTCGGCTAAAGAAGGTTTTACAACAATAGAAAACGAATTTGTAAAATTGAGAGTTGCCAATAAAGGGGGGTATATTGTTGAAGCTACTTTGAAAAATTTTGAAAAATTTAAAAAAGGTTCTGGACAATTAGTGGAATTGATTAAAGACAAGAATGCTAATTTGAATCTGCAATTACAAACCAGTGATAATCGTACTTTAAACACGAAAGACTTGTTTTTTGAACCAACATTAACCAAAGTTGGAGCCGATCAAATACTGTCTATGAAACTAAAAGCTGGTGTAAATGAGTTTTTAGAATACAAATACATATTGAAACCAAATGATTTTATGGTTGGTTTTGATATTCGTTCACAAGGATTGAATAAAGTGTTGAATACTGCTAAACCTTTGGATTTAGAGTGGAATTTAAAAACCTACAGAACAGAAAAAAGCATTGCTTACGAAGACCGTTATACATTACTTAACTATGAGTATGGAGACGAGAAATTTAACAACGTAGGAGATGGAAAAGACAAAGAAGAAACACCAGAAAATGTCAGATTTATTGCTTTCAAACAGCATTTTTTCAGTACTATCTTATTGACAGATATACCGTTTGCTAAATCTTCCTTGAAATCTCATAAATTAGTTGTCGATGAAAAAGTGGATACTACTTACATCAAACAATTTAAAGCGAATGTTCCTTTGGCATTTACAAATGGCGAAGTAGATTATAAAATGAGCTGGTATTTTGGGCCATCGGATTATAAGACATTAAAAGGATATAATAAAAATTTAGAAAAAATTATTCCTTTAGGTTGGGGGATTTTTGGATGGATTAACAAATTTATTTTTATTCCATTATTCGGATTTTTAAGTTCTTACATCGCTTATGGAATTGCGATAATTATCTTTACGATTATTGTTAAAATTGCAATGTCGCCTATTACTTATAAATCATTTTTGTCTCAGGCCAAAATGAAAGTGTTGCGACCTGAGATTACTGAATTGGGGGAAAAATTCAAAAAAGACCCAATGAAGAAACAACAGGAAACCATGAAGTTGTACAATAAAGCTGGGGTGAACCCAATGGCAGGATGTATTCCGGCCTTGATTCAGCTTCCTTTTATGTATGCTTCGTTTCAGTTTTTCCCGTCGGCATTTGAGTTAAGACAAAAAAGTTTCCTTTGGGCGGATGATTTATCGTCTTTTGACCAGGTTGTAAAATTACCTTTCCATGTTCCTATGTATGGAGATCATATTAGTTTGTTTCCAATTTTGGCTGCAATAGCGATTTTCTTTTATATGAAAATGACTTCTGGGGATCAACAAATGGCTGCTCCACAACAGGAAGGAATGCCTGATATGGCAAAAATGATGAAGTATATGATTTATATTTCGCCAATTATGATGTTGATTTTCTTCAATAGCTATGGTGCCGGATTGAGTTTGTATAACTTTATTTCTAACTTGATTACAATAGGAATCATGTTCGTAATTAAAAATTACATTGTAGACAGTGATAAAATTCACGCTCAAATACAAGAGAATAAATTGAAAGAGCCTAAGAAGCAAGGTAAATTCCAGAAAAAACTTCAAGAAGTTATGGAACAAGCCGAAGCTCAAAAGGCGAAAGACAAAAAGAAATAAAAATTAAAAAAATCTCGATATATTTCGAGATTTTTTTTTAGATATAATTTAATTCATCTGAATTCGTTACTATTAAAAGGGTATTTATTATGAAAGCATTTTATAAAAAAGGAATATTTGTTTTGATTTTTTTGAATTTCTTTTGTCTTCATGCGCAAACAGATTTCAATAAATTAGATCAAAACGGTAAAAAGCATGGTTTATGGAAAGGAATGTATGAGGAATCCAAACGACCTCGATACGAAGGAACTTTCAGGCATGGGAAAGAAACCGGAGTTTTTAAATTTTATGATGATACCAAAGCAAAATCAATAATAGCCACGAGAGAATTCAATCCGAATGACAATTCCGCTTATACTGTTTTTTACGATCAAGCTAAGAATAAAGTTAGCGAGGGGAAGGTAGTTAATAAATTATTTGAAGGACAATGGAAGTATTATCACCAAGCTTCAAAAATTGTGATGACTATAGAAAATTATAAAAATGGAAATTTGGAAGGTTTGCGAACTGTTTTTTATCCGAGTGGTAAAATTGCTGAAGAAATCACTTATAAAAATAATTTAAAAAATGGTTCTTATAAGAAATACACCGAAAAAGGAATTGTGCTTGAAGAATCCATTTTCAAGAATAACGAATATAATGGTTTGGCAATTTTCAAAGATACTGATGGGAATATAGTTTCAAAAGGACAGTTTGTAGCTGGTAAAAAATCAGGAATTTGGGAATTTTTTGAAAAAGGAAAGAAAGTGAAAGACGTGAATATGAATTATTCTGAAAATACTATAAAATCAAAAAAATAAAATAAAAGAGTCGTAAAGCCGTTCCTTTTCCTATTGTAAATCTTTGTAACTTTGCATCTTTATAAAATTATAATTTTTTGAAGATGAAGCGTGTTGTTGTAGGACTTTCGGGAGGTGTAGATTCAAGTGTTGCTGCTTATTTATTGCAACAACAAGGCTATGAAGTCATAGGCCTTTTTATGAAAAATTGGCATGATGATTCGGTTACTATTTCTAATGAATGTCCCTGGCTGGAAGACAGCAACGATGCATTGCTAGTGGCTGAAAAATTAGGAATTCCTTTTCAAACCGTAGATTTAAGCGAAGAATACAAAGAGAAAATCGTTGATTATATGTTCAATGAATATGAAAAAGGAAGAACTCCAAATCCTGATGTACTTTGTAATCGCGAAATAAAATTTGATGTTTTCATGAAAATCGCTTTGAGTCTTGGAGCCGATTATGTGGCGACAGGTCATTACTGTAAAAAAAGCGAAATTGAAGTGAATGGTGACACCGTTTATCAATTGAAAGCGGGTGCCGATACCAATAAAGATCAATCCTATTTTCTGTGTCAGTTATCACAAGAGCAATTGGCAAAATCATTATTCCCCATTGGAGAATTGACAAAACCGGAGGTTCGGGAAATTGCAGCCCAAATGGATTTGATAACTGCTGAAAAGAAAGATTCTCAAGGGTTATGTTTTATTGGAAAAGTACGGTTACCAGAGTTTTTGCAACAGAAATTGCAACCCAAAGACGGCCTTATTATTCAAATTGATAAAAATGATGCTGTTTATAATTATGAAAAGCAAGAAGGTTTAACGCTTGAAGAGGATTTAGCATTTGATGCGAGGAAACTTCCATATACTCCAGAAATGGGTAAAAAAGTGGGGAAACATCAAGGTGCTCATTATTTTACTATTGGACAAAGAAAAGGACTGAATGTAGGCGGGACAACAGATCCACTATTTATCATCGCTACAAATGTGACAACCAATACGATTTATACCGGATTATCAAGTCAGCATCCTGGATTGTTCAAGAAAGCATTGCAGATAGAAAAAACTGAAGTGCATTGGATTCGTAAAGATTTGGCTCTGGGAAATAATGAAACCATGGACGTTATGGCAAGAATTCGTTATAGACAGCCTTTGCAAAAAGCCACTTTACATCAATTTGAAAACGGCATGTTTGTTGCATTTGAAGAACCACAATCCGCAATAACCGAAGGACAGTTTGTTGCTTGGTATTTAGAAGATGAATTAGTTGGTTCGGGAGTAATTTCTTAGTTTAGTACTTTCAATTTGTAAAAAGACTAAAAATCGTGTTTTATCAGAATTTTAAATGCCGTGATTTTTTTTTTGAACTTAAGTCATAGATTTTATTGAAGTTTTTTTGACTTAAAGAAATACTATTATTATGATAAAAATATATTTACTTCTTTTTTTATTCATTACTTCCGTTGGCTTTTCTCAAGAAGATGCCTGGGTGTATTTCAATGCCAAACCCAATTCTCAACCCTATTTAGATACACCTTTAAAAATGCTTTCCCAAAGAGCATTGGACAGAAGAACGAACCAGAATATCGTTTTAGATTTTAAAGACTTTCCTATTGAATCATCATACGTGAGTCAAGTAAAGGCAGTTGCAGGGATTACTGTGATGGCAAAATCCAAATGGTTGAATGCAATTCATGTTCGGGGAACACAGGCAATTATAAATTCATTAATGACATTTTCTTTTGTCAGTAAATTAGATTTTGCAAATAAACTCCTCAATAAAACTGGAAAAATAGCGAAGTTGTCCAAAGTAAAAAAGGTAACTAAAAATAAGAAGACCAAAATTGATTTTGCTTATGGAACATCAGCAAATCAAATCCAGATGCTTAATGGACATTTATTGCATCAACAAAATTATACTGGTACCGGAAAAATAATAGCAGTTCTAGATGCTGGTTTTCCTGGTGTTAATACAGCGCAGCCTTTTCAAAGATTAAGAGATAATAACCGAATTTTAGGCGGCTATAATTTTGTTTTAAGAAATCCGGATTTTTACACGGGAGTTTCTCACGGTACATCAGTGCTTTCGGCAATGGGTGGTTACAAAGAAAATTCATTAGTAGGGACAGCGCCGGATGCTTCCTATTATTTATTTATCACGGAAGATGACACTTCCGAAAATCCTGTTGAAGAATCCCTTTGGGTGGAAGCAGCGGAAAAAGCAGATAGTTTGGGAGCGGATATTATAAACACTTCTCTAGGGTATTTTGGATATGATAAGAGTACTTATAATCATACCTACAGTGAAATGAACGGGACGACAACTTTTATATCGCGTGGTGCTGAAATTGCGTTTAGTAGAGGTATGATTGTGGTGGTGTCAGCGGGGAATTCAGGAGGAACAGCTGATCCATACATTGGTGCACCAGCCGATGCAGTATCTGTAATTGCTGTAGGTGCAGTAAATTCTTCTAAAGTACTGACTTCATTCAGTTCAGTAGGTCCTTCGTCCGACGGTAGGATAAAACCGGATGTTATGGCACAAGGACAATCCGATGTTTTGTCTGATGAATTTGGAAATATTATAACTGCAAATGGGACTTCTTTTTCCAGTCCTATTATGGCAGGAATGATTGCTTGTTTATGGCAGGCAAATCCTAGTAAAACTAATGCCGAAATAAGACAGTTGGTACTAAAATCAGCGGATCGATTTACAACGCCTAATAATCAATACGGGTTTGGTATTCCAGATTTTAATTTAGCGGTGAGTAACGGATTGTCATTGAACACTTTTTCGAAAGATGATTTTATAATTTATCCAAATCCGACAATTGATTTTATTACAATTTCATTACCAGTAGGAATAGATAGAGCGATGATTAGTATTTACTCTATTTCAGGTCAAAAAGTACTGGATAAAGAAATCAGAATTGAATCGCCAAGTATTTCATTAAAAGCTTTAATTGAAGGGATTTACATTTATAAAATAGAATCAAATTCTTTTTATAAAAGTGGAAAAATAATAAAACAATAGCAGTATCAAATAGTAAATGAATAAAATCACGGAGCTTTTCAAGATTAAATATCCAATTATTCAAGGAGGAATGATCTGGAATAGTGGTTATAAATTAGCGAGTGCAGTTAGTAATGCCGGAGGTTTAGGATTGATAGGTGCGGGTTCGATGTATCCTGAAGTCTTGCGGGAACACATTCAAAAATGTAAAAAAGCTACTTCAAACCCTTTTGGTGTAAATGTTCCGATGTTGTATCCCAACATTGAAGAAATCATGAAAATTATTGTTGAGGAAGGAGTGAAAATCGTTTTTACATCAGCTGGAAATCCAAAAATATGGACTTCTCATTTGAAAGAAAATGGCATAACTGTTGTGCATGTGGTCAGTAGTTCTGTTTTTGCCTTGAAAGCTCAAGATGCCGGTGTTGACGCCATAGTTGCCGAAGGATTTGAAGCCGGAGGACATAACGGAAGGGAGGAAACCACTACGTTTACTTTAATTCCAATGGTGAAAGAAAAAATTATGATTCCGTTGATCGCGGCCGGAGGTATTGCTACCGGTAGTGGGATGCTTGCCGCTATGGTACTTGGAGCTGATGGAGTTCAGTTAGGAAGTAGATTTGCCGCATCGGAGGAATCATCAGCGCATGAAAATTTTAAGAAAACGATTGTAAATGTCAAAGAAGGCGACACACAATTGACCTTGAAAGAACTCGCTCCTGTTCGATTGATTAAAAATAAATTTTATCAGGATGTTCAGCATTTTTATGAAAAATGCGCAACAAAAGAAGATTTAATTGGTTTATTAGGAAGAGCGAGAGCAAAACGGGGTATGTTTGAGGGAGATTTAGTAGAAGGAGAATTAGAAATAGGTCAAGTCGCGGGCTTAATTCACGAGATAAAACCAGTGGGAGCAATCGTTGAAGAAATAATATTCGATTTTGAAAAAGCGATAAGAGAAGTAATGAATTTTGATTTTTAAATAATGACGAGAAAAAAAATAGTAGTAATATTGCTTTTTATGATCTTAGGTCTGCAATATTCCTTCAGCCAAAACTATAAGTTTAAAACTTCAGGTTTTAGTGTTTTAGAAAAAAAGGAAAATGGGAAATGGGGAAAATGGTCTGATTTAGATTTGGTCAATATTTTAGTCACATTGGATACCAATAAAAACAGAATTGTAATTTATTCTCAAGTTATCCAATTGTTTGAAATTATAGAGTATCAAGCCACCGAAGAAAATGAGACCGATATTGTTTATTCGTTTACATGTAAAGATAATAATGGCGATGATTGTACCCTTTCAATCATTACTCGTAAAAAACAAGGCAACAGAAAGCAATTATATATCAATTATGATGATAGAATAATAGTTTATAATATCTTCAATATGTAAATAAAAATCAGCTTAAAGCTGATTTTTTATGTCAATTTGAATTCCCTAAAATAGATTGTTATTTTATTCTTTGCATTTGGAATAAGAGTGAAAAACCCACACCCTGAAAAGAAGTGCGAGGACTAACACTCGTTTAGCTCGACCGATTTCTTTTAGCGCGTCACGCTCTACATTTTCTCAATATCTTTGATAAATTCATCATACTCACTATAGAACAATTCCAGGGCATTCATTTTTTCGTTATAAAAATCAAATATTTCATCCCAATAGTTGCGATTGCTAACGCCAACACCTGTTTTCTCAACCCAAATGCGACTGATGGTTTTGCCGTTTTCTAGAGTATAGTCTTTTTCGAAAACCAAATCTTTTATGAATTCGTCTTCCAAAATATTTTTTAATGCTTCTATTTTTTCAAAATAGGCAATTCGTTTTTCATCGTTACGATGCTCAATATCTATTAAAACTTGGGCCTTTTTATTATCTACATAAAACTTGAAAGAGAAATCCTTTATTTTGGTATCGTATAGTACCCATTTCCTCGGGTATTTTTCTGCGAAAGTCACCCAGAATTCACGTTTTAATTTTTGAGTTTCTTCTTTGCTGTACATTTTTATTTATTTGAATTTGATTTTAGAAAATTTGTAAAACGTTATTTTCTAAACTATATTTATAAGATCTTTTGGTATGCAAAAATAGACTTTGATTATGGATTTTCAAGATTTTTTAAAATATGTTCCCAATTTTGCTCAAGCAAAGCTTCCTGCATTAGAAGCGCACATTAAAATGGCGCCTTTAGAACGAATAGAGGCTTTAAAAAATGGAATATTTGATAATAAAAAATCAAGAAAAGCTGCAGTCATGATGTTGTTCTATCCTAAAAAAGGAAAAACTCATTTGGTGCTAATTGTAAGAAGTTCCTATGATGGGACCCATTCTTCACAAATTGCCTTTCCTGGCGGTAAATTTGAACCGGAAGATGTTGTTTTTGCTAATACGGCCCTACGGGAAACGCATGAGGAAATAGGAATTCTTCCCAGAGACATAGAAATTATTAAGCCTTTTACAGCATTGTATATTCCGCCAAGTAATTTTATGGTATATCCTTTTTTAGGAATTAGTAGAGCGGAAATCAGTTTTGTTCCTGACTCTAATGAAGTTGCAAATATAATTGAATTGCCTTTGTCGGTTTTTTTGAGTGATGAGATAGTTATTAATGCTGAAATGGTAACTTCCTACGCCGGTAAAATTAATGTTCCCGCTTTTAAAATAGAGGAGCACATAGTTTGGGGTGCTACAGCCATGATGTTGAGTGAATTGAAAGAAGTTTTGAAAGCGGTTTTAGGTTGAAAGATTCGTCTTCCCAGGATTGAAAAATCAATTTATTAACTATGTTTTGTTAAAAATTTTGCTAAAAATCAGTAAGGAACTACAAATATAATTTTCGTACGTTTGTAATCCAGATTAATAAAAAAGACACGGTTTTATGGTATTGTTTAAGAGAAATCCTTTTGGGCACATATTATTTATAAAAAAATGGCTGATCCGAATCTTCGGAGCAATCACCCACAGACGTTACAGAGGATTTAACGAATTACAAATTGAAGGTTCTGAAATTATCAGAAATTTACCGGATACCAGCGTACTTTTTATTTCCAATCATCAAACCTATTTTGCCGATGTTGTAGCCATGTTTCATGTCTTTAATGCTAGTTTAAGCGGGCGTGACGATACAATTAAAAACGTGTGTTACCTCTGGCATCCCAAAATGAATATTTATTATGTTGCCGCCAAAGAAACGATGAAAGCCGGTTTATTGCCAAGGATTATGGCCTATGCAGGTGCAATTTCGGTAGAGAGAACTTGGAGAGCTAAAGGAGTCGATGTTGAAGAAAAGAAAGATGTAAATCCAGATGATACTGAAAATATCAAAATTGCGCTAAAAGATGGCTGGGTAATCACTTTTCCGCAAGGAACTACAAAATCGTTCAAACCCGTTCGTAAAGGAACGGCTCATATAATCAAACAACACAGACCTATTGTTGTTCCCATTGTTATTGATGGTTTCCGTCGTTCGTTTGATAAAAAGGGATTGCGCATGAAAAAGAAAGGAATCCTGCAGTCCTTTATCATCAAAGAACCATTAGATATTGATTACGATACCGATACAATTGATGAAATTGTTGAAAAAGTAGAATATGCTATTGAACAACATCCTTCGTTTTTAAAAGTTATCCCAACCGAAATAATCAAAGAACAGCAAGAATTAAATAAAACCCGAAGTTGGGAATATTAAATAAAAAGAGGGCAGTTCATTGTGAACTACCCTCTTTTTATTTACAAATCTATCTTTTTCAATTCTTTATAATTGGCATATAATCTTTTCAACAATATTCCATACAATAACTTATAAAACAACCAGAATATTCCAAAAAGTACAGCGATAGTCAAAATTAGAATGCCTATTGTGATGGCCATAATTTTTCCGTCGTTGGCAATCTTTTCCTTTAACATGCTTACGTCAGGATTGTAAGAAAAGGCAATTACAAAACCAATAATTAAGCTAAAAACAATCATTCCAAGATTATACCAAACATAATATTGGACTGTTTTACGGGTTTTTAGAATGTCTTTCATCAACTGTTTTGTGGAATCAGTTGTCGAAATCAAAATGTAGTTTTTATAAAATAAATAAATAAAAACCAATATTACGCCATAATTAAAAATGGTTAGCACCTCAAAATATTGGATTAATTCATCATGCTTGATCTTTTTTAAATAATCATCCGAATTAAAAACAACACTAATTGACGTCCACAATAAAACTTCCAAAATGCTGATAATCAAAATCCATCTCACTATCGAAGATGATTTTTTATGAATCATTTTGTAAATCTCTATTTCCGAAACTTGTTCAAAAGAATTATCATTCTTTTGCCAATCTTTTTTTAATAAATCCAGCTCTTTCATACTCCTAATGGATTTAATATTTTTTTCAATTTCCCCTTTATTCTATTCATTTTAACTCTGGCATTCACTTCACTAATTCCTAAAGTCTCGGCTATTTCGGTGTAATCTTTATCCTCAAGATACATAAAAACTAACGCTTTTTCAATATCATTTAGCTGATAAACAGCCTTGTACATGAGTTTTATCTGTTCTTCTTCCTCATAATTATACTCAACATCGTTCAAAAAATGTTGCCGCCCTTCAAACTCAATGGTACTTATGGATCGCTTGGTTTTTCGGTATAAAGTGATTGCAGTATTCAAAGCCACGCGATACGCCCAAGTCGAAAATTTGCTGTCACCCCTAAATTTTGGAAACGCTTTCCAGAGCTGAATCGTGATTTCCTGGAACAAATCCTTGTGTGCATCATCGCCATTAGTATACAACCTACAAATTTTGTGGATTATATTCTGATTTTCCTTCAACTGCTTTACAAAAGAATGTTCTAAATTATCACTCATACAGACGTTAGTTATCCAAAGATAGATTTTGTTACAAAGTAGCCCTTTTTTTCTGGAAGCACAAGTTTTTAGAATCCAAGAGAAGGATTCGTCCCGCTGTACATTACAATCTTTCCAGTCCTGAAAAAAAGCAGGACTAGAAAGGATTTCCATTGCCATCTGGGCTAATTTACACGTTTAGATTTCTTAAGAACTTTTTCCAAACAAAAATTTTGATAATAATGATAGAATTCAAAATTGTAAAACATTGTATCTTTGAGTATCAACAATTCAGACTTTTTAAATATGAACATCCCTAATTCAGATTTACCCCGAATAGTCATCATAGGAGGAGGCTTTGCAGGACTTGCACTGGCCCGAAAATTAAAAAATAAAGACGTCCAAGTTGTTCTTTTAGACAAACACAACTATCATACTTTTCAACCTTTATTGTATCAAGTGGCCACTGGCGGACTCGAAGCGGGTTCTATCGCATATCCTATCCGGAAAGTAATTCATGAATACGATGATGTCTATTTTAGATTAACTACGGTAGCAGAAATTGATACTAAAAATCAAAAAGTAATTGCTGAAATCGGAGAACTGAGTTATGATTATCTCGTAATAGCGACGGGTTCCAAAACCAATTATTTTGGCAATAAAGAAATAGAGCGCAACAGTATGTCCATGAAAACCATACCGGAGTCGCTCAATATTCGCAGTCTTATTCTTGAAAATTTCGAACAAGCCGTTTTAACCACTGACATTATCGAAAAAAATAGCCTTATTAATTTTGTACTCGTTGGTGGCGGGCCAACAGGAGTAGAACTGGCTGGTGCTTTAGCAGAAATGAAAAAAGCCATTTTGCAAAAAGATTATCCTGATCTTGATATTGCAAAGATGGAAATCAATCTCATTCAAAGTGGCGACCGAATTCTCAATACCATGAGCGAGCATTCCTCACAAGCCGCCGAAAAATTTCTAACACGTTTGGGGGTGAAAATCTGGAAAAATGTTCGCGTTACTAATTATGACGGGCGAACGATTCTTACCAACTCTGATTTAACATTTGAAACTGCGACGGTAATCTGGACTGCGGGTGTAGAAGGTGCTATAGTTGCCGGATTAGATGCTAAATCTTTGATTGAAAAAGTAGCGCGCATTCGAGTAAACGAATACAATCAAGTCGTAGGTTACAATAATATTTTTGCTGTGGGCGATATAGCATCTATGGAAACTGAAGCATATCCGCAAGGACATCCCATGATGGCACAACCTGCCATGCAACAAGGCAAATTGTTGGGAGAAAACATAATTAAATTAATTGGGAAACAACCCATGGAAGCTTTTGAATACATTGACAAAGGGGCCATGGCAACCATAGGCAGAAATAAAGCGGTTGTCGATTTGCCAAAATACCATTTTAGTGGTGTTTTTGCGTGGTTTGTCTGGATGTTTGTGCATTTGTTCTCTCTTATTGGCTTCAAAAACAAAGCGGTAGTTTTCTTGAATTGGGTGTATAACTACATTCGTTTTGACCGCGAAGGACGATTGATTATCCGCCCGTATAAAAAGAAAAGTTTTACTGTCTTTACCAGTGATGAGGTGTGAAATATAATAATTTTAGGGGATCTTGTTGCCTGAAATTTTAATTCTTAGACGTTTTAAAATGATAAAAAAGGTGCTAACGTAATAGTTTTCAAACGAAATTTAGTTACGAGTCTGTTGGAAAAATCGGGAACTGAAATAAAAGTAGAAAATGCTTCTTGTGTGCAAATTAAAGAATATCGTAATTAGTATCACATCATCAAAAAAACGGATCCTAACCCCCATGTCAAAATCTTTATCTTTTAAGATAGTGGTTTCAATTTCTCTATTTGAATCGTATTTTTAAAACAGAAATGTTTACTAAATAAGTTTTTTAAACGTTTGAATTAACTTGAAAATGGGTTCCTGTAAATTAGCGATTAATATTTTAAAATTTAACAATAAAAGTTGCGCTGACATTTCTATAGGTCTGATAATCAGTACTATTTCTAAATGTAGAATCATTCTTACAATGTATTGATAATTAGTATTTTAACAAAAATATGGCTTTTGTAAGTAATTGATAATCAGTTACTTGAAATTATTTAGTTTCAGTAAATTATTGACATTGTTTTTAGAATTAATTTTAATTAATTTTATAGTAATAATTTATGTTTAATTAATTTTATAGTAATAATTTAAGATATAATTAATGGAAAATGTAATCCTTTCCAATTTTCATCCCATTTTGGTAGGAAAATTAATAGATCAAACAAAGCTCAATCAGTACACAAAATTCCTTTATTATCATTTTCAAAATCTCCAACAATCTGGAAATTATGAAAGTAATGGAGTTGAGCCATTAAGTTTTGAATTTATATCTGATCATGTAGATAAATATTCGGTTTCTTCAGAAAGCATAAATTGTAGACAAATTTTAATTTTTGAAGATGTTGAGGATTTTATTGAAAATGAAATGGATATTACGATTCCTTCTGCATACCATTTTCCTAGCGGTTTTGAGGTGAAGGCGGGAAATCTCTCTGGACCTAAAATAGAGGTCCGAATGGAATGGTTTAAAAGAAAAATGGGATATGTTTTTGATGAGTTTTATTTAAATAAAATTTGTTGTCCGGAAAATCTGATTCATGTTACTTGTTCCGGTTATTCTTCTCCTAGTGTTGCCCAGGAAGCAGTAATAGAAAGAGATTGGGAAACGGTTCAAGTTACTCATTCCTATCATATGGGATGTTACGGTGCTTTTCCAGCAATTCGTACAGGGAGAAGTTTGCTTTGCTCTAGTGATACTAGGGGTAGAGTCGATATAGTTCACACTGAATTATTGTCAGCCCATTTAAATTTAGTTGAGTTTTCCAATTCAAACACCATGATTTGTTCTCTTTTTGCAGATGGATTCATAGGCTATTCTTTATTTGATGAGGAATCGTATATGCAAGATGATTCCTTTGAAGAGAAAAAAGGATTGCGAATTATAGCGGCTCATGAGGTAATTATTCCAGATTCATTGGAAGATATGTCTTGGGATTTAGGGGAGTATAATTTTTTAATGACGCTTTCTAAACGCGTTCCGGTTTTTATTCGTAAAAATATCAAACCTTTTTTGACTACACTTTGCAAAAAAGGACATGTGGATCTTGATGAAGAGAAAGCCAATATGCATTTTGCTATACATCCCGGCGGACCAAAAATCATAGATTATGTGATAGATGCCGTTGGATTGTCTAAAGACCAGGGTTTTTGGTCTTACGAAATATTACGGCGTATGGGGAATATGTCTTCGGCAACAATTCCACATATTTTTAATGAAATTGTAAATGATCCAAACATAAAATCAGGAACAAAAGTGGTAGCAATGGCATTTGGCCCTGGACTTACAGCTACAGGATTATTGCTTGAAAAAATGTAAAATTCGAGTAAAATTAAAGAAGGACAATAGGCTATAAGCGGTTTACGTTTATAGCCTATTATTGTTTTTATAATAATTCACCATCAAATTCACAAATTTACTATATCCTTCCATACCGTCTTTTTGTTGATTTAATTTAAGGAAGTGGTCATAAAAAGCATGAAACCCAGTTTCAATTGGGGTTTTATATTGCTTCCAGAAAGTGTCACTTTCTTTGTAGTTTTTCAAAATTCCCGGATGAACAGTTTTTAACAATTGTTTATATATTTTTTCATTTCGAACCTGCCAATTGCTTAAACAATAGCGCAAAGCCATGGTGTATCCAGAATATTTAAAGTATAGATTATCATTTTTTACTGAAGCTAAAAATCCAATAAAATTACATTCACTTTCGCTGGCATAACCCATTTGATGTGCCATTTCATGATTGGTTGTCATTGGGAAACTATACATTGGTCCAAGATAATTTACTTGTGCCTCATTAGTGAACGGATTCAAATAGCCGCCAAAACCCATGTAAGCCAACGGCAAACTGAGAATTGATTTCTTTGTACTTAAATAATTATATGTAAAATAAGAGTATTGATTGGATAAATTTTTATAACCATTCAAGTTCATTTCAAAAACTTGTTCTTGCAAATATGGGAACACCACTTTTAAGCTGTCGTTTTTAGTAATCTGACCTTGAACAGCGTTAGTTTTGGTGATTAATTTTTTGGTGAAAGCCAATAAGTCTGCATCTGAGTATTCTTTTTGGATTGCCATTTTCTCAAAAAGTGGCTGGCGGTGATAATTGTAAGCCCAAAGGATGTGAAATAAAAAATAAAAAACCGAAAGAAAACTTAAAACTGCCAAAATGTTGTTTTTCCAATCTAGTTTCCAGGATTTTCTTTTGTTCCAAAACCATTTTAAAATAAAGAGAATCACTATAAAATAAATAAAATCACCTACTGAAAAAGGGATTGTGCCAAAAATAATTCTCAAAAATTTAGCAATAATTGGATACAAGCCATTACTGTAAAATTGCTCGACATATTGTGGGAAAAAAGAAATAATCTGCAAAAACAGTATTTGGATTAAAAGAAAGAATGAAAGAAAATATTTTGGTTTCACTAGATAAATTTTGAAAATGTAAAGATAATTACAATATCAATTAGTATCGAAAAGAATTTAAACTTTGTAACTTTGGTACTTGTAAATGTTAAACCTCAAACAAAAATAAATGAGTCAAGAAATAAGAAACCTAGAACCTAAAGTACTTTGGAATAAGTTTGCCGATTTGAACGCAGTACCTCGTCCTTCTAAAAAAGAAGAACGTGTGATTGAGTTTATGAAAAATTTCGGAAACAGTCTGGGATTGGAAACTTTTGAAGATGATATCAGGAATGTAATTATTCGCAAACCGGCTACTCCAGGAATGGAAAATCGGAAAGCGATTGTGCTACAAGGTCATTTGGATATGGTGCATCAAAAAAATGCCGATACTGTTTTTGATTTTGATACACAAGGAATAGACATGTATGTGGATGGTGATTGGGTTCGCGCTAGAGGGACAACTCTAGGTGCTGATAACGGTCTTGGAGTCGCCACAATTATGGCAATTTTAGAAAGTAAAGACATTCCGCATCCAGCTATTGAAGCTTTGTTTACCATTGACGAAGAAACCGGTATGACCGGAGCTTTGAACTTAAAAGGGGGAATTCTACAAGGCCAAATCCTGTTAAATTTAGATACAGAGGAAGATGATGAAATTGACATTGGCTGCGCTGGAGGAATCGATGTAACGGCTACAAGAAGTTACCACGAAGAGGAAGTTCCGGAAGGTTCTGTAGGGCATATTATTACCGTAAAAGGATTGAATGGCGGTCATTCTGGAATGGATATTCATAAAGGTTTGGGTAATGCCAATAAAATCATGAACCGCTTGTTATTTGATGCTTTTGAAAATTTCGGTTTGCAAGTGGTGGAAATAAACGGTGGTAGTTTGCGTAACGCTATTCCTAGAGAAAGTATTGCTAAAGTGATTATTTCCGAAATGTTTGATGAAGCTTATATTTTTGACATGCAAGAAATCATTAATGATATCAAAAGTGAATTTAAAACTACAGAGCCAAACTTAACTATCGAAATCGTTAAATGTGATTTGCCGAAAAAAGTGATGGATTTAGGTGTTCAGGAAGGGATAATCAGGGCAATTTATGCAGCGCATAACGGAGTGTATGGAATGAGTGCCGATATGGAGAACCTGGTAGAAACTTCTAATAATATTGCCAGAGTAATTGTAAAAGATGGTGAAATTTCAATAGGATGTTTGACCCGTTCTTCTGTAGAAACGGCTAAATATGATTTGGCTAATTCTTTGCGTTCAGCTTTCGAATTAGTAGGTTGTGAAGTGGAACTTTCAGGTTCTTATCCGGGTTGGACTCCAAATGTAAATTCGGAAATTCTAGACGTCCTGGTTGCTATTTACGAAAAACAAAATAACGAGAAACCAAAAGTTGTGGCTTGTCACGCAGGATTAGAATGCGGAATTTTGGGAACTAATTATCCTGATATGGATATGATTTCTTTTGGACCGACGATTCACGGTGCGCATTCTCCAGATGAAAGAGCGAGTATTTCCTCTTCTCAGAAATTTTGGAAATTTGTTTTGGAAATTTTAGCCAATATTCCAGTCAAATAATAGTGAATTTCAATAAAATACAAAACCCTCGTTTAGCAATAAACGAGGGTTTTTTTATAAAAGAATTAGTCTCTTTTAGGACTGTTTTTTTTATCTCTTTTTTCTTCTTTCTTCTCTTTAGCCGTTTTTAAAGGCTCTTTTTTTGCTGTTTTCTTTGCGTCTTGACTTTTTGCCATGATATTTTATTTAAATTTTGTTTTTAATTTTGATATAAGTAAATGTATAGAATATTTTGATTTGTTTTAAATATTATTTTAGAAAATACCCATCGATGATTAATAATTCAACTCTATTAGCGGCTATAGAGCGATGAGAGCTCAAATCATCAGAAACAACATACGCGTCATTCCTTTAGACAGAATCGTTTGTTCTCCATTCTCCATTTCACTTATGAAATCACCTTCAAGGCAATGTACAATATGGCCTTTTTGGCATTAATGATCTGCTAAATATCCTTCAGAATAAATAACTTTCCGAATTTGGAGCCCTCCTAATTGCAAAGTTTGCCAATAAGCGGTTCCAGTTTCCCCTTTATGTTCAGTTCTTTCTATTTTGTCCCAATTGATGTATTGGAAAGGTATATTAGACATGAATTTTGTTGGATTATTTAAATGTTAGCTAAAACTCAAATTTAATTATTTTAAGAGTGAAAATCCTCAGCTGCTTTCATACAGAGTATTGAAATTGTCTTGAGAATAACCCGTAGATGTTATGTTATTTTTTCTTCAAAATTTTATATTCTTCATAACAGCCACTTATTGCGTCCATGATTTGTAAATCATTTGCTGTTTGTATGAATGCTTCCGAATAATTACAACGTTGCAAAATTTCGGCTAATTCATTTTTATCCACACCAAGAAGTACAGATATTGTTTCTCTGTCGAATTTAGATTCGAGTAGATTTCGAACCGTATCATCCTTTTTCATTTCTTTTAGCTTTTTGAGGTCCTTTGGGTTTTTACCAAAGAAATTATAAAGCATATCCGCAGGGTTAAAGATAGAACCAAGTACTCTACCAAAGGCATTTGGAGAATATTCACCTGCTTCATACCCTTGTGTTAATCCTGAAATGCTATAACGGTAGTTTTCTTTTGTAGGAATTAATTTTGAATCAACTTCCAGATAACCAGTTAAATTAAAAGGTCTTATGACTACTTCCTCTAATGCAATTGCTTTTTCGGTAAGTTGAATTTTCGTGCTTTTATTTTTTATCCAGTCATTTGTAACCCGTACTCTTAAAGATTGGAAGCCTAAGATGGTAAAGTGTAAAGTGTCGTTTGGTTGCACATCAATTTCGAAATATCCTCTCGAATCGGTAGTTGCGCCTCTAACTTTATTGATGTTGATGATATTTACATTAGACAAAGGTTGCTTAGAACTGTTGTTAATAATAATACCATTAACTCTTTGGGAATGTTCTATAACTTGCGCGAAAGCGGTTGCAGATAGTACTAAAAAAAAGAAAACTACAAAATATTTCATAAACTCATTTAAAACTTTAAAAGTAATAAAAGAGGATTAAATATTTTGTAGTTTCTCTATATAATTATAAGAAAATTAACTAAATGTTAGTCTCTTCTTGGTCTTCTTGGTCTTGGTGAATCACCAAAGCTTTCCGAACGTCTAGGCGCTCTGTCAGATGTGCCTTCAGTTCTAGGTCTGTCAGATGAAAAGCCACCTTCTCTTCTTGGAGCAGTACTTCTTGATTCGCTTCTTCCGCCAAATCCACCTTCTCTAGGAGCTGCATTTCTGTCGCTTCTAAATCCACCGCCGCCAGAACCTTCTCTTCTTGGAGCAAAACTACCTTCTCTTCTAGCACCACCAAAACTTCCACCTGAACTTCTTCCATTGTGATCACGTCTTCCGCCACCATCATTTTTAGAAATTTCAACATTGATTCTACGTCCTTCTAATTGTACGTTGTTCAATACTTCCATTACTTTATCAGTATGTTCCGGATCTGTGTTAAAGAAAGAGAAACCTTCTTTTACATCTACTTTGAAAACGTCATCACGACCTAAGTCTAATGTTTCTTTCAAGTAATCTTTCAATGACATCCAATCAAAGTTATCTCTAGAACCTATGTTCACAAAATATCTTGTTGCACCACCATTGTTATTTTCTCTTGGAGCACCATCTCTATCATCACGCTCACGTCTTTCAGAACCTGAAGTTTGATTAGAAATATCTCTAGTTTTTTTGTAATAATTGATAAAACGGTTAAATTCAACCGATACCATTTTCTTGATTAATTCTTCTTTCGATAAATCTTCAAGAACGCTGTTAATTGCAGGAAGATAGTTGTCAATTTCGTGATCAACTTCTACATCTTTAATTTTATTAGCTAAGTGTAATAATTGGATTTCGCAGATTTCAATTCCAGAAGGAATCGTTTTTTCTTCGAATTTTTGTTTGATGATTCTTTCAATTGAAGAAATCTTACGCAATTCGCTTTTAGTTACGATTACAATAGAAGTTCCTAATTTACCAGCACGACCAGTACGACCTGAACGGTGGTTATACGTTTCAATTTCGTCAGGTAATTGATAATTCACTACGTGAGTAATGCTATCAACATCAATTCCACGTGCAGCAACATCAGTAGCTACAAGCATTTGGATTTGTCTTCCTCTAAAAGATTTCATTACACCATCACGTTGCGCTTGAGATAAATCGCCGTGCAATGCAGCAGCGCTATATCCGTCTTCAACTAATTTTTCAGCAACAGCTTGCGTATCTCTTTTGGTACGACAAAAAACTACTGAGAAAATGTCTGGATTAGCATCAGCTAAACGTTTCAAAGCTTCGTAACGATCACGTGCATTTACAAGGTAAAATTCGTGAGAAACTGTAGCAGAACCTGAATTTTTAGCTCCAACTGTAATTTCAATTGGATCTTTCATGAATTGTTTTCCAATTCTAGCTACTTCAGCAGGCATAGTTGCAGAAAACAACCATGTGCTTTTCTCGTCTGGGGTAGTAGAAAGGATGTTTACGATATCTTCGTAGAAACCCATGTTTAACATTTCGTCAGCTTCGTCTAGAATACAATAATTGATTTGAGAGATGTTTACTAAACCTCTATTAATCATGTCTTGCATTCTTCCTGGAGTTGCCACAATAATTTGTGCGCCTCTCTTTATGTCTCTCGCTTGTTCTGTTATGCTAGCTCCACCGTAAACTGCTACCACATTAATACCTTTTTCGTATTTAGAGTAGTTTTTAATTTCGTTGGTAATCTGCAAACAAAGTTCGCGTGTTGGAGATAAAATTAATGCTTGTGTATTTCTGTTGTTGGCATCAATTTTCTGAATAACTGGAAAACCAAAAGCTGCCGTTTTCCCTGTCCCTGTCTGAGCCAACGCAACCATATCTGTGTCTTTTTCCAATAATAGGGGAATCGCTTTCTCCTGTACTTCGGTCGGATTTTCAAATCCTAGATCTAAAATCGCCTTCAGTAACGATTCACTCAATCCTAATTGTTCAAATTTATTCATATGTATTTTTAAAATAGGGTGCAAAATTACTGTTTATAATTCATATAAACTAATGCTATTTTAAGATTTAATGATTTATTGTAATTTGATTATCAGAAAGTTATGTTTTTTATTTGTGAAACGTAGGTTTTGATTTAAAAAACGAGTGTGAGATTACGACCCAAATTCGAATATATTGTTATAAAAATGTGGTATTAAAAACATTTATTTATTTTCCTTCAAGAAGTCTATTAGTTGGAGTGTCGCTTTTCCTCTGTGACTGATTTTATTTTTTATGTCCAATGATAATTGTGCAAAAGTTTCCTGATATTCTTCAGGTTTAAAAATAGGGTCGTAGCCAAATCCTTGATTACCTGTCTTTTCTAAAGTAATTTCACCTCGGGCGATTCCTGTAAAAAGATGTTGTTCACCATTTAAATTTAATGCAATCACTGTTTTAAATTGTGCTTTTCTATCATTTTTACCTAATAATGCATTCAATAATTTATTCATATTATCATCAGCATCGCGCTGTTCGCCAGCATATCGTGCAGAAAAAACTCCAGGTTCCCCATTTAAAGAATCCACTTCAAGTCCAGTGTCGTCAGCAAAGCAATCGTAACCATAGTTGCGAGTAACGTAATTGGCTTTTAAGATGGCATTACCTTCAATTGTATCTGCTGTTTCAGGAATTTCTTCATGACAGCCAATGCTTTCTAAACTTAGAATTTTGATTGTTTCGGGAAGTATGCTTTGTATTTCCAGAATTTTGTTTTTGTTGTTGGAAGCGAAAACGAGTTGCATTTTTTAGGTTTTAATTTAATTATCCAAAGATACATTTTTTTAGAAATTTCATTTTGATGAAGCTTATAGCGCACTAACCGCTCCTAAATAATAGCAATTAAAATATTGACTTAATGTGTTATAAATAAGCAAGTTAATTAATGGTTAAAATATATTTTTTTTATAGTTTAAACTAATAATACTTATATCTTTGGGTGCGGTTTTGATTAATCACTTGTATAAAACCATCTGAAAAGAGAAGCTTATTCAAATAGTAATTTTATGCTTAAGGGTATAATTTGATAAATGGTAAATCAAAATCTACAATCGGAGGCCCTTTAAAAAGGCCTCCTTTTTTGTGAAGTATTGTGGTTGAATTTGCAATGAATTGATCAATTTTTATGATAGTTTTTTTTTTAATTATTTGTATTTCAGTAAGTTAATGATTAGTTAAAATGGTTTATTAGAGTAATTTGAATCGAAATTTGCCTTATCTTTGATTATGGTTTTGATTTGTTCTTGAATATAACCATCTGCAAAGAGTAGTGTATTTCATAGTTAGTTATATCGAAAGATATGAGTTGACAATAACAAATCAAAGTCTGAATTAGAGGCCCTTTAAAAAGGCCTCTTTTTTTGTGGCTATTGACCAAGATTGATTCTTGACGGCTAGAAATTTTATATTAAATAGTTGGTTTTTAAAAGCCCAAAATCACAGCGTTAATTAAGAGTTAAAGTGTTTTATTAGAATGGTTTGAAGTTGAATTTGTTTTATTTTTGAAGATGGTTTTGATTTGTTCTTGAATATAACCATCTGTAAAGAGTAGTGTATTTGATAGCTAATTGTATCGAAAGATAGGAGTTGACAATAATAAATCAAAGTCTGAATTAGAGGCCCTTTAAAAAGGCCTCTTTTTTTATGGATATTGACCAAGATCGGTTCTTGACGGGTAGAAATTTTATTTTAAATAGTGGTTTTTAAAATTCTAAAATCACGGCGTTAATTAAGAGTTAAAGTGTTTTATTAGATTGGTTTGGAATTAAATTTGCCTTATCTTTGGATATGGTTTTGATTTGTTCTTGAATATAACCATCTGCAAAGAGTAGTGTATTTAATAGTTAATTGTATCGAAAGATATAAGTCGATAATAACAAATCAAAGTCTGAATTAGAGGCCCTTTAAAAAGGCCTCTTTTTTTGTGGCTATTGACCAAGATGGATTCTTGACGGGTAGAAATTTTATTTTAAACAGTGGTTTTTAAAATTCTAAAATCACGGCGTTAATTAAGAGTTAAAGTGTTTTATTAGATTGGTTTGGAATTAAATTTGCCTTATCTTTGGATACGGTTTTGATTTGTTCTTGAATATAACCATCTGCAAAGAGTAGTGTATTTAATAGTTAATTGTATCGAAAGATATAAGTCGATAATAACAAATCAAAGTCTGAATTAGAGGCCCTTTAAAAAGGCCTCTTTTTTTGTGGCTATTGACCAAGATGGATTCTTGACGGGTAGAAATTTTATTTTAAACAGTGGTTTTTAAAATTCTAAAATCACGGCGTTAATTAAGAGTTAAAGTGTTTTATTAGAATGGTTTGGAATTAAATTTGCCTTATCTTTGGGTATGGTTTTGATTTGTTTGTGAATATAACCATCTGCAAAGAGTATTGTATTTGATAGTTAATTGTATCGAAAGATATAAGTCGATAATAACAAATCAAAGTCTGAATTAGAGGCCCTTTAAAAAGGCCTCTTTTTTTGTGGCTATGCGTCAGGAAAAATTAATTATTTTTTTCTTGCCTTCTTAATTATAAACAGTTGTCATTGAAATTCCTAAACTAAATTTCAGGATATTAACGACTTTAGTTTAAGTATTATAAAATGACACGTTAACGATTAGCCAAAGTGCTAATTTGTATATCCAGAACAGGCTGTATTGAGATAGTAATTGATAATAGGTACAGTATTTCCAAAATTGAAAAATTTTTTGTTTTACAGTGAAAGTTATTTTAAGATTTTGTGCTTTAAATGCTATTATTTGAAATGAATTGTTTTACTTCACATAATAGAAAAGTATAATTAAAAAAAGAGTACTTAGAAAAACTAAAGGGCTCTTTTTAAGTAAGTGCTTTTGTCTAATTGTAATTTATTAAACATGGGTCAGAAAAAATTCGATCGACTTTCTAGTACTTTGAAATTATTATTTTTCTTGTTGCTTTTTACAAATACTTATTCACAATATGTTTTTAGAAGCAATGCAATTCCTGAAAAAATTTCTCTTTATCAATTTACTACAATTGCAGATGTTGGCCAAAGAAATTTAGATATCCAATTTGTAACTGCAAATTATAATTCATTGAGTCCTAAAAAGCTTAAAACGGAAAATGATGATTTAGGCTTTACTCAGAATAATTTTTGGGTAAAGACTGAACTTAAAAACCCTACGGACTTATCCTTAAAATATTACTTAGAGACTGCTAGACCAATTACTGATTTGGTAGAATTATATATTTTTGATTCAGCTTCAAGAAGAATCACCAAAAAAGTTAGTGGTGATAATATGCAATATTCTAAACGTAGTTTTGACAATCGTAAGACTATTTTTAAAATTGAAATTGCACCAAAATCCAGTTTAAAATTATTTTTACACTTAAAAAGCGACGGTGAAGCAACAAAAATACCAATAAAACTGTATTCTTCAGAAAGTTTTATAAAAACAGTTTCAGAAGAGCAATTATTTTTCGGAATTTTTTATGGAATTCTGACAATTGTTTCCATTATTTACTTTTTTTTCTATTTTGCTTTACGCGAAAAAACATTTTTGTATTATAGCTTGTATGTTATTTTTATTGGCTTAATGCAATTTTCTTTGGACGGGTATTTTTATGAGTTGGTTACGCCACAGGGTGGATGGTTTTCGCTTCGTGCAGTATTGTTTTTTGCGATGATAGCCGGTTTTTTATTGGGTAAGTACAGCGAAGTTTTCTTAAATGTCAAAAAGTATAATAAAACGATTTATCTTCTTTTTAATATCGTTTATTTTTTAACTTTTGTGTTAATTTTCTGCATCCTTTTTGTTCCGGTAGCTCTGGCAATTAGTTATCCTTTGGCAAACGTACTCGGATTGCTGATTCTCATCTTGATCATATCCTCGGTCATCTATCTGTATTATAAAAACAAGTATGTTGATGGCTTTTTTACCGTTGGTATTTTCTTTTTAATTCTTGGATTTGGAATATTTATTCTAAATAATTTCGGTCAAGTTCCTAATTCATTTTTGACGCAGAACAGTTCTAAATTAGGAACCGGTTTAGAAGTTATTTTCCTTTCACTTTCAATGGCAAACCTGATCAGGAATCTTAAAAATGAAAAAAATGAACTTACTCGAATCGCTTTGGTTCGTTCTCAGGAGATGAATGACTTGAAATCGTATTTTTTATCTAATATTAGTCATGAATTGAGAACGCCACTCAATGCTATTATGAATTTAATTGATTCTATTTCTAATGAAGTTCAGGATAAAAATATAATAAAAAATTGCCAAATTATAAAGTATTCTTCTCATAGTTTATTGAGTTCTGTCAATGATATTTTAGACTTTTCTAAAATTGAAAAAGGGGAATTAAGGTTGGAAAATGAGCAATTTGATCCGGTACAGGTTTTGGAGCATTTAAAGAATAATGCGATAAATATGGCTACAGATAAAGGGTTAGAATTTCAATTTTTAAAATCGGATACTATTCCTGATTTTTTAATTGGAGATTTGACCCGATTGGTTCAGGTGGTGAACAATGTATTGAATAATGCCATTAAATTTACAGCCGCTGGTTTTGTGAAATTCAGTATAGATGCTGAATTGAAACCTAATAATAAAGCGAGTTTGATTTTGACTGTTTCGGATTCTGGTGTGGGGATTTCCAAGGATAAAATGGATAGTATTTTTGATTCTTTCTCTCAAAATAACATTAATAATAAGCGAAAATTTGGCGGACTTGGATTAGGACTTTACATTGTTAAGACTTTGGTCGATATGCAAAACGGAACTATTGTAATGGATAGTAAAATCAATGAGGGAACGACTTGTGTTATTACAATTGATTTTGAAGTATCAACAGAACAGAAAAAGGTTGAAGCTCCTGTTAAAACTGTTATTGATGATTTGGATGGAAAATCGATTTTAGTAGTTGAAGACAATCCGATTAATCAAATGGTCATAAAAATGATTACCAAGAAATGGTTAAATACGACTGTTGTTTATGCGAATAATGGACAAGAAGCATTGGAGGCATTTAAAACCAATCAATTTGATATTGTTCTAATGGATCTTCAAATGCCAGTTATGGATGGCTATGAAGCTACAATTGCAATTAGAAATGGAGGTGCCGGTGCGCATAATAGCGAAATTCCAATCATTGCAGTAACTGCTGATGTGATGGAAACCACAAAAGAGCGTGTTAAGGCAATAGGGATGAATGATTATTTGTCTAAACCCATTAAAAAAGAAACATTATATGAGGCTGTTAAGAAGTTAGTCTAACTAAAACGCAATCGTACATAAACATGTTTGATTCCTTTTTTATCGGAATCTCTTTCATCGATTTCTAAAATATCAGTTAATGATTTAAGCATGGGAGTTAATTTTGCGAAACCATAATTTCTTGGATCAAATTCGGGTTTTTTCTTAACGATAAGGTTTCCTACATCTCCAAGAAAAGCCCAGCCACTGTCATCAGCAATGTCTTCGATGGTTGATTCTATTAATTCGATAGTTTGTACATCGACTTTGTTTAAGCTTTTTGGGGTAGCTTTTTTGGCATCTGAGGCAGTTCGTTTTGGTGATTTCTTCTTGATAGCTCCGTCTAAAACTTCAATATAAATAAATCTATCGCAGGCTACAATGAATGAATTTGGTGTTTTTTGTTCTCCAATTCCAATGACTTTCATTCCGGATTCTCTCAATCGGATTGCTAAACGTGTAAAATCAGAATCACTGGAAACGATACAAAAGCCATCTACTTTGTCGGAATACAACAGGTCCATGGCGTCAATAATCATCGCTGAATCCGAAGAATTTTTACCCACTGTGTAACTGTATTGTTGAATCGGCGTAATCGCATGTTCCAATAAAACACTTTTCCAGCCTCCGGCATTTGGTTTTGTCCAATCGGCATAAATACGTTTGGTGGTTGGTGTGCCAAATTTGGCTATTTCCTCCATCATTCCTTTTACATTACTATACGGAACGTTGTCAGCATCAATGAGAACGGCAAGTTTTAATTCTTTTGTATCTTCGGACATAAATTTCTAATGTTGAAATATTTATCCAAATATACAAAGTTTATCATCGGAATCGTTTTTTTTAGCCCTGATCGAAACGGCATCCTTTTGTGCCGATTTTTCTTCGGCACAAAAGATATAGTGTAGAGCAGGAAATACCTCCTGATAGTCATCAAGATAAACCATGAAAAATAAATTTACTTTCAATACAATTATAAAATTTAAATAATTATTTTTGCAACTTCTTAAAATTAAAATTATTACTTGATATATTATGGTAAAGGATTTATTCGAAAGGATTCAAAACAATAAAGGACCATTAGGAAAATGGGCTTCACAAGCGGAAGGCTATTTTGTTTTTCCTAAATTAGAAGGAGAATTAGGTCCAAGAATGAAGTTTGCGGGGAAAGATGTTTTGAACTGGAGCTTGAATGACTATTTAGGTCTTGCAAATCACCCTGAAGTTCGTAAAGCAGATGCAGATGCGGCTATCGAGTTTGGTGCAGCTGCCCCAATGGGTGCGCGTATGATGAGTGGCCACACTAAATATCACGAACAATTAGAGCAAGAACTGGCTGCTTTTGTAATGAAAGAATCAGCTTATTTATTGAATTTTGGTTACCAAGGAATGGTGTCAATCATTGATGCTTTGGTTACCAGAAATGATGTGATTGTGTATGATGTAGATGCGCACGCTTGTATTATTGACGGTGTTCGTTTGCATAGCGGAAAACGTTTTACTTACAAGCACAACGACATCGAAAGTATGGAAAAAAACTTGGCGCGTGCTACAAAACTTGCAGAAACAACTGGTGGCGGTATTTTATTTATTACCGAAGGTGTTTTTGGAATGCGCGGGCAACAAGGAAAGCTGAAAGAGATTGTAGCAATGAAAGAAAAATACAATTTCCGTTTGCTAGTTGATGATGCACATGGTTTTGGAACTCTTGGTGCAACAGGTGCAGGAGCAGGTGAGGAGCAATGCGTTCAGGAAGATATTGATGTTTATTTTTCGACTTTTGCAAAATCGATGGCTAATATTGGAGCTTTTGTGGCGGCTGATAAAGACATCATCGATTATTTAAAATACAACTTACGTTCTCAAATGTTTGCAAAAGCATTGCCAATGATTCAAACCATTGGTTCTTTGAAACGTTTGCAATTGTTGCGTGATAACCCAGAATTGAAAGACAAATTATGGGAAAATGTAAATGCTCTGCAAAATGGTTTGAGAAGCAAAGGATTTAATATTGGTGATACCAATACTTGTGTTACACCAGTTTATTTGGAAGGAAGTGTGCCGGAAGCGATGGTAATGGTGAATGACTTAAGAGAAAATTATGGTATTTTCTTGTCGATAGTAATTTATCCAGTGATTCCAAAAGGAATGATTTTATTGCGTGTTATTCCTACTGCTCCTCATACATTGGATGATATAGCTCAAACACTTACTGCTTTTGAAGCTATCCGTGAAAAATTAGAAAACGGAACCTATAAAGAAATTGCATCACGAACTAAAGTAGATTTGGACGCTTAATTTAGTCTTAAATTCATTCCAAAAAAAACCATTCGCCAAGCGAATGGTTTTTTTTGGAATGAATTTAGCTATGAATTGGTACATTTATAAAACTAAAATGAAAAATCTATGAAAAAAGTAATAGTATTAGGAGTCGTTTTTATAAGCATTCTAGTTTCTTGTAAAAAAGAAAAGGAAGAAGCTCCGGCTGCATCAGAAAAAAAAGTTGTTGAAGAACATGTATCCGAAGAATGTTACCGTGTAGTTTTAAAAAAGGATACGATTTCAATGACTTTGAATGTGAAAGGAGATCAATTGACTTCGGGTAAACTGAGTTATAATTTCTATGAGAAAGACAAAAGTTTTGGGACATTAGTTGGAAAAATAAAAGGAGATACGCTTTTTGCGGATTATGCCTTCATGTCAGAAGGTGTTGCTACCGTTCGTGAAGTCGTTTTTTTGAAAAAAGGGAATACCTATGTTGAAGGTTTTGGAGACTTAGTGGATGATTATACAGGAAAAGTAACTTTTAAGGATGCAGCACAATTAAAATTTGAAGGGAATGTAGTTTTGTCAAAAGTGGATTGTAAAATGTGATTTTTATTATAAAAAGCAACCATCTATAACTAAAAAATCCATCACTCGCCGCTGATGGATTTTTTAGTTATGATCTCAATTATTACAGAATTTTTAAAAAAGTACATCTGCGTTTGTGAACTACAGTATTAAAATGTTTCCATAAATTATGAATTGCAAGGTTGTCAGCTAATTCAGGAGTTCTGAAGCAATTGATAATCCCTTTTTCTTTAAAAGTTTCGTAGTATTCTTTAAATATGATTGCTGTGACTGCTTTGTTTTGGTATTCCGGGAGAACACCAATGAGATAAAAAAGCACGTCTTTGCTTTGTTTTTTTGCTTTCAGTAAATGCAGGAATCCAAATGGGAATAATTTTCCTTTTGATTTTTGCAATGCTTCCGAAAAAGAAGGCATCACAATACTAAAAGCGACAATATTATGGTCTTTGTCTTCCACAAATTTAATGAATTCAGGATTAATGAAACTGATATATTTTTTCTTAAAATATTCTTTTTGTGTATCTGAAATGGCTACAAAAGAGGATAAAGAAGCATAGGACTCATTGAAT
The DNA here is from genome assembly GCF_048158655.1 of Flavobacterium algoriphilum. Lineage (NCBI taxonomy): Bacteria > Pseudomonadati > Bacteroidota > Flavobacteriia > Flavobacteriales > Flavobacteriaceae > Flavobacterium > Flavobacterium algoriphilum. The sequence continues at coordinate 68,299 of NZ_JBLNKY010000005.1, forward strand.
AAATCAAACATTTTATCCACGTGGGGCATCACTTCTTTAGTAGTTTTAAAATTTAGCGGACTTAACTGGTACCTTCTTTTTACCAATTCATTTGCCTTTTCAAAAAATTCCGGTTTTACGTTGGCAAAAGGGAATTTACTTTCTATGTATTCTTTCTCTTTGGCATAACCCAATTGCTCAAAATGACTGGCGTAATACGGATGATTGTACCACGTAATCATGGTTCCCATTTCATCAAAACCTTCTGTTAGTACACCAACTTTGTCTAAATTTGAGAATCCCATAGGACCTTCAACGTGCTCTAAATTATTTTTACGACCTAATTCATATACTTTTTCCAAAAGTGCTTTTGTCACTTGAATGTCATCAACGACATCAAACCAACCAAAACGAACTTTCTTTTTTTGTTGATCATTCACTTCGCTCCAATTGATTATAGCCGCTATTCGGCCAACAATTTCATTGTTTTGGTACGCAATATAAAAATACGCCTCTGCATTTTCGAAAGCAGGATTTTTGGTCTTATCAAACGATTCCAGTTCATCAGCGATGATGGGTGGAACCCAGTTTTTATTGTTTTTGTATAAAGAAAAAGGGAATTTGATGAAATTGGTTAATTCACTTTTTGTTTTAGCTTCTTTTATTGTAATCATTATTATTGGGGTGTAGTTTCTATTTCGTCTTTGCGTTTTTTATTTTTTTTCTCTGCTTTTTTTACTGATTTTGATTTTTTGTCGCCTCCACTGTCAATACTCATTCGTACTTCTTGATAATTTGCATCATAGCGCCAGGAAAAACCTACTCCTCCATAAAGAACAGAAGGAGTATCTTTGAAATTAGTACTTATTGATGCGTCAATTTGCATGTCTTTGTTGAGTAAATAAGCAGCACCTCCGCGAACAATTGCATCACTATAAAAATCACTTTTAAAGCCTTGGTTTTCTACGAAACCTGACCATTTATCGTTAAATCCTTTAGTTAATGTCAATACATATCCATAACTTGGATAGTCAGTTGTTACGTAATCGGCAATAATATTGGTAACAAAAACCCATGTTCCGTCGCCCAAATGGTTTTGTGTAATTAACATGATTTTTGGGGATATACTCGCTTTAGGAGAAAAAGAATATGGATTATTAGCCATGGTAAAATTAGCTCCTGCAAATACGGAAACAGCAGGGATTAATTGATGCCAATTGAAAGCACGATTGGCTTTCCAACTGTAAACATTTACTTTTTTTTCATAATTTTTGAATGGATCGTAAATTAGATATTTGGCTCCTAAAACGGTTTGCTTTAGCGCTGATTTATTAGAGTTATTAAATAACGTGGTAAATTTTTCGTTTTGGTACTGTAAATCGGCTATCAATTCTAATTTCTCTAGGAAAAGTCCATATCTTAACGTGGCATCAATCCCCAAACCATTGGCATCATAATTCAATAAATTATGTTTTTCTTTGATTCCATAAATCCCTGTTTCTATTTGAATTACTGATTTTCCAACTGCAAATGCGGACATCGTTTCACCGGGTCTGTTAGAGTTGATTTGATCCGTATGCTGTCCATAGTGAATACATGGGATTATTAAAAGGGCAGCTAAAAATAAGGTTTTGAATTTGAACATATTATTTTTTTTTTGAGTTAAAAAGTAATAACGCTTTTCAAATGTACTATATTTTATTATTTATTTAAGAATGATATTTTAATTTTGAACGTTTGATTTATTAATTTTGAAAAAAATTATACGTTTATGCAAACTGCTTCATTTTCCGGTTTTATAAAAGCACTTTTTTATATGCTTGCTTTCTATTATATTTTTAAATTTTTGGCGAAGTTATTTCTGCCTTTATTAGTTAAAAAAGTAGTAGAAAAGGCTGGGCAAAATTTTCAACAACAGCAACAAAATGCGCAGGATAATTCTTGGAAAACAACACAGAGCAAAGATGAAGTGATTTACAATGCTGACAATGCCAAAAATCCTCGTGAAACCAAAAAAGTAGGAGAATATGTTGATTACGAAGAAATAGATTAAATTTGCCGTAAAAAAAACGCAGCTCTCATACTTTAAACCAAACTTTCAAAAATTGAAAATAATAAATAAGTTCTATCCGCACGCGCTGGCCATACTTGGTTTTGTACTAATATCTCTAATCTATTTTTATCCTGTATTGCAAGGAAAACAAATTTTCCAATCGGATATTGCTCAATACACGGGAATGGCCAAAGAGCAAAACGACTTTAGAGCCTCGGATCATGTGGAACCTTATTGGACCAATTCCGCTTTTGGTGGAATGCCCACCTATCAATTAGGCGCAAAATACCCTCACGATTACATTGGAATGATTGATGATGCGTTGCGATTTTTACCGCGTCCCGCCGATTATTTATTCCTGTATTTTCTTGGTTTTTATGGGTTAATGTTGGTTTTGAAAATCGATCCTTTGAAAGCTTTTTTTGGGGCTTTGGCTTTTGGGTTTTCCACTTATTTGATCATTATACTTGGGGTAGGACATAATGCAAAAGCGCATGCAATTGCTTATATGCCGCTCGTTATTGCTGGTTTTATTTTAGTTTTTAGAAAAAAATACATTTTAGGTGGTTTGCTGACAATGTTTGCCACGGCATTAGAAATTAATGCCAACCACTTTCAAATGACCTATTATTTATTAATTTTCTTATTGATACTTTCCGGTTATTTTATTTATCAGGGTGTAAAAGCGAAGCAATATAAATCACTTTTGTATTCGTTTGGCGTTCTGGCGGTGGCTGGTATATTTGCTTTGGGCTCTAATGCAACTAATTTATTGGCTACAGCCGAATATGCGGATTTTAGTACTCGGGGAAAGAGTGAATTAACCTTTAATCCTGACGGATCAAAAATGACTACTAGTAGTGCTATGACTCGTGAATATATTACAGAATACAGTTATGGGATCGCCGAAAGTTTCAATCTTATTGCTCCAAGACTTTTTGGAGGTTCTAATAATGAAGCTCTGGGAACGGATAGTAAAATGTATGATTTTATGATTGGTAAAGGAGTGCAAGAGGCTCAAGCTAAAGATTTTGTTTCTGGAATGCCAACCTATTGGGGAGACCAGCCTATTGTAGCGGCACCAGCTTATATTGGTGCTGTAGTTTTCTTTTTAGGAATTTTGGCTTTGTTTGTTGATGAACGAAAAATTAAATATGTATTTCTTTCGGGAGCCATTGTGGCATTAATACTTTCTTGGGGTAAAAATTTACCGGCTTTGACTGACTTTTTTATTGATCATGTTCCAATGTACAATAAGTTTAGAGCGGTTTCTTCCATACAGGTGATTTTAGAATTATGTTTCCCAGTTTTAGCGATAATGGGATTACAATCCTTTTTTAAATTAGAAAAAGAGGATCCGAAGCTACAGCAGAAATCCTTATTAGAGGCTGGAACTTTTAGTTTAGGGGTTATTCTGATTTTGTTTTTGTGCAAAAGTTTGTTCAGCTTTTCCGGTGGGAATGATAGTTATTATCTCGAAAGTTACGGACCAGATTTTGTGAGTGCGCTTAAGGAGGACAGAATGAGTTTGTACAGTGCGGATTTATTGCGTTCTGGCTTCTTTATTTTAATTTCAGCAGGTATTTTATGGTTGTTTATAAAAAATAAATTGGCTCAAAATACAGCGATAATCTTGGTAGGACTTCTAATGATTTTCGACTTGTTTTTTGTCGATAAAAAATACGTTTCGAGTAAAGATTTTGTTAGTGGAAGAGAAGTAGAAGTGCCATTTCAGGAAACACCTGCAGATGCTCAAATTCTAAAAGATACAACAAACTACAGAGTTTTTGAAGTAAGCGGTAATTTATCAAGCGCCAGAACTTCTTATTTCCATAAATCTATTGGGGGATATAATGCGGTTAAACCACGAAGAATGCAACAATTATTTGATTACCAAATTGCTAAAAACAATATGGAAATCCTTAATATGTTGGACGTAAAATATGTAATTCAAACGGATAAAGAAGGAAAAGAATTTCCAACGTCAAATCCTATCGCCAATGGAAACGCCTGGTTTGTGAGTCAGGTAAAAGCAGTCAATTCTGCTGATCAAGAAATGAAAGCATTGGATAGTTTGGATTCTAAAAATGTGGCAGTAGTCAATCAAAAAGAATTTGAAATTAAAAAGACGGCTTTCGCCAAAGACAGTTCGGCTACAATAATTTTGGATTCATACAAACCGAACCATTTAAAATATACGTCGAATAATGGGAATGAAGGTTTAGCCGTTTTCTCTGAAATCTATTATGGAAAAGGCTGGAATGCTTATGTTGATGGCAAATTGACTCCTCATATAAGAGCCGATTATACACTACGAGCTCTTGTTATACCTGCGGGAAAACATATTGTAGAATTCAAGTTTGAGCCACAAGTTATAAAAACGGGAAGTACAATTACACTCTTTAGCTCAATAGGAATGTTGTTGCTGTTAATTGGAGGGATTTATTTTGAAAGAAAAAAAGGATTTAAGACTGTTGATTAACGATTTAAGATTTTAGAATTTAAATTAGTATATTAACTTTAAACCTTAAACTTGGAACCAAAGAAACTATTAATAATTACTTACTATTGGCCGCCAGCTGGGGGGCCAGGAGTGCAGCGTTGGTTGAAATTTGTAAAATATCTGCCGGATTTTGGAATTCAACCCATTGTGTTTATTCCAGAGAATCCAACGTACCCAATTGTGGATGAAAATTTAATAAAAGAAGTTTCAGACACGGCAATTATTCTGAAACATAAAATTTTTGAACCGTATCAATTGGCTTCTTTTTTTTCGAAGAACAAAACAAAAAAAATCAGTTCAGGAATTATTCCAAATAAAAAGAAACAAAGCCTTCTGGATAAAACCTTTCTTTGGATTCGTGGTAATCTTTTTATTCCTGATGCCCGTGTTTTTTGGGTAAAACCATCGGTTTCTTACTTAGAAAAATACATTCTAGAAAATAATATTGATACAATTGTTACTTCGGGACCGCCACACAGCTTGCATCTCATTGGATTAGAATTAAAACAAAAATTAGATCTAAAATGGTTTGCTGATTTTAGAGATCCTTGGACGACGATTGGTTATCATAAATCCTTACGATTATCGGGCTATGCAGCCAAGAAACACAAAACATTAGAACAGCAGGTTTTGAATGCTGCTGATACTATTATTGTAACCAGTAAAACCACTAAAACCGAATTTCAAGCCATTACAAGCAAGCCCATTGCCGTAATAACCAATGGTTACGATATTGAAAATGTTGAAAAACAAACATTGGATACGAAATTTAGCTTGGCTCACATTGGTTCTTTTTTGTCGGAAAGAAATCCTCTAATTTTATGGGAATGCTTCGTTGAATTACTAGATGAAATTCCGGATTTCAAATCACATTTAGACATAAAATTAATTGGCGCAGTAAGTCAGGAAGTATTGGAAACCTTAACTCAATTTGGCTTAAATCCGTATTTGAATAATTTGGGCTATGTTTCCCATGCGGAAGCGATTGCCCATCAAAGAAAATCGCAGGTTTTATTGCTTATCGAAATTGATTCCGAGGATACCAAAAGCATTATTCCGGGAAAATTATTTGAATATATGGTTTCTAACAGACCCATAATAGCGATTGGACCAAATGGTTCTGATTTTGCCGAAATCATAACGGAAACGAATACTGGTGTGTTTTTTAATTATTCCGAGAAAGTGAAACTAAAAAGTGTAATTTTGGATTTTTATAATCAGTTTCTGGAAGGAAAATTAGAAGTAAATGGAGTAGGTTTACAACGTTATTCCAGAAAAAACCTTACCAAAGAATTATCACAATTGATCAATTCAGACAAACAGAACCTCTAACTTCTAACCTCAATAATGGGAATAGTATTAAATCAGTCTTTAAAAAATACGATAATAACCTATATTGGTTTTGGAATTGGTGGTATAAATACCATTTATTTGTATCCTGTTTTTCTTGGAGCAACTTTTTATGGTTTGACTAATTACGTGACTTCTTGTGCTAATGTGATTATGCCATTGTTTGCTATTGGAATGCAAAATACATTGGTTAAATTTTATTCTCAATATAAAACTGAAGAAGAAAAATCTCGGTTTTTATCCTTTACGGTTTTGTTCCCTTTTCTGTTAATAGTTCCAATGTTATTAATTGGGCTTTTCTTTTATGATGAGATTTTATTCTTCTTGTCAAAAAAGAATGCAATTGTCAAAAATTATATTTGGTTGATACCATTTATCGGATTGTGTATGGCATATTTCGAAATTTTTTATGCTTGGTTACGTGTACACATGCATTCTGTTTTTGGAAATTTTATTAAAGAAGTAGGGTTGCGATTGTTTTCGTTTTTTCTGTTAATTGGAGTTTATTATAATTGGCTTAGCGTTGAAGGGTTCGTATATGCGACAGCAGGATTGTATTTTTTGGCGTTTTTGGTGACGATGTTTTATGCCTTTAGTATCCAGAAACCCACTTTTCAGTTTACAATTCCAGAAAACACAAAAGAAATATTGACGTACACTTTTTATATTATTTTGTCAGGAAGTGTTGCTAATTTACTTTTGGATGGGGATAAAATGATTCTTAATCAATACATGCATATTGAGAATATTGCCTTTTATTCTGTTGCTACTTATATTGCGTTAGTGATATCTGTTCCAAGTCGTGCAATGCATCAAATCGTTTATCCTATTACTGCACGATTAATGCATGAAAACAAACATGATGAGCTAAATGATCTCTATAAAAAAACCTCGATTAATCTACAAGTTGTAGGCGGTTTGGTTATGCTGGGTATTTTTGTCAATATCAATCAGTTGTATGAAATGGTTCCGAAGGATTATAGCGGAGGTATTTTGGTTGTTTTTATGATTGGAATCTCTAAATATTTCGATTTGATTTTAGGGAATAATAACGCCATTATTTTCAATACAAAATATTATAAAACGGTTTTGTTTTTAGGTGTCGCATTGGTAATTTTAACCATAGTCCTGAATATGATTTTTATTCCTATTTATGGTATTATGGGTTCTGCTTTTGCCACTTTATTATCGATAACATTATATAGCCTTGCCAAATTGATTTTTGTGGTTAAGCGTTTGGATTTATATCCTTTTACAACTCAAACATTGTATTCTATAGCAATTACGTTTGTGTTGTTCTTACTGTTTTATTTCTGGCAGTTTCCTTTTCATCCGATAATTAGTATTGGATTAAAATCTGCTTTAGTGACCATTTTATATGTTTATATCAACTATAAATTTGCTATTTCTACCGAAATAAACCAAGTAATGAATAATGTGTTGAAAAAGTTTAGAAAGTAGCTTTAAAATAATTTTCTTTATATCAAATTGTTTTTGTAACCAATTGCTAAAAGGTGTTTTGAATTTTTTGTAATCTTTCTCACATTTAGATTTAATTTTATATAAAAAAAAGACGTCTATAAAGGGACTTTGATTTAATTACAGCAATTCACGTTGGTTTTAAAAATCGCTTAAGTTAAAGTTTTTTTAGCTTAACAATATTTCTTCAGATCAATTGACTAAAAAATAGTAACTCTAGGTTTTTATTTAATTTGTTGTTTTTAAATTAATAGAGGATTTTGAATAGTGTGAATTATACAATATTTTTTAAGTATTATGTAATATTAAAAAGCCTTTTTAAAATATATTTGTACTCTATTTTGGGTTTTAAACATAAAGATCAAATTGTAAAAAATACTGAAAAATCACTAAAAGTGGGTATTGCGGTGGCAAGATATCGCCCTTATTTTTGCCAATGATATTTTACAAAATATTTTTGAAAAAAACACTAAATAGCTAAAGTAATTTACCCCAATAATTATGCAAAGCAACCAATACATAAACGAAGAAAGTCTACAGAAATTTTCTACTATTATAGCTACTAAAATTAGTAATGGATTTGTTATTACTGAAAGAAATGATGCACTGCCATTTGCGGTCTTATCAAAAGATGCAAAAACAGTTGACCACGGTTTTAATTTTTTACTTTGTTGTGTTACGCTAGGTTTATGGTCCATAGCTTGGATTTATTTAACGTACGTGTCCTCCAGAGAAAAAAAGATATTAATTGCTATCGATGAAGATGGAAATACATTTGAAGAAAAATGCTATTCTGAATAGATTTTTATAATTTATCCTTGAGATATTTAGCAGTGATTGATTTTTTTATTTTTACTATTTCTTCAGGAGTTCCCACAGCTAATAATTTCCCACCATTTTCCCCTCCTTCAGGGCCCAGATCAATTATCCAGTCGGCACATTTTATAAGATCCAGGTTGTGTTCGATTACAATTATCGAATGCCCTTTGTCTATCAAAGCATCAAATGAAGCCAATAGTTTCTTAATATCATGAAAATGTAATCCTGTAGTAGGTTCATCAAATACAAAAAGTGCTTTGTCTTTTGTGGCTCCTTTTACTAAAAATGAAGCAAGTTTTATACGTTGCGCTTCTCCACCTGAAAGAGTAGAAGAGGATTGTCCCAATTGCACATATCCTAATCCAACATCTTGCAGCGGTTGAATCTTTTGAGTGATTTTAGCTTGCTTATGATTGGTAAAAAATGCAATTGCATCATCAATGGTCATCGTAAGAATATCGTTTATATTTTTGCCTTCAAAGGCAACTTCCAAAACTTCTTTTTTAAACCGTTTTCCGTTACAGGTTTCACAAGGCAATTGTACATCAGCCATGAAAACCATTTCTACGTTTATGGAACCCTCCCCTTTGCAGGTTTCACATCTTCCGCCATCAACATTAAAAGAAAAATGTTTGGCCTGATATCCTCTTATTTTTGATAATTTTTCTTTGGAATATAACTCCCTGATGTCATCATAAGCCTTAATGTAAGTGACTGGATTAGAACGAGAACTTCTTCCAATTGGGTTTTGATCTACGTATTCAATATGCTTAATTTGCGAAAATGAACCAGTCATTTCAGTAAATTGACCTGCTTTTTCGCCTGCATTTTCTAGCTTTTTTTGCATGGCAGGAAACAAAATTTTCTTTACCAATGTGCTTTTTCCACTTCCAGAAACACCTGTTATAACCGTCAATACATCCAATGGAAAAGTAACATCAATGTTTTGTAGGTTATTTTCTCGGGCTCCTTTTATTTCAATAAAATTTTTGAAAGTTCTTCTTTTCTTAGGGACAGAAATTTCTAAATCACCATTTAAATATTTTGCTGTAAGTGAAGTCGATTTCAGGATTTCATCATAAGTACCTTGAGCCACTAAATAACCACCTAGAGTTCCTGCTTCAGGACCAATATCAATAATCATATCGGCTGCTTTCATAATATCTTCGTCGTGTTCGACTACAATAACGGTATTGCCCAAATCACGAAGCGATAGCAATACTTTTATCAATCGTTCTGTGTCCTTTGGGTGTAAACCAATGCTGGGTTCATCAAGAATATACATAGAACCCACTAAGCTGCTTCCCAATGAAGTTGCTAAATTGATTCTTTGTGATTCCCCTCCGGAAAGTGTTGCTGAATTTCTATTTAAAGTAAGATAATCCAAACCAACTTCAGTTAAAAAGGATAACCGATTATTGATTTCTATCAATAATCGTTTTGCAATTTGCTTTTCATAAACATCTAAATTAATGCTTTCAAAAAAGGTTACTAAATGCTTAATTGGTAAATCAACTAAATCAGAAACGGTTTTATCATTAATTTTAACGTAAGAAGCTTCTATTCGCAAGCGTTTTCCTTTACAAGAATAACATTTGGTTTTACCGCGATAACGAGAAAGCATTACACGGTTTTGAATCTTATAATTTTTTTCTTCTAATTCCTTAAAAAAATCATTCAGGCCTTGAAAGTAGTTGTTTCCATTCCATATCAATTCTTTTTGATCTTCCGATAATTGATAAAAAGGCTTGTGGATTGGAAAATCAAATTTGTAGGCGTTGTTTACAAATTGGTCCCGAAACCAACTCATACTTTCGCCTCTCCATGGGAAAATAGCGTTTTCAAATACTGATAAGGTAGTGTTAGGAACCACTAATTCGGCATCAATTCCTATTATATTTCCGTAACCTTCACATACAGGACAAGCACCGTAAGGATTGTTGAAACTGAATAAATGTACATTTGGTTCCAAAAAAGTAATACCGTCCAACTCAAAATTATTAGAATAAGAAAATGTTTTATCCGAATTTAATTCCTGCAAATAACAAATTCCCTTCCCTTCAAAAAAAGCGGTTTGCACTGCATCAGCCAGTCGATTATAGAATTCTTCTTCTCCCGAGGTTTCGGGATTGACAACAATCCTATCAATAATGAGCTTGATGTCTTTATTGTCTAAAGAATGTTGGTCGATTTCATCTAAACGAACCATTTCATTATTAACCAGAATTCTTGCAAATCCTTGTTGTAAAAGTACTTTTAATTTGTCTTCCAGTTTTCGGCCTTCTTCCAGATGTAAAGGAGCAAGGAGTAACCATTTGCTTTCAATGTCAAAACTTTTCACATCGGTAACCACATCAGTAACCGTATTTTTTTTTACTTCTCGTCCTGAAATAGGAGAATAAGTTCTTCCAACTCGAGCAAATAATAATTTTATATAATCATAAATTTCAGTTGAAGTTCCTACCGTAGAGCGGGCATTAGTAGTGTTTACTTTTTGTTCAATAGCAATTGCAGGAGCAATCCCTTTTATATATTCCACTTTTGGTTTGTCTAAACGGCCAAGAAATTGTCTTGCATATGAGGATAGGCTTTCTACATAACGGCGTTGTCCTTCGGCGTATAAAGTATCAAATGCCAGGCTTGATTTTCCGGATCCAGAAAGTCCCGTTATTACAACTAATTTATTTCGAGGAATCGCAACATCTACATTTTTTAAATTATGTACTTGTGCGCCTTTGATTATAATATTTTTCTTAGGATCTAATGTAGAAAGGTCAACTTGCATAAAAACAATAATTTTTACAAAAGTAATCAATTTTCATCGGAGAAAAGGGGTTGAACAAATCACAAATTTTGGATCGTTAAATGGAATGAAATCAGAAATATGGTTCTCAGAATTCTTTATTATAATTAAATTTCTTGTTAAATTTTTTTTTAGTTATTCTTTTTAATTCTTAAAGCACAATAGTTTAAAAATAATATTTTTATTAAACTATTATTGCGTAAATTTATATCACCCAAATGTAAAATCTTAGCCTAATAATTAACATTTTTATTTCTCAAATGTTAATTTTTATTAATTTTATTTGTTTGTTAAAATAATTATTTGCTAAATTTGACCATTAAAATAACCCTAATTAATCACTAGCCTATATTACAAAACTACTTTTTAGAGAAAACTCTCGATTTTAATTAAAAACTAAAAAGTATAACTATGGCTAGTACACAACTTCCAGACGCATTATTGGTTCAGGATTATGTTGCAGGTAATGAAGATGCCTTAGCATCTTTAATTAAAAGACACGAATCAAAAATTTATGGGTTTATATATTCTAAAATCTCTGATAGAGATATTTCGAATGATATTTTTCAAGACACCTTTATTAAGGTGATAAGAACCTTAAAATCAAATTCTTATAATGAAGAAGGGAAGTTTTTGCCATGGGTGATGAGAATCTCACATAACCTTATTGTGGATCATTATCGAAAAACTAAAAAAATGCCCATGTTTAGAGAAACAGAGGAATTCTCTATTTTTTCAATAATGTCCGATGACTCACTTACAATAGAAAACAAAATAATATCGGAACAAGTCGAAATGGATTTGAAAAAACTTATCGAAGAGCTTCCCATAGATCAAAAAGAAGTTTTGGTAATGCGAATGTATCAGGATATGAGTTTTAAAGAAATTTCTGAAACAACTGGAGTTAGTATCAATACTGCTTTAGGTAGAATGCGTTATGCATTAATGAATTTAAGAAAAGTTATAGATAAGCATCAAATTGTTTTGACTAATTAACAATAAAACGAAACTTGCTCCGTTGTAATATAAAACAAATTTATTACAATATGGCAAAAATTTACTCCAGAGAATCAAAAGTTACTAAAAGGATGAAGCCTAGGAAAGAAATCGTTTCTTTTTTATTGAATTATTCAAAGGCGTTAACCATAATAAAAATAGAAGATAAAAGTTTCGAAATTATAGCGAATTAATAAAAGTCAATTTAAGTGTTGGTTGTTAATGTATCGAAAAAATTCAAGATTCTATTTTTTAGGACTTGAATAACCGGATTCCACTAATTTTTCTTTAAAATTAGTGGAATCTCCTATTTTAGGAGTTCTTTTTTTTATCATATTCATCTAAAACTGATTTTTTACCAATCGTTTTGGTGATAATATCTTTATCTAAATCCCAACCACGTGCAGGTGAATATTGCCGTCCATACCAAATGATTTGTAAGTGTAAATCATTCCATATTTTCTCCGGAAAAAGGCGCTTAGCATCCTTCTCTGTTTGGACCACATTTTTTCCATTGGTCAAATTCCAACGGTACATTAATCGATGAATATGTGTGTCTACAGGAAAAGCCGGAACACCAAAAGCTTGAGACATCACCACACTTGCAGTTTTATGCCCAACTGCCGGAAGCTCTTCTAAAAATTCAAAACTCTGCGGCACTTTTCCACCATGTTTATCAATTAAAATATGAGATAAACCGTGGATACCTTTAGATTTCATTGGCGATAAGCCACAAGGCCGTATGATTTCCTTAATTTCTTCCACTGACATTTTTATCATATCGTACGGATTATCCGCTTTTGCAAAAAGCAAAGGTGTAATTTGATTCACGCGAACATCTGTGCATTGTGCCGAAAGTAAAACGGCAATCAATAAAGTGTAAGGATCTTTATGGTCTAGCGGAATAGGAATTGTAGGATATAATTCTTTTAACGTATTTATAACAAACGTTACACGTTCTTGTTTATTCATTATTCATTAAATTTGGTTTGTAAAGAAAAACAATTTCAAACTCAATAGCAAAATTCAATTTCAATTCAACAAATAAAATATAATAATGACAACATTAAAAAAAGGAGATAAAGCCCCCAATTTTTCTGCTCTGGATCAAGACGGAACGCTACATCAATTAGCCGATTATAAAGGGAAAAAACTAGTTGTATTCTTTTATCCCAAAGCTAATACACCGGGATGTACTGCAGAAGCTTGTGATTTAAGAGATAATTATGAGCGTTTTAAAGCTAATAATTATGAAATTCTAGGTGTAAGCGCCGATGCGCAAAAAGCACAGGCAAAATTCAAAGAAAAATATGATTTCCCTTTTCCATTATTGGCTGATGAAGATAAATCAGTAATTCAAGCTTTTGGGGTTTGGGGACCAAAGAAATTCATGGGAAAAGAATATGACGGGATTCACAGAACTACTTTCGTGATAGATGAAAACGGAATTATAGATGAAGTAATCTCGGATGTAAAAACAAAAGCACATGCTGCTCAAATACTGAAATAATCTTAAAAATAAATAAAGAGAAAGAGCCAAGAAATAAGACTATTAGAATATCTTTTTTCTTGGCACTTTCTTTTGCTTTGTAAACGATTAATTGCTTTCTTTCAATAGTTTAATTGGATCATATCCAAAAAGGTGATGTTCTTTTATAATTTCGGCAATACCGGAAGGAAGCATAATTTCCCAACCTGGTTTTCCTTGGCTTATCATGTTGAGTACTTCACGAGAGAATACTTCCAGAATATTAGGATCATAGTCTACTATATCAACAACTTTACCATTAAATTTGAAGAATTTGTATAATTCTTTCATTCTAGGATGTACTTTCAAATTGTCCGAAGTGATGATTTCCCCATTTTCGCCCATCATTGGATACAAAAAGACTTTCATGTCACGGTAAAATAATTTTCCAAAAGCTTCCAGAATTCCACCACTCAAATGACGGTAGTATTTTTCGTCAAAAATATCAACTAAATTATTTACACCCATTGCTAATCCCATTCGAGCTTTGGTATAATTGGCAAAATATTCCACCACTTTATAATATTCTTGAAAATTAGAAATCATTACCGTTTGTCCTAACGAACAAAGTAATTCGGCACGATCCATAAAATCTCTTTCGTCAATTTCACCATCTGAACGTAAATTCGAAAGGGTAATTTCAAAAATAACAAGTGTATTATCGACTTCTACTTTATTCTCATTCAGAAACATTTTTAATGATTTCTCATACATGTCCATGTTTACTTTAGTAACCGGACGAAAACTTCCTCTGAAAGCAAGAATATTTTTTTTGTATAATATGGCTGCAGGAAGGATGTTTTTTCCATCTGGATTAAACATAACCGCATCAGTCATTCCATTTTTAACCAGCTGTAAACTCATCAAACGATTGTCCACCTCGGAAAAACGTGGTCCTGAGAAATTAATTGTATCTATCTCTAACTGATCTTTATCTAAATGATCGTATAAATATCGCAATAGACGTTTAGGGTCGTTGTATTTATAATAAGCGCCATAAATTAAATTTACACCCAGAATTCCAAGTGTTTCCTGTTGCAATCGAACATCTGTTTCCTTAAAACGAATGTGAATAATGATTTCGTTATAATCCTCGTCCGGTTCAATTTGATAGCTGATTCCAACCCATCCATGTCCTTTGAATTGTTTGGCAAAATCAATGGTTGCTACAGTATTGGCATAACTAAAAAACATTTTGTTAGGATGTTTTTCTCTACTTAAACGCTGTTCTATTAAGTTTACTTCATGAGAAAGCATTTTCTTTAGTCTGCTTTCCGTAACGTAGCGCCCGTCTTTTTCTGTACCATACACGGCATCACTAAAATCTTTATCATAAGCGGACATCGCTTTTGCAATAGTACCGGAAGATCCACCAGATCTAAAAAAATGTCTTACAGTTTCTTGCCCAGCACCAATTTCTGCGAAAGTTCCGTAGATATTTTCATTCAAGTTGATACGAAGTGCTTTGTCTTTTATGGAAGGAATTTGCTCGATGACTTTGTCACCTTTTAGTTTTATTTCAGTACCCATTTTATTTTAATATGGCTAATATGTTACAAAGTTAATTAAATAGGTTTCTAATGAAAGAGAATTAACCCTATTTTTGTAAAAAAATCTAATAGCATTGAAGGTATATTTTTTAGGCACTGGCACATCACAAGGAATTCCTATTATAGGGAGTAATCATCCTGTATGCAAAAGCACTGATTTTAAGGATAAAAGGCTTCGAGTTTCGGTTTGGATCTCTTGGGGAAACCATTCGTTCGTAATCGATTGCGGACCTGATTTTAGACAACAGATGCTTTCTTCGAATTGCCAAAAAGTAGACGGAATCCTATTTACTCATGAACATTCAGATCACACTGCCGGTTTAGATGATATTCGACCCTTCAATTTTAAACAAGGCGAGATTCCCATTTATGCGCATCACAGGGTAATTGATAATCTTAAAAAGCGTTTCGATTATGTTTTTGAAACAGTAAATAGATATCCTGGAGCACCATCTGTAGAAACAATTGAAGTGGTCAATAATCAACCCTTTTCTATTGGCGATAAAACGGCTATTCCTATTGATGTAATGCATGCAGGTCTTCAGGTTTTTGGGTATAGAATAGATGATTTTGCTTATTTGACAGATGTGAAAACAATTGAAGAAAGCGAAATAGATAAATTGAAAAATCTAAAAGTATTGGTGATAAACGCTTTGCGTGAAGAATCTCACATTGCGCATTTCAATTTGCAGGAAGCGTTAGATTTTATAACTTTGCTTCAACCTAAAAAAGCCTATATTACCCACATCAGTCATATTCTTGGTTTTCATGAAGAAGTACAAAAAAAACTTCCAGAGAACGTTTTTCTTGCGTATGATAATCTAGAAATTACAATTTAATCAGTCTTAAAAATGAAAAAATCATTATTACTTTACGCTTTTATTCTAGCTTTATTATTTAATGTTTACACGTATATGTTCTTGAGTAAGGAAGTAACTTTTGAACAGGATAGATATAAAAAGGTAACTACAAAGTTGAAAGATAGCTTGAATTCGGTTAAAAATAAATTAACTGACGCTAACTATTTCTCGTTGGAAAAAAATGAAAATGCCCAAAATTATTTTGAATCTTCGAACTCTGGAAAGATAATTCAATATGAAAAATTAATTCCCTTTGTAACTGAGAAATTATTGGATTATAATTCAAATCCTAAGGGGAATCCTTACGTGGGTCAGGATAAAATCGGGGCTAATAAATTCATCATCAATAAAGTCAGAATTTTAAATCATCGTTGGATTATTGCTGATTTTAGTGATGGCGAAATTTGGGGAGAAGTGTTGTTAAAATACTTTGTCAATGATGATGATACCATTACTTTTGAAGTAAATCAATCTTTGTTGTATCAAAAATAAAGCTTTAGTTTTCTGTCGCACTGAGTGTTCATTGCGACTGAAAACAAAAAATTAATTTTCAAGAAGCCAATTCTTGAAATCGTAAAAATTTTGTGGTGCTACGCCATGACCTACAGGATATTCTTTGCAGGTAGAATCAATGCCTAATTTCTCCAAAAAAGGTTTTGTTTTTCTTGCCCATTCTATAGGAATTACTTGATCTGCAGTGCCATGCGAATGGAATATTTTAAGTTTTGTAAGATCGTTTCGTAAGTAACTCTCTTCTAAAATAGGTTCGCTTACATAACCGCTCAACGCAACGACTCTTTGCACTTTATCAGGATGCGATAACGCTATTGCATAACTTAAAATCGAGCCTTGGCTGAAGCCAACCAAAGTAACGTTTTTAGAATCTATAGGATAGGTTTCAATTAATTCGTCGATAAATTGAGCAATTAAATCTCTTGAAATTTTTGCTTGTTCGTGATCTGAAAATTTGTTTTCATCTGCATCAAAATTGATAGCATACCAAGCATAAGCGCCATATTGCATGTTATATGGAGCCCTTGCTGAAATGATGTAATATTCATCAGGAAGTTCGGTTGCAAACGAAAATAAGTCTTCCTCATTGCTGCCGTAACCATGTAATAAAAGTAAAAGTGGATTTTTGTCTAATTTTATTTTAGGTTCTCGTATTTTATATTCTAAAGATAAATTCATTTTGTTATGATATGTTTTTAAGCCATTTTTGGAAATAAGTCCCTAATAAAGGAACCGGTTTTGTTTCGCCTTTTATAGCACTGGTAATCCCATAGGACCATAAAACGAATACAAAAATCCACATAGGCGCAGAAATCATTAAGCTGTCAAAATTGCTGATGATTAATCCCAAGGATATAAAAGTTAATGTGAGTCCCAGTCCTTGACGGATGTGAAAAGAAGCAAACGCATTTTTATCTTCAGAGTTCATAGACATCGCTATAAACACGCCAATTCCTAAAATATAACTTGTTATGGCGGCAGTTTTTCCTGTTTCGGTAGTATTATTCATTTTTATTTGTGCTCACCTTGAGGTTTGTGCGGTTTTTTTTATTTATGCTAAAATTAATTTTCCTTGATTCAAAATCCCGTGAACTTTTCCTTTTATTTCTGCTCCCAAGAAAGCGGAATTTTTCGATTTCGATAAAATGGATGATTTTGTAAAAATGCTTTTTGGTTCCGGGTTGAATAGGGTAATGTTAGCTTTTGAACCTTCATTAATGGTTTGTATATCAATACCAAACCTAGATTTTCCGGATGTCAATTTCTCTATCACTGTTTCTAATGGCAGTACTGTCATCAAAGCACCAAAAGCACTTTCTAGTCCAATTGTTCCATTTTTGGCGGTATCAAACTCCATTTTTTTATGTTCGATGTCAATCGGATTGTGGTCGGATGTGATCATATCGATCGTTCCGTCTTTTATCCCTTTCAACAATGCTTTTCTATCGGTTTCTGTTCTCAACGGTGGTGAAACTTTATATCTTGTATCGAATTCTTCCAGTTTTTCATCGGTTAAAACTAAATTATGGACCGCTACACTACAGGTCACATTTAGTCCATTAGCTTTCGCTTCTTTGATTAATTGAACTGATTTTTTAGTTGAAATAGTTGGAATGTGTAATTTTCCACCAGTGTATTCTAACAGAAATAAATTTCTAGCAATTTGTAATTCTTCGGCTAGATTTGGAATTCCTTTCAAACCTAATCGGGTAGAAACAATACCTTCATTAGCTACCCCGTTTCCTTTTATATTGCGATCTTGTGTAAATGCAATAACTAAACCGTCAAAATCCTGTACGTATTGTAAGGTAATTTTTAGCAAATTGGCATTGTCAAGACTTTTATTATAATCTCCAAAAGCAATTGCACCCGCTTTTTTCATATCATATAATTCAGCCATGTCTTTTCCTTCACTTCCTTTTGTTAAAGAGCCTATTGGGAAAAGTTCTGTTGCAAATCCATGTGCTTTGTTTACCACAAAATTCACTTGGGATTGATTGTCAATAACAGGGAAGGAGTTGGATTGTAAGGCTATTGCAGTAAAACCGCTTTTGGCAGCTACATCAAGCCCGTTTGAAATGGTTTCTCTATCTTCAAAACCAGGTTCTCCAAGCGAAACACTACTGTCAAACCAGCCTTGGGAAACATGTAAGTTATCCAGTTTTACTTCGTCTGTTTTTTCTAAATTAGGAATAGAAGTTCCTATTTTTTTTATAAAACCATCAACAATTAAAATATCTACTGTCTTGTTATGAAAAGGACTTTTCGAATCGATAATTTTTGCTTCTCTGATGATTAATTTCATATGTAGATAATATTTGTTTTTAAATGGAATATGGAATTCGCATAGTTGTATTAGCTTTTACGACCAAATTACGGTCATGCTCATTTCATGTTGATTTTTTAATTATTTGACCTTCGTTTTTTACTTTACGAATCGTATAATTGCCATTTCGGTTATTAGAAATAACAGTGCAAAGATAAGAAACCATTTCCAAATTTGATTATCGGTTCTGTCAGTTTGTAAAGTGTCAAAAAATGTAGTTACTGAATCGATTGTTTTATAATTAGAAAGGAGATTTTCATTGGCTGTAGCCAAATCACTTTCGGTTCTATTATAATTAAAACTGATGTTTTCTATCCACTCTTTTTTATTGTAAATACTATAATTCCCAGCTTGTTCCGGATAATCATTGAAAATCAGTCGCACTTTATTATTCAAAATTTGTTGAATAGGAATAAATTGTTCGTCTGAACCTTTAACCGTTAAAATATCATCTTTGTTTAAAGAAACATCTGTCAGATGTGGAGTACTGTTTCCTATTATCAAAGCACTTATGGCATTGTTTTGATTGCTCATCGCCATTTTATAAAAGGTTGGTACAATCAATGGCGATTGTTGGAAGTTTGAATTTGCCGTGTTAATTGGTGCTGAAAAAATAAAAACTGCAGCAACCGAATTGGCTAATGAAGTTAGGAAAATACTTTGGTCTTCATAGGATAAAGCGGCAGGACTTGAGCTGGATAAACCAAATGAACTTTTTGTCTTTGGATATTGAAAATTAGTGACTTTATTTTCGAAAACAGTGTTGAATATGGGATGATTAAAATTGATTTTTGTAATCAGTTTTTCTTTATTTTCCAAAGCATTGAATTTTAGGTTTCCAAAATTCATCAAAAATGAATTCAAATTAGCAACCGAAGCCACAGCCGAAGGAATCACAATTAAATCCCCGCCTTTTTCGACAAAAGATTTTAAAGTGGTTTGAAGCGCTTGTGGAATTTCATCCAATTCATTTAAAATAATCATATTTTGCTCTTCCAATTTGTTGTAATCCAGTACCCCTAAAGTATAATTATTAAAATTGAATTCCTCATTGGTATAAATTCGAGAAAGAAAGTTGCTTTTTTCTAGTTCGCCAATGCTGATGATATTAGTTTTTTTTGTTTTTGAAATGCTAAAAAATAAAGTGTTATCATAACTTAAGCCATTATCAACTATGGAAACATATCCATGAAAAGCTTGTTTTGGAATCGTAAAAGTCAGCGTTTTTTTCTGTGGGTCTAATGCTACGATCGTCTTCGCAATAAGCTTTTTGTCATTATATAAAGAAATAGGAATTGGATAGAAATTTTCGCCATAAGCGGATAATTGGACACTGATTTCATAAAAATTATCGAGTGTTTTATTCATGAAAACGCTGTCAATGGAAACGTTGTTTTTTTGTTCTGCTTTTGGGATTATGAATTGCGAAGGATTAGTTGCGTCACTATTTTTTAATTGTTTTTTATCAAGTCCTATAGCGTCCGTAATGATAATAATGTCTTTTTTAAAAGCCGATTTATGCGCTTTTATTTTTGTCATTATATTGTCCAACTGAAAAGGAGCAGCGCTATATTTAAGGTTTTGTAAAGAACTTCGAACCGATTTTATATCCGTGTTCCAATAATTTTCAGAATTAGTAAGCAAAGAAAAATTTACATTTTCTGGTGTTTCTTCCAGTAATTCCTGAACCGCTCGTTTTAGCAATTCGCCTTTTTTTCCTTTGGCTTGCATACTAAAGGAATTATCCAAAACAATATACAATTCATTAGTGGCGTTTTTACTGTCTTTTGAATCCAAAAAAGGTTGCGAAAATGCTATAATAATACAAGTAAGCAATAATAAACGACAGGCGAGGAGCAACCATTTTTTGATTTTGGAGCTTTTTCTGGTTTGTATCGAAAGTGTTTTTAAGAAACGAACATTTGTGAAATATTCTTTTTTGAAACGGCGCAATTGAAATAAATGAACCAAAATTGGTACAATCAATAAGAATAGAAAGTATAAAATTTCGGGATGTTTAAAGTGCATTTTTATTTCAATTTTACTTCACTGGATTATATTTTCAATGGAGTTCATTGAATTTAGTATTCAAAAATACAAATTAGTTGACAGTTTTGTTTGAAGTTGGTATAATTTTTCATATCAAAAAACAATTGACATTGATTATAAAATATTTATGTATTTTAGCTTTTCAATAAAATTTAAAAACATGAAAAATTCGTATGTTGTTCTTCTTTTAATTTTCATTTTAACAAGCGTGCAAGCACAAAAAAACAAATTCAATTTGCTAATAGGAACTTATACTAACAGTTGTGAGAGTAAAGGAATTTACACCTATGATTTTGATGCAAATATGGGTGGTTTTAATCTTATAAATACTACTGATAATGTTGTAAACCCAAGTTATTTGACCGTTTCGAAAAATAATAAGTATGTTTATTCAGTAAATGAAAATGGAGCTGAAAGTACGGTAAGTTCTTTTGACTTTAATCCTTCAAGTGGAAAATTAAATTTAATTAACAAACAAAGTTCCAAAGGAGCGGATCCTTGTTATATTATTAATGATGATAAAAATGTAATTGTTGCCAATTATTCGGGGGGAAATATTTCAGTTTTTGGTAAAAACACCGATGGGAGTATTGCTGAAGCTAAGCAAGTAATACAGCATTACGGAAAAGGAATTAATGTACAAAGACAGAAAAGTCCGCACGTGCACATGGTTTATTTTTCTCCAGATAGAAAGTTTATTTTGTCTAATGATTTAGGGAATGATAAAGTGTATTCTTACCAATACAATCCGAACGCTGAAACGGAAATTTTGAAAATTAAAGATAGTATTTCAGTGAAATCAGGAAGTGGACCAAGACATCTAACGTTTAGTAAAGACGGAAAGTTTGTTTATTTATTGCAAGAATTAGACGGAGCACTTACAGTTTTCAGTTATTCAAATGGACTATTAAAAAAAATAGACGAAACTACCATTTTAGCTAAAGATTTTAAAGGAACTTTCAGTTCTGCGGACATTCATATTTCGCCTGACGGAAATTTTTTATATGCAACAAACAGGGGTGAAGCAAATAGTATTTCAATTTTTAAAATTCTAAAAAACGGAAAATTACTATCGAAAGGACAAATGAGTACTTTGGGAAAAGGACCTAGGAATTTTGCGATTGATCCCACTGGAAAATTTCTTTTGGTAGCGCATCAATATTCGAATGATGTAGTTGTTTTTAAAAGAAACTTAACTACAGGAGCGCTTACTGATACGGGCAGAAGAATAGCTTTGTGTTCTCCGGTTTGTTTGGTTTTTACAAAGCATTAAACTTAAAAATGAAAAAAAAAGGCTAAAAACGAGTCTCATTTTTAGCCTTTTAAATTTTTTATTTATTCTTGTCTTTTCTCTTTTTATCTCTGGTTTTTAGCATATTTCTATTCACAGAGCCGTGTGTTTTTTTCTTGGTAACACCTGGCCCACCTAAATTGACTTTCTTATTCTTTTTACTTTTCTCTTGAAAAGCTCCATCGCCTTCAAGTTTTTGTTTTTTCATCATAAACTTAATCGGCTGTCTGTCTTTTTCAGGTTCGATTAATTTCGATGATAATTCTACTGTTTCAGGGAAAGGTTCAGTTTCCAACTCCATATTCATCAGCACTTCTATTTCCACTTTGGATTCTTCTTCACGAGGTGCGATAAGACTTATTGCTGTTCCTGTTGCATCGGCACGACCAGTTCTACCAATTCTGTGCATATACAATTCAGGCATTTCAGGCATTTCAAAGTTGATAACATGCGTGATATTAGAAATATCCAAACCTCTTGCCATAATATCGGTGGTAATCAAGCCCCGTAAATTTCCTTCTTGAAAGGAAGCCATTGTACTTAAACGATAATTTTGAGATTTATTCGAGTGAATTACACCAAACTGACCTTCAAAATCCTCTTCGATACGTTCGTGAACCATATCAGAAATCTTCTTATTATTAACAAATACCAAAACACGACTCATGTCTTCGTTGTTTTGCAATAAGTGTTTTAGAAGGTTTATTTTGGTATTGAAATTTGGAACTTTATAGCTAATTTGTTTGATATTTTCCAATGGAGTTCCTGATGCCGAAAGCGTAACTTCTTGTGGATAATCAAAATAATCATTCAAAATAGCATCTACTTCATCGGTCATAGTTGCCGAAAATAAAATGTTTTGACGTTTTTTTGGCATCATGGCCAAAATAGATGTCAATTGGGTACGGAAACCTAAATTAAGCATTTCATCAAATTCATCGATTACAAGCTTTTGCATTTCTTCAAAACGAATCACATTATCTAGCGTTAAATCCATGATTCTTCCTGGAGTTCCCACTAGGATGTCACAACCTTTATAAACGGTTGTTTTTTGAGTATTAATGTTGACACCTCCAAAAATACCAACGGTACGTACTGACATGTATTTTGTCAGTTTTTCTACTTCTTCCACGACTTGCACTACAAGCTCACGCGTAGGAACTAAAATTACTATTTTAGGGGTATGTCCTGGAGTAAATTTATATAGTTTTAATAAAGGTAATAAGTAGGCAAATGTTTTACCAGTACCGGTTTGTGCAATTCCCATCATGTCTCTTCCTGACATTATTACAGAAAAAGTTTTTTCCTGAATAGGAGTAGGTGTTGTAAATCCTAAATCGTCTATTGATTTTTGTACTGATTTAGGGAGATTGAATTGTTCGAAGGTACTCATTTGCTTACATTTTATGCAAAGATAGTCTTTTTGAAAGGAATGATATAATTCGTAAGAGAAGTCACTTGTATTTGTGGATTAATTTATAAATCCAACTTTTATCAGTTTTTTAAATTCTTTCAATGAGAGAATCTACTGTTTTTATTTTTAACTTTAAATCGGCCTTTCAAACCAAGTATATTATGCACTTATGGTAGTTTTCATAGTATGTTGAAATATTTCATTTCTATCAAATATTCGTTTTACTCTAATTTTCAACTCATTTGGATTGAATGGTTTCGATACAAAATCATCAGCACCCAGGTTGAATGCTTCCAATACTGTTCCTTCTTCTTCGCCCATTGAGGATACCACAATAACAGGAATATGGATGAAATTTTCTTTTACACAACTAATTACTTCTAATCCAGATTTAAAAGGGAGTATAACATCTGTAATCACCATATCAGGATTCATTGAATTTAATTTTTCGATACCTTCGATACCGTCTTTAGCAATTGTCAATTCGTATCCTTCTTTTCTCAGAATGAATTCTAAAATTTTTACCATTAAAATATCGTCTTCAATTACTAATATTTTTTTTATGTTATTCGTCATTTTGGGGGCGTTTTATATGAGATAACTATTATTTGTTTTGTTTTTTTTACAAGTTTGTACTGCTTTTAATTAGTTGTTTTATTTTTTTAATTATAAACCTGTAAAATCTATTTAAGCTGCTATAATTATTTTACTTAAAATATAAGTGTTTGAATTTGTCAACAAATTTCTCTATCAAATATAACTAAATAAAACGCGTTTAATCGACTAAAAGTCAATTTAATCGCTTAAATGTATTTTATTTTTAATAAAAGAAAGTTTATTCTTATAAAAAAATATTTCTTTATAAGAAGATAGTACGCTTTAAATTATAAGAATAGTTTTTTGCGCTAAATCAAATTAGTTGATAGGAGTAAAAGGAGAAGATTTTCTTTTAACCGATTTGTGATTGAATTGCTATTTACTGGTGTGTCTTTTAAATTTAAAATACCAAAAAAACAGAAGCTCAGGTTACAAAATGGCGAATCTTATTTTTGTGTGTCCTGACAACCAATAAATTGAATTTTTAATTTCTGCTTTTTTAGATATCAGAATATCAGGTTCAGTTAAGTTGAAGCGAAATAAAAAATCTAATAAACTAAAGTACTTTTTATATATATTCTAGAATTTATATTGCAGCATCAAGGCGAGTTCCAGTTCGGTTTGTTTTAAATCTGGAGCATATTCTTGATTATTTAGTGTTAATTGAATACCAGTTATATAATGATCATTGAATAATTTAAAATATCCTCCGCCAATGCGATAAGAATTTAGAGAAATTCTTTGTTCATATTGGCCTAAAGTTGATCTTTCATCTGGAGAAGATCCATAACCAGCGCTAAAGGATGCATAATCAAAGCGTGTGTCGAAATAATATCTAGTGTTTAGCGTGAAGGCAGGATAAAGATTGTTTTGGTCACTTTGTATATAGGATTTAAGATTAATCCAAAACGAACCAACATATTTTCCAATTCCCATAACTACGGTCGTAAATTCAGTATCTTGAGTTTTTACATATCGAATTCCCATATCAGCTTCCCATCCTTTTTTAAAGTTTTGAAAAAAAGAATAGCCGAGTTTTAATTTTGGAAAAACTGGATTTTCACTGTAAGCCATTCCAAGATAGGAATAGTTATTTTTTCCAGTAAAAAGATACGATTCCGCTTCATATTGGACGCCATCAATAAGACTTTTTCCCGAAGCGTATCTGTTTGAATAATTAACTCTACCAATCAAAGAACCCCAATTGCGTTGTCTAATATATTGCAAGCTACCTAAATGCCATGGGCCATACGCTTTCCTGTTAAATGTTGTATAGCTATAATTAATTCCAATTCTTTCCGAATTGTTTTTAGTGTCTAAGTTAAAAACACGTTGTTTTAATTCGGAATCATCAGGATATTTTAATTGTAAAATTTTTAAATAATCAAATTCTTTTTTGTCGTCATTTTGAGATTGGTAAATCGTCATTTTATTATAATCAAAAGCCTTGTTTTCTGGATGTGCTTCGATTGCTTTGTTAATCAAAATTTCGGCTTCCCTGTATTTTTTTTCTTCTAAATCCATATTTATTAGATAAGAAAAAGCCTCTTCGTATTTTGGGTTTCTTTCAATTACATAATTATAATAAAATCTAGCACTATCCCTTTTTTGGGTTAATTGATAAATCCTTCCTGATAGCAAATAGAAATCCAAATAATCGGGCGCCAGTTTAATTCCTAATTGTGATTTCTTTAAAGCTAATTTGTAGTTTCTAGTTTTATATGCATCATGGAGGGCTTCAGTCAATAGGCTATCAGTATCAATTTTTTGTGCAAAAACAGTATAGTTTGAGAGTGTTCCTGAATATAGTAATACAATGAGTAGTGTTCTAATGATATTTTTTTGAATCATATTTTTAATTTTTTTTTTCAATATTAAAACCTTGTCTTTCCATGTTTCCCCATGCTTGTTCTTTCTGTCTAAAAAAATGATAATACCCTTTTAATGAGGCGTAAACGTTTACTGGGTGATAGAATATAGGTTCTATAATTGCAGTTAAAATGAGGATGAATATTTCTTTCATACTGGAATAATGCTTGTATAAAAGATCATCCAATAAAATAGATATTATCGTGATATTAAGATAAAAAAAATAAACTGCCAAAGTTAAGTACAAGAATAATTCATAATTAACATCCAGAAATATAAAGGATAGTAT
The DNA here is from genome assembly GCF_048158655.1 of Flavobacterium algoriphilum. Taxonomy (NCBI): domain Bacteria; kingdom Pseudomonadati; phylum Bacteroidota; class Flavobacteriia; order Flavobacteriales; family Flavobacteriaceae; genus Flavobacterium; species Flavobacterium algoriphilum. The sequence goes on from NZ_JBLNKY010000005.1 coordinate 94,567, forward strand.
TAAAACGATAATTCCAATTAGCTCTAAAATGGGGACCAAAAATTCGAAAGTAAAAAAATAAGGAAAAATAAGAAAAGCAGTTCTTCCGTATTTTGGATTAAAAAAAACATCCTTATGTAGATTAAGTGTCTGAATTAGGCCTCTTGCCCATCGTACACGTTGTCGGATCAATATTTCTCTGGTTGCTGGTACTTCAGTCCAACACAAGGATTCTGGGATGTATTTTACTGCAAAATCAAGTTTTTTCTCATACATATATTTTCTCATTCGCGTGATAAGCTCCATATCCTCACCTAAAGATTTATGCCAATAGCCACCAGCTTCAACAGCTATTTCCTTGTCAAACATCCCTAAACCCCCTGAAACCAACAATAAACTATTTAATTGACTCCATGCCATTCTACCAAAAAGAAAGGCTCGCACATATTCAAGTTCTTGAAATCTGGGATACCAGCCTTTTGGGAAATGAACTTTAACAAGAAACCCCTCTTTTACCTCACAAGAATTTGAAATTCGGATACCCGCTCCTGTTGCGATGACTCTTCTTTCACTTTCTATAAAAGGCTTTGCTAATTTTATTAGAGTATCATTTTTTAATATACAATCAACATCTGTGCATAGGAATAAAGGATATTTAGTTGAATTTATTCCGGCATTTGATGCGTCAGCTTTACTTTTTCCATTTTCTTTATCAACAACCAAAAGTTTCGAATATATAGGATTAGTTGATTTATAATGTCCTCTTACAGTTTTAGTTGGAATTTTTTCCTGATAATAAAAATCTACTTTAATTAATTCAAATTCCTTAATAAGCTTTTCTAAAGTATCATCACTACTACCATCGTTAACCAATACCACTTCATATTTAGGATAGTTTAAGGATAGTAAAGATTTTACGTTAAAAACCACATTTGCGCCTTCATTAAATGCGGGAGCTACTACCGAAACTCCAGGAATATAATTGGATCTTAGAAGAACATCATCGTGAATAAAGTATTTTGCGTTAATATGTTTTTTTATGGCAAAATAAGATAGTAAAGCCAATAGGATATAAAAAATGATATATGTTATTGAAAAAACAGCGACAAACAGTTCATAGTCTTTTAATAGCTCTTTTAACATCATATTGAAGGGATTTTTACATGTTTTATCATTTTTTTTATCTCTGGATTTTCAATAAATTTATTTTCAAAGTAAACTGAATTCATTTTTGAAAGACTATACACAGCTTTCAGTTTGATGTCAGAATCAATGGACTTTGTTAAAAGACTTGCGATGAATTGTTCTGATTCCTCGCTGCCTATTGAAGCTAATGTGTTTAAAATTTCGATTTTATTTTTTTTGTCTTCTTTATCAAATTGTTCAATCAAAATTTTTTCGGTATCAAGTATAAATAATTGTCTCACAGCAACTATAACCTCGTGTCTTATTTTTTCATCTACGGATTTTAGATGATTTAAAATGGCTTGAGTTTCGTTTGTATAATTATAATATGACATTAATTTTATTCCTAATTTTACAATCGAAGGATTTTTTGATTGAATCCAATCTTTTAATTTTGTAGGAATTGGTAGCTTTTTTTGATGAACAATATTCATCAAATTTATTTCTCCTGCTAAAAGAATTAAGTTAGGGTAATCTAATAAAAGATTTAAATTCTCTGGTTGCAATGAAATCAATGTTAAATAAGCACTTGAATTTAGGGTTTTGTTTTTATGATTTAAAAAAGGGGTTACATAATTTTTTCCTTTATTGTATTCTAGTGCCTCTAAATGATACATACCAAGGCAAATCAAATATTTTTTTTTACTTTTTAAAAGCGAACGAGTGTGGTTAAATAAATCAAATTGCTCATAAATAAAATGTGAAGTATTTGTTATGTCACCCTTTAAATTGCGTTTTAAAAAAATAATTCTATTCAATATGATTTTTTTACACCATTTTTTTTTAAAAGGAATTTCTTTTTTAAAATCGTTAATTTTTGATGCTAGTTCAACTTCGTCATAAGAGGAAAAAATCAAAGAAGTCAAGAAATCCTCAGCTTTAGTCTTGACTATGTTTATTTTAGGAACAGCTAAATGATACAAGAATTTGTTTAGGATAAGTATCGAAATTAATATCAGAAAAAAAAGTATCAAAAGAAATAAAATGATACTAATAAAATAGTGTTCCATTTCGTAGAAAGAGTTAAAATTAAGACTTTTATATAACTAATCAAATTGTATTGGTTAAGAAGTACTAAAAACAAAAGATAGAAATAAATAATCAAGTCTGGTATTATGGGTTTTTATATTCATTTTAGCGTTTTAGTTTAAAAAACCACCAATTTTAGTCTGACATGATTAGTACTAATCTAATCTGAATAAGTAAGGTGTTTATTACCAAATAATTGAATTGTTTTTATAAAGATATTTATTCCTTTTAAATAAAAAGCTATTTTATATTTTATTTAAAAGGAATAAATATGAAATAACTAAAATGTTTGAAAATAAAGAGCTTTAACTAGTTAAAAATTCTCAAAAACCCCTAATACAAATAACGCAAAATCATATTTTACGGGATCAATTGGATCAAATTTACGGAGTTTTAAATCCAATTCGGCTAATGCTTTTTCATCATTTTGTTTTTTGGTCAGTATTCCTAATTTTCGTGCAACGTTACCGGAATGCACATCCAAGGGACAGGATAATGAAGCTAGTGAAATACTTTTCTATATTCCTATATGTACTCCTTTATTGTCTTGGCGAATCATCCACCTTAGGTACATGTTTAAACAGGTAATTAAGGTAGTATTAAATTAATTACTTATTTAGCTTAAATTTGCAATAAATAAAGGATGAGTAAAGAAATGGTTAAATTAAGTAAAGAAGAATTAAAAGATTTTTTGGATGCCAAAGTACTTCAATATAATACGATTGATTTTATAAACCCAGACCCTATTAGTGTGCCTCATCGATATTCTTTAAAAGAAGATATTGAGATAGCTGGTTTTCTTGCCTCAACTATTGCATGGGGAAATAGAACGATAATTACAAAAAACGGGCATCGAATGATGGACTTACTAGGTGATTCACCTTATGATTTTGTAATGAACCATAACGATTATCAACTGGAACGATTGGAAGGATTTGTACATCGAACGTTTAATTCTGTTGACTTTATGCATTTTATTAAAGCACTAAAATACATCTACAATAATAAAGGTGGGCTAGAAGCTATCTTTGATTCTTATCAAACAGAAGATTCTTTACAGCCAGCTATTTATGAACTTCATAAAGCCTTTTTTGAAATTCCTCATTTGGACAGAACCCGAAAACATGTGGCAAATCCATCTAAGGGCTCAGTTTCGAAGAGGATCAATATGTATTTGAGGTGGATGATTAGAGATGATAATAAAGGGGTTGATTTTGGCATTTGGAAAACTATATCACCTTCTAAATTAGCATGCCCATTGGATGTGCATTCCGGTAACGTTGCACGTAAACTTGGTTTACTGACTCGAAATCAAAATGATTCTAAAGCCCTAAATGAACTAGATTTCAACTTAAGGCTACTTGACCCAACCGACCCTGTAAAATATGATTTTGCTCTCTTTGGATTGGGGATTTTTGAAGGATTCTAATTTTAGCTTTTATATAAATTCACATCAAGACCTCAGGGTATGAAAATTAGAAAAATGATCTTTTTTTGTAAGTAAGTGATATTTAATTTATTAGTTTTTTTATTCAAAATGAATTTTAAAGGTTTCTTAACTATTTCTTGAGTGTTTTCCTCACTCCTTACAATCTGTGTATTGTTTTAAATAATTAGATTAAAATGAATATGGTATACTTATATCAAAAGTTGTTCATAAGTGAAATGTGATGAAAATAACTCAGCATATTTTTATGATATAAAATTTCATATCGATAAACTCAATTCTTTTTAGAATACAATACAAAGATTTTAAATATTAAATAAAAAATCCTATTTTTACATTCGTGAAAAAATCAATTGCCATATCACTCCTATTTATTTTTTTGTGTACTAACACTGAAATGGGGCAATTGTTGAAATTACCCAACTTAATCCATCATTATATTGAACACGAAGAGAACAATAACAGTATTTCTTTTGTCGATTTTTTGAATATACATTACAACAAAAATACAGATCATTCGGGTAATAATAAACACGATCACCAAAACCTGCCATTTAAAACAGTCTGTTGCCATTCGGTTAATACCATTATTGCTTTTGAAAATCAAACGTTTTTTTCCCTTAGAAAAATAATTTTAATTACTTCAAAAATTAAAATTCCCTTTTGTAAACAAATTTATTCTTCTTTTGCTTTTACAAATATCTGGCAACCGCCCAAATTATTTTAATGATTCTTTAATGTAGTTCTGTAATTAGAAATTTTATAAATTTTCCTAATTACTGCATTATCTTTTACTAATAGTATTTGCTTTTTGCAAAATGCTTTTGGTTATAATTTCATTAATCTTACTAATTATGTTAAATAAAATCATAGAATTTTCAATCAAAAACAAACTTATCGTTGGTCTTTTCATTGTTGCTCTTATAGGATATGGGAGTTACCAATTTACCAAATTACCAATCGATGCAGTTCCTGATATTACGAATAATCAGGTACAATTAATCACTTCTGCGCCATCACTGGGCGCAACTGATATAGAAAGACTGATTACTTTTCCAATTGAACAAGCCAATAGTAATATTCCTGGACTCAAAGAAATTCGTAGTTTCTCTCGTTTTGGTTTATCAGTTGTAACGATTGTTTTTAATGATGATACGGATGTGTACTGGGCAAGACAACAAGTTACTGAACGATTAAGTGCTGTTAAAGACCAAATACCAAAAGGCATTGGTGATCCATTTTTGGCCCCAGTGACAACAGGACTGGGCGAAATTTACCAATATGCTGTCCGAACCAAACCCGGTTACGAAAAAAAATATGATATAACCGAATTAAGAACCATTCAGGATTGGATTGTTCGCCGTCAATTATTAAGCGTTGAAGGTGTCGCAGAAGTTAGCAGTTTCGGTGGAAAATTGAAACAATTTGAAATTGCCATAGATCCTAATAAATTGCAATCGTACAATATTACAATTGCTGATGTTTTTACAGCGTTAGAAAAAAACAATCAAAATACGGGTGGTGCTTATATTGAAAAAGGGCCTAAAGTTTTATACATCCGAAGTGAAGGATTAATTAATACTATCGAAAATATAAAAGACATTTCTATTAAAAATAGTAATAGCGAAAGCCCCTTATTCATTCGTGATGTAGCTGATGTTCGTATTGGTAGTGCTATCCGATATGGTGCAATGACTTTTAATAAAAAAGGAGTGCAATCCGGCGAAGTTTCGGGAGCAGTAGTAATGATGTTAAAAGGAGCCAACAGCAATGTGGTTATTAAAAACATTAAGGAGCGTATTACACAAATCGAAAAAACATTACCTGAAGGCGTTATTCTGGAACCTTTTCTAGACCGAACCAAAATGGTAAATAATTCCATTTCAACGGTAGAAAAAAACTTATTAGAAGGGGCATTAATAGTCCTCTTTGTTTTAATCTTCTTTTTAGGAAACATAAGAGCAGGATTAATTGTTGCCTCAGTTATTCCTTTAGCAATGTTAATAGCAGTCATATTGATGAATGTGTTTGGGGTGAGCGGTAATTTAATGAGTTTAGGAGCATTAGATTTTGGATTGATTGTAGACGGTGCCGTTATAATTGTAGAAGCCTGCTTGTTTAGTTTGCACAGCAGAAAAGCTTCTCAAATATCACAGCAAGAAATGGACAATACCGTATTAAAAACGTCTATAAAAATGCGTAATGTATCCGTTTTTGGGGAATTAATTATATTGATAGTATACATTCCCATTTTTACTTTGCGTGGTATTGAAGGAAAAATGTTTCTACCAATGGCACAAACTATTGCATTTGCATTATTTGGTGCTTTTATATTGTCACTGACTTATGTTCCAATGATGACCGCTTTATTTTTGAATAAAAATATATCCCACAAAAAAACTTTTTCAGATAGAATGATGGAAAAATTAGAAAATTTCTATCAACCCCTTCTAAATAAAGCATTAGGAATTCCTCGAACAATTATTGCTGCAATTTTGGGTTTATTTGTTTTAGCGCTGATTACACTTTCGTTTATGGGTGGCGAATTTATGCCCTCATTGGAAGAAGGTGATTTTGCAGTAGAAACCAGAGTTTTACCAGGAAGCAATCTACAAACTTCTATGACTGCCATTTCACAAGGTGCAAAAATACTAATAGAAAAATTTCCAGAAGTAGAGAAAATTGTAGGCAAAACTGGAAGTAGTGAAGTTCCAACCGATCCAATGCCTATTGATGCCAGTGATATGATGGTGATTTTAAAAGACAAAAGCGAGTGGACTTCTGCCACAACTTTTGATGAATTATCAGCAAAAATGGCAAAAGAATTAGAAGCCGTTCCAGGCGTTTCTTATGGTTTTCAATACCCAGTTCAAATGCGTTTCAATGAGCTGATGACAGGAGCAAGACAAGATGTAGTGTGCAAAATATTTGGCGAAAATTTAGACACACTGGCATTATATGCGAGCAAATTAGGCAAAGTAATTAATACTGTTGAAGGAACTTCCGACCTTTATGTAGAAACAGTTACCGGAATGCCTCAAATTGTGATCAATTACAATCGAGCGACAATTGCACAATATGGCTTGAATATCGAAGATATTAATCGAATAGTAAACACCGCATTTGCAGGACAAAGCACAGGAGTTGTTTATGAAGGGGAAAAACGGTTTGATTTAGTAGTTCGCTTAGAAGGCGAAAAGCGAAAAGATTTATCGGATGTTCAAAATCTATTAATCCCTGCATCAAATGGAACACAAATTCCTTTATCACAATTAGCAAAAGTTGAAATTACCGAAGGGCCTAATCAGATACAAAGAGAAGATGCTAAACGCAGAATTGTAGTTGGTTTTAATGTTCGTGATCGTGATGTTCAAAGTATCGTGAAAGAATTGCAAGGAAAAGTCGAAACCAAAATAAAATTTCCGGCGGGTTATTATCCTACTTATGGTGGTGCTTTTGAAAACTTAAATGAAGCCAAAACCCGTTTAATGATTGCAGTTCCCATATCATTGATATTAATATTTATTTTGTTATATTTTGCTTTTAATTCAGTAAAACAAGGTTTATTGATTTATTCAGCCATTCCACTTTCGGCAATTGGAGGTATTTTCTTTTTAGCATTGCGTGGAATGCCTTTTAGTATTAGTGCAGGAGTTGGTTTTATTGCCTTATTTGGTGTAGCGGTTCTAAACGGATTAGTATTGATTGCAGAATTCAACAGCATACGAAAATCGGGTGAAACCGATCTAAAAGCGATTGTTTTACAAGGAACTAAAATACGTTTACGCCCAGTTTTAATGACTGCATTTGTAGCATCATTAGGGTTTTTACCTATGGCATTAAGCAACGGTTCTGGTGCAGAAGTACAAAAACCTTTAGCAACTGTGGTAATTGGCGGTCTGTTGATTGCCACGTTTTTAACTTTATTTGTTCTACCAATTTTATATATCATGTTTGAAAAAGGAATTAATTTAAAACCAAAAAAGATAAAATCAATTACAACAATCATGGTATTGGGACTGTTTTTTTCTTTTCAAAATGCAGATGCTCAGGAAAAAATTTCAATAGCGAAAGCTATTGAAACGGCTCTTTCAAATAATATCAAAATTAAAAATGGAAAACTAAATTCAGAGTATTTGCAACAAATGACTAAAACAGGCTATGATATTTACAACACGGGAATTATTGGCGAATACGGTCAATTTAACAGCAATGTAAATGATGTGAAAATTGGTATTTCGCAAAGCATAAAATTTCCAACCGTTTACAAAAGACAGAAACAACTTTTAATTGAAGATGCTAAAATGGGCGAATGGAATGAAGCATTACAGAAAAAAGAATTGACCAAAAAAGTAACAACTGTGTTTTACGAAATGATTTATCTAAAAGAAAAGGAAAAATTATTACTAAAAAGTGATAGTATCTATTCCGAATTTTTAAGAAAAACAGCGCTCCGTTTTGATAAAGGCGAAAGTAATATATTAGAAAAAGCAACAGCTGAAAACCAATCTGGACAAATAAAAATTCAACTTCTGGAATTACAAAATGATTATAAAATAATACAATCGCAATTCAAGTATTTACTTAATACTGACAAAGACTTTATCCCAGTTTCAGATAAATTTAAAATAGATTTTGCTGAAAATTCAAATAAAAGTGCTATTGGAAATCAACCCAGTATAAAATTATTTGAGCAAGAGGTAAATAGCAGCAAAGCGGAAATTTCACTTGAAAAATCTAAAAAATTACCCGAATTAATAGGTGGTGTTTTTTACCAGACTTTCAAAACAAACACTGTATTTCAAAACAGTTATAATGGTGTTTACGGACAATTTGGAGTGGCAATTCCGTTATTCAATGCGGCAATAAATAATAAGAAAAAAGCATTAGAGATAAACACCCAAATTGCCGAAAATAATTTAAATAATGAAAAACTAAAATTAGAAATCAAGAATCAGGAATTAGTCCAAGAATATAAAAAACACAAAGAAACTATCGCCTATTACGAAAGTCAAGCCTTGAAAAATGTTGATTTGGTAACCAAAGCTGCTAATGATAAATTTATCAATGGTGACATTAATTATCTGGAATGGGTAATGCTCATTAATCAAAGTACAGAAATTCAAAGAGATTATATTGAGGCCGTTAGAAAATTGAATATAAGTGTGATTGAAATCAATGCATTAACTAATTAAAATAGTTTAATTATGAAATGAGCATGATTGCAATTGGGGTCGCAAGCGCCAATGATGATATGCGAATTACATATGACCGATAAAAAACAATAAATATCAACATATGAATTATACGCAAACCTTTTTTTCGCGACAGTTCCTTTGGGAAATTGTACGGATCATAACAGTGGGAATAGCCTGTTTATTATTTTATTTTGATGTTATTCCAATGCCTATTTTGATTGTCGCAATGGCTTTCGGTCTTTATTCATTAGTAAAAACTGCGGTACTGGATATCATAAAAGAAAGAAAAATAGGTACCGAATTGTTTATAACCATAGCGGTAATAATTTCAGTTCTTGGCAAAGAATATTTAGCTGGTGCTGTTGTGCTTATGATAATCCTTATTGCAGAATATATCGCAAGTGCAAGTACTGAAAAAGCAAGATCGTCTATTAAAGAGTTGATTGGTTCAGTTCCAAAAACGGCAATAGTAAAAAAAGACAATCAGGAATCCTTAGTACAAATAAGCGATTTAAAAATTGGCGATATTGTTATGGTAAAAGCCGGAGAAAAAATCCCTGTTGATGGTAAAGTAATTGGCGGATCCGGTTCGGTGAACCAGGCGCCAATAACAGGCGAAAGTGTTCCGCAAGAAAAAACAGTTAGAAGTGAAGTATTTGCCGGAACCATACTGGAATTAGGTGCGCTCGATATAGAAATGACTAAAGCAGGATTAGACACCGTTTTTTCGCGTATTATAGCCTTGGTGGAAGAGGCCGAAAGCCAGCAAGCACCTATTGAAAAATTCACCGATAAAGTGGCTTCTTGGCTTATTCCGGTGGTATTTATTTTTGTTGGTACGGTTTACTTTTTTACCCGTGATGTCAAACTGGTAATTGCATTGCTGATTTTTACTTCCCCTGCCGAATTAGGCTTGGCAACTCCGCTTGTGACCATAACGGCAATTGCCCGGGCCGCGAGAGAAGGAATTTTGATAAAAGGAGGATTGTTTTTAGAAGAGCTTGCTAAAGTATCTACCATTGTTTTTGATAAAACAGGCACACTAACCATTGGAAGCCCTACTGTGAATAGCGTTGAAATATTAGATCCTGCTTATAATGAAAACCAATTGGTTCAATTTGCTGCATCCGTTGATCGCCGTTCCAGCCATCCATTAGCAAAAGCAATCTTAAGCTATGCCGATAAATTAAAACTTACTTATGGCGAGCCTGAAAATTTCGAGGTGGTAAAAGGGCGGGGTGTTTCGGCAAAAATAGATGGCAAATCAGTTTTATTAGGAAACAAGCTCTTTATGGAAGAAAGTAAAGTGACGGTGTCGAAATCCTCAGAAAGTAATACCGATACTGCTATTTATCTTTCAATTGATACTAAATTGGTGGGTATCTTTTATATAACAGATGCGATACGCGAAGGTGCAAAAGAAATGATTGAAGGTTTAAGAAAAAGTGGTATTCAAAACATAATTATGCTTACCGGTGATAATCCTGAAACTGCCAAGCATATTGCCAATCAGATCGGCATTACCGATTTCAGAGCCAATTTATTGCCCGAAGACAAAATCAATATTATCAAAGAACTGCAAAAAGACGGTTCTAAAATTGCAATGGTGGGCGACGGCATTAATGATGCCCCTGCTTTAGTCCAGGCAAATATAGGTATCGCAATGGGTACGATGGGAACCGAAGCAGCAATGGAAGCAGCCGATATCGTTCTGATGCAGGATAACTTGGTGAAAATCGCCAAGGCTCGTGCTATTAGTAAAAGAGCCTATCGAACCATTCGCGAAAATATTTTTGTAGGGGTTGGTGTCGTTCATGTAATTGGAATTACCCTTGTCTTGCTTAAAATAATTGGACCTATTGAGGCGGCAGCTATTCATTTGCTTCCTGACACTTTAGTCTTTATTAATTCCATAAAACTCCTTCGCATTACGATTGATGCCTAGCCGATTAGCAATGGCAATGAAATTTTAAAAACAAACATTATCTTACTATTCAAAATAAATAAAATGAAATCGCAGATTCACAAATACCAAAATAAAAATACAATCATGTGTAAAAATAGAATCCTTACCATACTGGCAATAATATTGCTTTCTTCGTGTGGAGATAAGAAAACGGAAAGCGAAACAGAAGCTAATCCAACTATCGAAAACACGACAACTCTTACCGATGCACAAATAAAAAATGCAGGTATTGAAACTGGGAAAATCGAGCAAAAACAAATTTCATCTGTCTTAAAATTAAATGGTAAAATAGATGTTCCACCTCAAAATTTAGTTTCCATAAGTGTGCCGATGGGTGGTTATTTAAAATACACTAAACTTTTAGAGGGAATGTATGTAACCAAAGGACAAGTATTGTGCGTCGTAGAAGACCAGCAATACATTCAATTGCAGGAAGATTACCTTTTGGCGAAAGCAAAAATAGGGTACGCAAAAGCCGAATTCGAAAGACAAAAAGAACTCAACCGAAGCAAAGCCAGCAGCGATAAAGTATATCAACAAGCACAATCAGAATACAATTCACTATCGGTAATGGTACAATCGTATGGAGAGAAATTAAAATTCGCAGGGATAAATCCAATTAATGTTTCTACCAAGAATATTTCAAAAAGCATTAATATTTATTCGCCAATAAGCGGTTATGTATCTAAAGTAAACGTAAATATTGGCAAGTATGTAAACCCAAGCGATATTTTATTCGAGATTGTAAATCCATCTGATATTCATTTGGCATTGACTGTTTTCGAAAAAGACATCAATAAATTGACTATTGGCCAATCAGTTATATCCTATACAAATACCAATCCTGAAAAAAAATATCATGGCAAAATTATTTTAATCGGTAAGGATTTTTCAGAAAACCGAAGCACTGAAATACACTGCCATTTTATAAATTATGATAAAACACTTTTACCGGGAATGTATATGAATGCCGAAATAGAATTAAAAAGCCAGCAATCAAATGTGTTGCCATCTGATGCTATTGTGAATTATGAAAAGAAGAATTATATTTTTGTTTCTAAAGGAAACAAGCAATTTGAAATGAAGGAAATCACAATTGGAACTATTGAGAACGGATTTACGGAAATTATTTCAAATAATCATTTAAAAGAGGCGAATATTGTGATTAAAGGGGCATATTCGCTTTTAATGAAAATGAAGAATGTGGAAGAATAAAAACGTGAATTTACAGTATAGACAGAAAATGATTTTTTAAATTAATTACTATAACTTACGTTTTCTAAAATATTTAGGGACATAAAATAATAAAAATATAACTAGAATTATGAGTAAGATTTCCATTGTAGATTTTTTTTAGTTTGGCAAATGTAAAACTATAAATTATTAATTCAGCTTATAACTAATTAGGATAGCCCGGATTACTTCACTTTATTTCTATTTTCATAGGAGTTCAGTGAACTTCTTTTGCAGTGGAAATCCTTTTACTTTTTCTTTAAAAAGCAAAAGATTGCAACGTATAACTGGAAATAACTCCTAATTACTAATCAATCCATCTACCATTACTAATTTTCTATCGGCCATATTTGCTAATTCTTCATTGTGAGTTACAATCACGAAAGTTTGTCCCAATTCATCACGTAATTTAAAAAATAATTGGTGCAGGTTTTCAGCAGATGCGGTATCTAGATTTCCCGAAGGCTCATCGGCAAAAATGATTGCGGGTTTGTTGATTAACGCTCTTGCAACTGCCACACGTTGCTGTTCTCCGCCTGAAAGTTCATTGGGTTTGTGGTTCATACGATGTGAAAGGCCAAGATAGGTTAGTAGTTTTTCGGCTTCTATTTCAGTTTCCACTTTGGATTTATTGGCAATAAAAGCGGGAATACAAACATTTTCCAATGCCGTAAATTCAGGTAATAATTGATGAAATTGGAAAATAAAACCCAAATTTAAATTTCTGAATTTAGACAGGTTTTTGTCGTTCATAGTCAGAATATCTTCGTCATTAATACGTAATTCGATTCCGTTTTCAACTGTAGGTTTGTCTAAAGTTCCAAGAATTTGCAAAAGTGTTGTTTTCCCGGCACCAGAAGCACCTACGATCGAGACAATCTCTCCTTTTTGAATATGTAAATCAACGCCTTTCAGCACATGTAGTTGATCGTAATATTTATGTAGATTTTTTACTTGTATCATTTTGAAACTATTTTCACAAAGTAACAAAGATTTTAATGATTATTAAATGGTTCACAATATATTTTCCCTTCAAAAATTATAAACTTTAGTTAATACGGATTAATCACTTCCAATTATTAGATTAAATTTGGTTTTAGATTATTGGTTATAATAAACCAAAATTATTTTTTTTGTAAACGAAATAAACTAATAAATGGAAATGGAACAAGAAATGGAAGTTGCCACTTTTGCCGGCGGTTGTTTTTGGTGTACGGAAGCAGTTTTTTTAGAATTAAATGGAGTGAAAACGGTGGTTTCGGGATATATAGGCGGAGATACAATAAATCCAACTTATGCGGCTATTTGCAATGGAGACACGGGTCACGCTGAGGCTATTCAAATTACTTTTGATCCCAGTAAAATAAGTTTTGGTGAACTGTTGGAAATATTTTTCGCAACGCATGATCCCACTACTTTGAACCGCCAAGGAAATGATGTTGGTACACAATACCGAAGCGAAATTTTCTATAATGATGAAAATCAGAAAGATTTAGCCGAAGCGTATATTGCTTTGATGACTAGAGAAAATACGTTTGGTGAACCAATTGTTACTGTCGTTTCACCAGCTACAATATTTTATGAAGCCGAGGATTATCATCAAAATTATTACAATCAAAATAAATTGCAAGGATATTGCAGTTATGTAATTACGCCAAAAGTAGAAAAATTGAAGAAGATTTTCAAAGACAAGCTCAAAAATTAATTGGCATTAGATTTGTACAAATAGTTCTAAAACAGAATAATGGAAAAAGTACAAATTGGCAAAACAGATAATAAAAGAAGAAATCTTTTTCTGGGGATATTATTTGATACCATAGGAATGTTATCGTTTACGGTACCATTTATTGGAGAATTCTCCGATGTGGTTTGGGCTCCCATTGCCGGTTATTTAATGACAACAATGTATAAAGGAACGGTTGGGAAAGTGGGTGGAGTAGTTACTTTTCTGGAAGAAATCTTGCCATTTTCGGATTTTATTCCCACATTTACGTTGACTTGGATTTATAATTATTGGATAAAAAAAAAAACGCTTCATAATTGAAGCGTTTTTTATTCTTTAAAAACAAATCCGAATCCCATTCGTTTTAGCATCTTTTTTTCGAATGCCCAAAAGAATTTGAATTGTCCGAAAACAAATCCGATCGAGACTAAAAGTACTTGGTATATTGGAAAAATTAATAATAGTCTAACAGGAGTGAACCAATAACCTAAGTCTGATTTTGTAATTCCCAGCCAAAAACAAAATGGTTTTGATAACCAAGCTGAAGCCGAACCAGTAATTGCAAAAACTATAAATATAATTGTGAGTTGGAAATTGGTCTCAATTCCCCAACGTTTTTTTAAATCGCTCATTTTTATTTATAATGATTACAAATATAGTGACATTATCTTGAGGGAACAGTACCAAAGAGTCTTTGTTTGTAGGTATTTTGAAAATAAATAAAGTAATTATAAATCAAATAGTTCACTTCATAACCATAATCAATGTTAGAATCATAGTTAATACTCATTTCATAAAGATTAGGATCATATCGTTGTGGTTGTAAAACACGGCTGTTCCACTCGCTAACGTAAAATTGATTTTTGTTTTCTAAGTAAGTTCGGGAATGATACCCTCTAGGAAAAGCTCTTGAATAAAGCCAAGTGCTAAAACCAGGGTCTATGATTATGACTTCATATTGGAGTTCATCATTGGCAATTCTAACAGTGTCACTTTGAGTAGGAATTGTTTTATCTGTTTTTGAAAAAGGGGATGTTGAAGTTTTACAACTATAAAGGGAAACTAAAATAATTGCAAGTATGTAAAAACTATTTTTCATGATGAAAAAATGAATTATAAAGTTACAAAATAAATAATTCGGTATAGTTTTATTTTAAAAATTTAATTTTCAATCAGTTGATATTGATACTATTCTTTTAAACAGTGCGAATATACATTAGAAACTAAATTAAATAGTAAAAGGGATTTTTTGAACAATGTCAATGAATCCCTTTTACTATTTAATACAAAAATACTAGCCTAATATACTAATAATTTGTGAAGCTAATTCAGTACCAATTCTGTCTTGTGCTTCTCCTGTTGCAGCTCCAATATGTGGAGTCATTGAGATTTTATGGTTCATCAAAATAGTCATTTCCGGAGTTGGCTCGTTTTCAAAAACATCCAATCCAGCGAACAATACTTTTCCGCTGTCTAATGCTTTTACTAATGCAACTTCATCAATAACACCACCACGCGCACAGTTTACAATACCTACGCCGTCTTTCATGATAGCTAATTCTTTCTCCCCAATGATGTAACCATCTTGAGCAGGAACGTGTAATGTTATGAAATCAGCTTCTTTGAATAAAGATTCCAATGTTTGAGAAACGATAGTTGTTGTGATAGATTGACCGTCAAAAAAATCAACTTTAACGTCAACTTGTGGGATAAACATATCAGCAGCAATCACTTTCATTCCTAAACCTAATGCCATTTTAGCAGTAGCTTGACCAATACGTCCAATTCCTACAACACCAAGAGTTTTTCCTCTTAACTCAATTCCGTTTGCGTATGCTTTTTTCAAACCTTCAAAGTTTGTATCTCCTTCAAGAGGCATATTTCTGTTCGAGTCATGTAAAAAACGTACGCCAGAAAATAAATGTGCAAAAACTAGTTCTGCTACTGATTCTGATGAAGAAGCAGGAGTATTGATTACGTGAATTCCTTTGCTTTTAGCATAGTCCACATCAATATTATCCATACCTACACCACCACGACCAATAATTTTTAATCCTGGGCATGCGTCAATGATATCTTTACGAACTTTGGTAGCACTACGCACCAAAACAACGCTTACATTGTTTTCATTTACAAAGTTAGCCACTTGTTCTTGTGCTACTTTTGTAGTTATAACTTCAAATCCCCCTTTTTCTAAAGCTAGAATTCCACTTTTAGAAATTCCGTCATTGGCTAATACTTTCATTTATGTTTTATATTTAAAGATTGAAAAATTAAATGATTTAAAGATTCAATCAGGATTTTTTAATTTTAAAGTATAATTTTAATTGAAAGATTCACTAATTTAATTTTTTTAATTATTAAATCTTCAATTCTTAAATTATTACATGTTTTTTTCCAATTCTTTCATTACATCAACCAATACCTGAACACTTTCTAATGGAAGCGCATTGTACATAGAAGCTCTGTAACCACCTACTGAACGGTGGCCAGGTAATCCTGATATTCCAGCAGCTTTCCACATGGCATCAAATGTTTCTGCATGAGCAGCATCATTCAATAAGAAAGTCGCATTCATGTTAGAGCGGTCTTCAACAGCTGCAGCTCCTTTGAATAATGGGTTTCTGTCAATTTCTCCATAAAGTAATGCTGCTTTAGCATTATTTATTTTTTCAATTGCAGCAACACCACCAAGGTTTTTCAACCATTGTAAGGTCAATAAAGACGCGTAAACTGGGAAAACAGGTGGAGTATTATACATACTTTCTGCTTTGATATGTTTAGTATAATCCAACATGCTTGGGATTATTCTGCCATTTTTACCTAAAATTTCCTCTTTCACAACAACTAGAGTAGTTCCTGCTGGTCCCATATTTTTTTGAGCTCCTGCATAAATCAAATCAAATTTAGAAAAATCCAACTCTCTTGAAAATATATCAGAACTCATGTCACATACAATTGGCATATCAAGTGATGGAAATTCCTTCATTTGTGTACCAAAAATGGTATTGTTACTCGTGCAATGGAAATAATCAGCATCTGAAGGTACAGTGTATCCTTTTGGAATATGGTTGTAATTTTGTTCTTTTGATGAAGCTACAATAACGGTATCTCCAAAAAGTTTTGCTTCTTTTATAGCTGCTGTTGCCCAAGTTCCTGAATCTAGATAAGCAGATTTCCCACCTTCTTTCATCAAGTTATAAGGAGCCATCAAAAATTCTAAACTAGCTCCGCCAGCAAGAAATAAAGCTTGATATCCTTTCCCTTCAAGGCCTAAAAGTTCAATAACAAGAGCTCTTGCCTCATCCATAACGGCAACGAAGTCTTTGCTTCTGTGCGAAATTTCTAAAATGGATAACCCAGAATTGTTGAAATTTAAAATAGCTTGTGCTGATTTTTCAAAAACTTCTTGTGGTAAAATACAAGGTCCTGCGCTGTAGTTGTGTTTTTTCATGGTGTAGTTTAAGTCCAAAAAATTAAAGTGCAAATTTCGGCAATAGGAGTTTAAAAAGCGTTAAATAATTCGAAAAAATCAAACAATTTTCGCTTATATTGTTAGCAAAAATGAAATTGTATCGATGTTATCTGCGTAATTCCATAATTTAGGACTTTGCGTTTGTCCAAAGTCAATACTGCTTTCTATCAGATTATTACTTACAATACACTGAATTTGCTCGTTTTCTGATTGTATTCTTGTCTGTAGTTCATTGATGTCATCATAAAATTCATAAAACACACTAGAAATAGGGGAGGCATGACTTTTATCTTCTTTTAGGGTTAAAAATCCATTATCCAACAATTTAAAATTACTCATCAGGAAAACGGCCTTGTTGTAATCATAATTATTAGCATACTTTTCATAATGAATAACATCTTGATACTCAAAGATGGCTTCAAAAAAACCATCAAAAATATATCCTTTTGGGACAAAAATTTTAGAAACATTGCGGCATCCTAAACCAAAATATCGAAATATATCTTCACCTAAAGCGCTTAACTGGGCTTTAGTTTCTTTTCCATTCAAAACAGCAATTGAATTCCTGCTTTTTCTGATTATAGAAGGTTTGTCTTTGAAATAATACTCAAAATAACGAGCGGTATTATTACTTCCTGTTGCTATAACGGCATCAAAATTTTCTAATTTACCGTCAACAAAAGTTATTTTATTAGCCAATTCAGCTTCGACGGCTATGATATATTTAGCTAAAAAGGGCAATAAATGCTGATCATTTGAAGATGTCTTTATCAATACATTATGTCCTGTTATTAGAACCGACAAGAAATCATGAAAACCAACTAGCGGAATGTTTCCCGCAAGAATCAAAGCGATATTTTTAGATTCTTTTATTGGGAAATCATAGTTAGAAAGCCACTCATTTAAATTTTGTTCAGTTAGTGCTTCTGCCCAAGATTGAATGGAAAAATAAACTTGTTCAGGTGTATACCATCCATTATGGGATTGTGATAATTTTATTAAATCAATAAAATCATCAAAAAATAGATCGTTATGCAAAACAGTTGGTTGCTTAAAAGTATTATTTTCGGAAAATTGACTTAAAAACTTTCCTAATTCGATAAAACTTCTTTTTTTTTCGTTTTGTAACATAAGTAACTTGTTTATGAATAGTTTTGATTGTAATTTTGCACAAAAATAAGCTATAATAAGTTACAAGTCAAAAGAGAAAAAATCTTAAATAATTTTATCTCAAAAGACATAGCTTTTAACTCATAAAAAGATAAAGATGGCAATTATAATAACAGACGAATGTATCAATTGTGGTGCTTGTGAACCAGAATGCCCAAATACTGCAATATATGAAGGTGCCGATGACTGGAGATTTAAAGATGGAACAAAACTTAAAGGGAAAGTAATTTTACCTGATGGAACTGAAGTAGATTCAGATGAAGCTCAAACTCCAATTTCTGACGAAATTTACTATATTGTACCGGGAAAATGTACAGAATGTAAAGGGTTTCATGATGAGCCACAATGTGCTGCAGTATGTCCTGTAGACTGTTGTATTCCGGATGACAATCATGTTGAATCTGAGGAAACATTACTAAACAGGCAAGCATTTTTGCATAATGAATAAACGATTTCATTTAAACAAAAAAAATCCTGAGTATTCGCTCAGGATTTTTTTTGCTTTTTAGAATTACTTTTTGAGAATGATATACGTTTCAGTAGTTACTTTATCTGTTTTATCATCATAAGATTCTAAAACTAAATTTCCATTAGCATCAAAATAGCCGTATGAAGTTTTATTTTTGGACTTGTAAATATAATTGTTGTTTGATGTTCGTCTTAAAATTGCAGCTTTTTTACTGTTTGGTAAATACATCGTATAGCCACTATTATCGGTTGTAAACTGGTATTTCTTACCATTTAAATTGTAATAAGCAGAACGGTCAATATCAATTATTTTTGTGATTCCATCTGTGGTTATTGCCGTAGTAGCAGTCACTTGAATGGGAGATTCTTTTACTTCTTTATTCAAAACATTAGAATTAGCATCTTTTAATTCTATATTTTGAACTTCTTTAACTTCCTGAGTTTTGATTAATTGTTTTTCTCCCTCAGAATCTTTAACCTTTGTAACTGTTGTTTTAACTTCTGACTTTACATTTTGATTTTGTGCTTGAACAGTTAGTGACAGTAGAAAGGCTGTCATTCCTAAGATTATAGTTTTCATGATATTTATTTTAAAAATTATATATAACAAACTTACAATTAGTTGTAAGTAAATTTGTTATAGAATTTCATTAAAAAATTATATTATTTACTTGAAAGGGCTAAGTGATTTACTAAGAATCTATTTTTTGTTTTTTTCTCGCTACAATTACATAGGTATCATAGGCATATGTTTTTCGGTCAATTATTTTAATGATTTCAAAATTATTTAAATATAAAAATAATTGTATTTCATTTAAGGTGAATACACGAACTGTAGAAAAATCGTCTGCAATTATTTCTTTTTCCTCATCTTTAAAACTATAATATTGCGCGGTCCATTCCAGCATAAAATTATCTGAAAGAGTCGTTTTCCAATTGCTATTTCTGTAATATTTGATACCTTTATATGCTGCTTCGTGAATTATATTTTGGTTTTCTTTGGCAAAAGGAATAAACCGATTAGCATCTATAAAGTCAAAAATGACAATTCCATCTTGATTGAGGTTTTTATAAATAGAATCAAAAGTACTGTTAACGTCGTCATTTGTTATTAAATAACTAGTAGAACGTCCTGTAATTAGTGTCGAATCGACGGGTTTTTCTAATTCAAACAGTCTCATGTCTCCATGAATAAAGGTGCAATTTTTATTTCTTTCTTCGGCTATTGCAATCATACTTTGGCTGTAATCTAAACCAATATAATCCTGATTATTTTCTTGAAATCTTTTAGCAAGATTACCCGTACCACTGCCTATTTCGAGAATAGTTTTACAATTATTTTCATGGATTATGCTATTGTAAAACTGATATTCTTCATCATAATCAATGAAGGTTTGGTACATTGCATCAAAAATTGCAGCCATTTTTCCGTCATAGAGATTTGTCATGATAGTTGTTAATTGGAATACTAAATATAGTAAAATAAACGAAATAAAAAAAGGGCTGTCGAAAGACAGCCCTTTTGAAATTATTCAATAATCGAATTAGAATTTATAGTTCAAAGATAAATTAAACATAGTTCCTAATTGACTAAAGTGAAAGCCATCGTAAGTCATTGTATTATAACGACCATCAAAAGTTATATTCATATCCTGAGCATGAAGTAATGCAGGATTATTTACAATTGCATTTGCAGATGCAGAACCATCAGATGTTATTTTGTATTTTGGGATTACATTAAATATATTATTAACGTTTAAGGCCAATGATAATTTTTTTGTGGCATTAAAATTAATACCTAAATCAGTAACCATTTTTGTTGAAAATTCAGTAGATAATCCTGGATCAGAATAATCAGCATTTTTGAATTTTGTTGGTCCAAAAACTGTATTGTTTAGCGAGAAATTAAATTTACCAATTTCATAATCTCCTCCAAAAATATATTTGAATTTTGGTCTGGAAGTAAACATTAACGCATCTTGAGTAGCATTAAAAACAGTTTGATTTCCAGGAAGTGCTGTTACACTTGCAGGATTTTTTACAGCTCCCACTCTTTCGTTAACAAGGGTGTAGTTTCCAGATAAATTAAGGGCTAATTTTCCAGAACCTAACATGATGTTTCTGTATCCAGCAACAAAGTCAAGTCCGGCAGTTCTAGAATCAATTGCATTTACAAAGTATGCTTGACCATTAACTAGGTTTCCTAATACAATTCTGTCTTTTACCTTAATGTTATAATAATCTAAAGTAAAATTGAAATTTTTTATAGGTTTGATTCCAAATCCTAAGGTTATATTGTCAGATTTTTCAGCAGTAAGTTTAGGAACTCCAAGAGTTCGCGCTGCTGTCGAAACATTGCTTATAATTCCCGTTACTGCAATTGCGCCTCCTGAAAAGGTTGATTGTGATTTTTCGGTATAAATTTGGTGTAATGAAGGAGCCCTAAATCCTGTAGAAATAGAACCTCTTAATGTGAATTTATCATCAAAAAATTTGTATCTAGAACTTAACTTCCAAACATTTGCAGCACCAAAATCGCTATAATCTTCATGACGAACGGTACCATTTACTAAGAAATCTTTGGTGAAATCAACAGCAATATCTAAATAAGCGCCTAAGTTGTAACGATTGAATTTTCCCGAGTTTGATGGATCATTCCCTTGAAAGGAGTCAGCACCAAGACCATCATAAGATTGTTTGTCGCCACTAATAACTTCGAAATTTTCAGTTCTAAATTCAGTTCCAAAACCAATGCTTATCTTATCAGATAAAACTTTTGAAACATCGATATTTCCAACAAGATGATTGAATGATGTTCCACCTGGACGGAATGTAGTTTGTCCAGTATAGATGTTTGGATTAGCAGCATAAATAAATTTACCATTAGAATCCTTAGATCTGTTTTGAGAATTTGTAACAGTATAAATTTGTTTGTTACCACCAATAGTAACACTCGCATCAGTATTCCAGCCATTTGTCACATTTTTGTAACCTAATGTAGCATTGTAGTCATTCAAGTCTCCTATAAAGGTTGGAACATACCCTAAATAAGAAGCTGCTGTACCATTTCCATATAAGCTTGCAAGATAAGGCATATCGGCAGCTGCTCTCCAATATGGAGCTCTATAATTTGCAAATGAATTTACTTTTTTATAAACGTAAGCAGCATTGTAATAAATTTTTGAATTTTCACTTAAATCACTTCCTCCATTAACTTCAAATTTAGCTGCTGCTGTCTCTGGAGAACCATTAACATTTCCACCATCAGGTTTTACAGCAAGAAACGCTTGTGTTGTAGCCAATGGAACACCCCAATAATCAGATTCATCTTGTGCGTTTAGAATACCGGGTCTGTTGGCTAATTTAACTTTAGAAAAATCTACAGTGTAATTCACAAAACCTTTGTCGCCTACTGTAGAACCATTGTTAATACTGATCCCTATCATTTCTCCGTCACCTTTTCCAGTAATACCTGTTCTAACTGTTGCAGAACCACCATTAGTATTTTTTTTCAAGATAATGTTCATTACTCCAGCAATAGCATCAGATCCATATTGGGCAGATGCACCGTCACGAAGTATTTCTACTCTTTCGATAGCATCTTGAGGTATTGCTGATATGTCAGCACCTGTTTCACCTCGTCCCGGAGAAGTTTGAGTGTAAAGCAATGCACTCATATTCTTACGCTTACCATTAATAAGTATAAGTGTTCTACTTGGTCCTAAATTTCTAATTTCATAAGGGTCAAGTAATGAAGTTGCGTCATTAACAGGAGTTTGAACCGTATTAAAAGATGGAATTTTGTACTGTAATGCTTTATCAAAAGAAGCTTGCCCTGTAGATGCTAAGTCTTTTGACGTTATTACATCAATAGGTAGTGCAGTTGTAGTGTTACTTCTAGGAGCAGTTCTTGTTCCTGTCACTACCACCTCTTCAAGGTTTTGTCCTCCTTCTTCAGCTAGTACTATATTCATTATAGAATTTGTAGCTACTTTTTCTACTTTATTAAATCCTACATAACTAAAAACTAAAGTGGCCCCTTCTTTAACTTTTATTTTGTAAGCCCCATCAATATCGGTTGAGACACCGTTGTTTGTTCCTTTTTCGATAATGTTAACACCTGGTAATTCGGCACCAGTGTTATCTTTTACAACCCCGGAGATTTCTTTTTGAGCAAAAAGAAACGTGACGTTTAGCAAAAAAAATAATAATGTAAACTTTTTCATAAATAATTGATTTTGGTTTTTGTTTGGTTTTAAATCGAGCGCAATATAATTTTTTTTTAACAAAATATTAGTATTTAGTTTGTTATTTTATAAAAAATCAATAGACCAATAAATAGTGTTAAAATAGTAAAATGGTAAAAAGATAGAATGCCAATACAGAAATGTATTGATTATGCTATCAAACATTTATTAAATCTTATATTTGCAAACTTTTAAAGTGAATTATAAAACTTTTAGCAGGAGACTGTTATCGGTAAGCAAAAATAGCATGAGGAATGGCGTTGCCATATTTCATTAAAATATAAATATTATCTACACATGAAAGCAGGAATTGTAGGATTACCGAATGTTGGAAAATCAACATTATTCAATTGTTTATCAAATGCAAAAGCGCAAAGTGCTAACTTTCCTTTTTGTACTATTGAACCAAATATAGGTGTTGTAAATGTTCCGGATTCCAGAATGGAAAAATTGGAAGAATTGGTAAAACCAGAACGCGTACAAATGGCAACTGTAGATATCGTAGATATTGCAGGATTGGTAAAAGGAGCCAGTAAAGGTGAAGGTTTGGGAAATCAGTTTTTGGGAAACATTAGAGAGTGTAATGCAATTATTCATGTTTTACGTTGTTTTGATAACGATAATATAGTTCACGTTGATGGAAATGTAAATCCAATTCGTGATAAAGAAACCATTGATATTGAGTTGCAGTTGAAAGATTTGGAAAATGTTGAAAAACGTTTAGAAAAAGTAAATCGTGCTGCTAAAACAGGAAATAAAGAAGCACAGACAGAGAAAGCACTTTTAGATAGAATTAGAGAAACGTTACTTCAGGCAAAATCGGCTAGAATAGTAGTTCCTCAAAACAACGACGAAGAGGTTTTAATGGAAGCTTTTCAATTGATTACAGCTAAGCCAGTATTGTATGTTTGTAATGTAGATGAAAACTCAGCAGTTAGCGGAAATAAATATGTAGACCAGGTTCGGGAATTGGTTAAAGACGAAGATGCCGAAGTTATCGTACTTTCTGTAGGCGCTGAGGCTGATATTACAGAATTGGAAAGCTATGAAGAGCGTCAGGTTTTCTTAGAAGACATGGGATTAAGTGAGCCAGGAGCATCGGTATTGATTCGTGCGGCTTATAAATTATTGAAACAACAAACCTATTTCACAGCAGGAGTTAAAGAAGTTCGTGCCTGGACCATTAATATTGGAGCAACTGCACCTCAAGCTGCTGGAGTTATCCATACTGATTTTGAAAAAGGATTTATCCGCGCCGAAGTTATTGCGTATGAAGATTTCGTTCATTACGGCTCAGAAGCAAAATGTAAAGAAGCTGGAAAATTCAAGGTAGAAGGAAAAGAATATATTGTTAAAGATGGTGATGTTATGCATTTTAGATTTAATGTTTAAATTGATTTAATATATAATTGGTTTATTGCCAAACAAAAAAACTATAAAATTACTTTTATAGTTTTTTTGTTTATAAGGAAAATTTTCGTTAATTTATTATGAAATAAAACTTAAACTTCTAACCCTATGAAACTGGAACAAATTGTCATTAATGTTAAAAAAGATGCGGAAGTTGTTTTTTCTACGAACGGTTTTGACTCGACAAAAGCAAATCTTGTTCTGGCTTTTGGTGAAAGGGTTTTTTTAGAAAAAGTAATGCCATATAAAAAGATAAAAGATTTATATCCTAAAGCACATATTGTTATTTGTTCTACTTCCGGGCAAATTTCGAATGCCAGTTTAATTGAAAACAATATTGTAGCTACAGCAATAGATTTTGAAAAAACAACTATAAAAGTTTCTGAGATTGATATTCTGAATAACTCGGATATTCAGGAATTAGGGAATATAATTAAAAAAGACTTCTTTAATGAAGACCTAAAATCAATACTTATTCTTTCTGAAGGCAGTTTTGTTAATGGGACTGAGCTCATAAACGAATTGATAAGACAAACGAAAGAGACAATCCCTATTTTTGGGGGATTGGCTGGAGATGAATATAAATTCGAAAAAACAATTGTAGGATTAAACAACGATGCCTCTCAAGGTAAAATTGTTGCTGTTGGTTTTTATGGAAACGCAATTCGTTTTGGTTTTAGTTCTAAAGGAGGTTGGAGTGATTTTGGTCCAGAAAGAGAAGTTACACTTTCAGAAAAGAATGTATTATACAAAATAGGAGATAGGTTCGCATTGGATTTATACAAAGAGTATCTTGGAAAATACGCCGAAGAATTGCCTGCTTCGTCATTGTATTTTCCACTTTCTATGAAAGAAAATATAAATGCTTCACCCATTGTAAGGACCATCTTGTCGATAGATGAGGAAAAAAAATCAATGACTTTTGCGGGTAATATTCCACAAGGGTCTTTCGTCAGATTGATGAAAGGAAATTTAGATAAACTCATAGATGCTTCCTACAATGCCGCTTTACAAATATTTTCAGAACAATCTACTAAAACGGAATTAGCATTATTAGTAAGTTGTGTCGGACGAAAAGTGGTTCTTGGCAATAGAATTGAAGAAGAACTTGAAGTCGTAAAAGAAGTTTTTGGTAAAAACACGCTAGTTTGTGGTTTTTACTCTTATGGTGAAATCTCTCCAACGTTTAAAAAAGTAGCTTGTGAGCTGCACAATCAAACGATGACAATCGCAACCATTTATGAAGAAGTATAATGAAAATAGAAAATCTACACAGACAACTAAACAGGCAAATAAAAAAGCATTTTTCAGAAGATTTCATTGCGGATAATGAGGTTTTCCACAATTTTATTGAAGTTATAAATCTATCGTATCTTAATTTTGAAAAAGATGCCGAATTATTTGAGCAATCTTCACGGTTAAACGATTTAGAATATTATGAAATAAATCAAAAATTAAAATCAGAATTAGATAAAAAAGAAAACATACAAGACAAGTTAATTCAAGCTATAAAGCAATTAAACGATAATGAAATAAAACTTGGTAACGAGGAGAGCCCAATTGATTTATTGCGAATTTTACATGATGAAATAGAATCTAAGAAAGAGTTTCAAGATCAATTGTATTTAGCAAAATCTAATGCTGAAAAAGCTAATGAAGCCAAGTCAGATTTTCTCTCTATCATGAGCCATGAAATTCGAACTCCTCTAAATGCAATTATTGGTTTGATTTACATCATGGAAAAAGAAAATACGTTAAATAGTTTCCAGGAAAACCTAGAAGTTTTAAAATATTCTGCCCAAAATTTATTTCTGCTCATAAATGATATTCTAGATTTTAATAAAATTGAAGCAGGAAAAATTGATGTTGAAAAAATTCCATTTGACTTTAAGGAATTAGTTTCGCATATCGGAAAATCTTTGGAGATAAAAGCATCAGAAAACCTAAATAGGATTGAAATAATTATTGGCGATGATTTTATTTCAAACCTAATTAGTGATCCTTTGAGAATAGGCCAAATCATCACAAATTTAGTTTCAAACGCTATAAAATTCACTAAAAATGGGTTGATTCAGATTAAAATTGACCAAATCCAACAAAAAGACAGTATTTCTATTTTTAAAGTTCAAATTATTGATAACGGAATTGGAATTGATATTGAAAAATTTCACTTAATTTTTCAAAAGTTTGAACAGGCAGAAACAAAAACCACCAGACAATTTGGAGGAACAGGTTTAGGTTTGGCAATAACAAAAAAGCTACTTCGTTTATTGAATTCAGATATCGAATTACAAAGTGAAATAGGAGTTGGTTCTACCTTTAGTTTTGTTTTAGAATTGCCGATTTTTTCAAGAAATTTAGAGCTAAAAAATAGCGTTGTATGGCATGATTACGAAGAAGAAAATCTAGAAGGATTAAGAGTTCTTTTGGTGGAGGATAACTTGATAAACATTAAAATTGCCGAAAAAATATTGAAGCAATGGAATGTAGATGTTGATATGGCCGAAAATGGTCTTATTGCCGTTGAAAAATATAAATCAAATGCGTATGATGTTATTTTAATGGATTTATCGATGCCAGTTATGGATGGCTATGAAGCAACAGCAATCATAAGGAACACTGATGTATTGATTCCAATTATTGCATTGACAGCCTCTTCTTCTTACGGTTATCTTGAGAAAGCCATGCAGTTTGGGATAAATGAATATATTATAAAGCCATTTAATCCAAAAGAGATAAATATGAAATTGAAAAAATATTATAAGTAATTTATTTTAAGATCATCTTTTCTGTCTGACAAATTTTTTAAATTTTATTACTTTAGTGAAAATAAATTAGTATGAAAATCATAGCCTTCGCAGGAAGTCCAAGTAAAAACTCCATCAATAAAAAATTAGCAACTTATGCAGCCCATCTCTTCGAAAATGCCGACGTGGAGGTGTTGGATTTGAATGATTTTCAAATGCCTTTGTTTAGTGTTGATATTGAAAAAATAATTGGTCAGCATGAAATAGCAAAAGCATTTTTGGCTAAAATTGCTACAGCTGATATTTTAGTTGTTTCACTAGCAGAAAATAATGGGAATTATTCTGCGGCTTTCAAAAATGTGTTTGACTGGTGTTCCAGAATAACGGCTAAGGTTTTTCAGGAAAAGCCAATGTTACTTATGGCAACATCGCCTGGAGCCAGAGGAGGGGCATCCGTTTTGGAAATAGCCAAAAACGCTTTTCCTTTTTATGGTGGTAATTTAAAAGCAACGTTCTCTCTTCCCAGTTTTGATGCTAATTTTGATGTTATAAACGAGGAAATTTCGAATCCCGAATTGGATAACCAATTGAGAGATATTGTTAAGAATTTCTAATTTTTTTCAATCTTTCAAATTTTTAATCTTTCAATTGAAAATATCAATATCATTCTTAATAACTTTGATGGTTTCCTGTTTTAAATTTTATTGAATTAGACTACATTAGCACAAAATCCACAAAATTTACAATGTCCGATCAAAATCAATATACCGAAGATAATATTCGGTCGCTCGACTGGAAAGAGCATATTCGCATGCGTCCCGGAATGTACATTGGGAAACTAGGCGATGGTTCCTCTCCGGATGATGGTATTTACATTCTGCTAAAAGAAGTCCTCGATAACTGTATCGATGAATTCGTCATGGGTGCGGGTAAGACAATTGAGGTGACTATTAAAGACAAAACCGTTACAGTTAGAGATTACGGTCGTGGAATTCCATTGGGAAAAGTGATTGATGTAGTTTCCAAAATGAATACGGGTGGGAAATACGATTCGTTGGCATTTAAAAAATCCGTTGGTTTAAATGGAGTAGGAACAAAAGCTGTCAATGCTTTGTCTAATTACTTCCGTGTAGAATCCGTTCGGGACGAAAAACAGAAAGCAGCCGAATTTTCAGCAGGAAATCTAGTTCTGGAAGAAGATATCATAGATACAACCAAACGAAAAGGAACTAAAGTTAGTTTCATTCCAGATGAAGCAATTTTTAAAAATTACAAATTCAGATATGAATATGTAATCAAAATGCTTAAAAACTATTGCTATTTAAACAATGGTTTGACTATTTTATTCAATGGTGAAAAATATTTTTCTGAAAATGGTCTGAAAGATTTATTGGAAGAAACCATTCATGCCGATGATTTGGAATATCCAATTATTCACCTAAAAGGAGAGGATATTGAGATTGCTTTGACGCACAGTAAAACACAATACAGCGAAGAATACCATTCCTTCGTAAATGGACAAAATACTACACAAGGAGGAACGCATTTAGCAGCCTATCGGGAAGCTATTGTAAAAACCATTAGAGAGTTTTATAATAAAAGTTTCGAAGCCTCAGATGTGCGTAAATCTATTGTAAGTGCGGTAAGTATTAAAGTTATGGAGCCCGTTTTTGAGTCGCAAACCAAAACTAAATTGGGATCGACTGATATGGGTTCAGAGCCAGGAATGCCATCAGTGCGTACTTTTATAAATGATTTTGTAAAAACGAAGTTAGATAATTATTTGCATAAAAATACAGCAACTGCTGATGCCTTGCTTCGCAAAATTCTTCAAGCCGAAAGAGAACGAAAAGAATTATCAGGAATTCGAAAATTAGCTACTGATCGTGCCAAAAAAGCAAATCTTCACAATAAAAAATTAAGGGATTGTAGAGCCCATCTTACCGACATTAAGAATCCTAAAAGACTAGAGAGTACGCTTTTTATCACTGAGGGGGATTCCGCTTCCGGGTCGATTACAAAATCGCGTGATGTGAACACTCAAGCAGTTTTTAGTTTGCGTGGTAAGCCTTTGAATTCCTACGGAATGAGCAAGAAAATTGTTTATGAAAATGAAGAATTCAATTTGTTGCAAGCAGCACTTGATATTGAAGACGGATTAGAAAAATTGCGGTATAACAATATTGTAATTGCAACGGATGCCGATGTCGATGGAATGCACATTCGGTTGTTGTTAATTTCTTTTTTCTTGCAGTTTTTTCCTGAATTAATAAAAGAAGGGCATTTATATATTTTACAAACACCCCTTTTTAGAATCCGAAACAAGAAAGAAACGATATATTGTTATTCGGAAGAAGAGCGAAAAGAGGCAATGGAAAAATTAAAACCAAAACCAGAAATCACTCGATTTAAGGGATTGGGAGAAATTTCTCCAGATGAGTTCAAAAATTTTATTGGAGAAACCATTCGTTTGGACCCTATTATGATGGATAAAAATACTTCCATTGAGCAATTACTATCCTTCTATATGGGAAAAAATACACCAGACCGACAGGAGTTTATCATCAAGAATTTGAAGGTGGAGTTGGATGTGATTGAGAAAGTTTAAAATTCAAACGATATAGAGTAATATGGAAAATCAAGATGTTCGATGGAAGCAAAGGTTTCAGAATTTTGGAAAAGCACTTTCTCAATTAACAAAATTTATTGAAAAAGGGGAACTTAATGAACTTGAAGAGCAGGGTTTGATTCAAAGTTTTGAATATACACATGAATTGGCTTGGAATGTGATGAAAGATTTTTTGATATTTGAAGGAATTCAAAATATTGTTGGATCAAGAAGCGCTACAAGAGAAGCTTTTAATAAAGGCTTATTTGAGGAGGGGCAAATTTGGATGGATATGATTGAAAGCCGAAATGAAAGCGTTCATACTTATAATGAGGAAACAGTCGACAAAATAGCTCACAAAATAAAAGAGGTTTATTTTTTAGCTTTTATTAATTTTAATGAAAGAATGAAAACATTTTTATGATGAAGTTTGGATTAAATCAGGAAACAGTCAATAAAATAAATTCGGTTTTTGAAAAACATTCTGAAATCGAGAAGGTAATTATTTATGGTTCCCGAGCCAAAGAGAATTACAGAGTTGGTTCCGATATAGACCTGACACTTTTTGGAAATGAATTAAAGTATGGTTTATTAGGAGAAATAAATTTTGAAATAGATGATTTGAATACTCCTTATTTATTTGACATTTCAATTTATAATCAATTAACTTCTGAAAGTTTAAAAGACCATATCAACCGAGCAGGTAAAATTTTTTATGAAAAGAATTTGAAATAGTTCCGGGTTAAATTAGAAATGCAAAAAGAAAATAATTAAAATTAATTTTTTAAGGATAAACAATACTTTAAAGTAAGATTTAAGCATTCAGTATAAATGAAAGACGAAGAAGACGATAACATAATTCCAGCAAACGAAGAAAATAATCCGAAAGATCATTCTACTGATGAAAATCAAGAAGAAAATGATTCAGATGAAATTATTGATGTAGATAAAAAATCTTTTGAAGGACAGCACTTTTACGAAAATGAAGAAGATGAAAATGATACCATTACTAAAGTTACAGGAATGTACAAGGAATGGTTTTTGGATTATGCATCATATGTAATTTTGGAGCGTGCAGTTCCTGCGATTGAAGATGGTTTTAAACCGGTGCAACGTCGTATCATGCATTCTTTGAAAGAGTTAGATGACGGTCGTTATAATAAAGTGGCCAATGTAGTAGGGCACACCATGCAGTATCACCCACACGGGGATCAGAGTATTGGTGATGCAATGGTACAAATAGGTCAGAAAGAATTGTTGATTGATTGTCAAGGAAACTGGGGAAATATCCTAACGGGAGATGGAGCTGCGGCTTCTCGATATATTGAAGCGCGTTTGTCTAAATTTGCTTTAGAAGTTTTATATTCTCCAAAGATTACAGACTGGGGCGTTTCTTACGATGGTCGTCGTGCCGAGCCCAATAATCTGCCTGTAAAATTTCCATTATTATTGGCTTCTGGAGCGGAAGGAATCGCTGTTGGTCTTTCGACGAAAGTCTTACCTCATAATTTTAATGAACTAATTGATTCGTCAATAAAAATTTTAAAAGGCAAACCATTTACCTTATATCCTGATTTCTTGACACAAGGTATTGCCGATGTGTCTAATTATAATGATGGATTGCGTGGTGGACGAGTTCGTGTACGTGCCAAAATCGCACAGCTAGACAAGAATACCTTGGTGATTACCCAAATTCCGTTTTCGACCAATACGACCACTTTGATAGACAGTATTTTGAAAGCGAATGATAAAGGGAAAATCAAAATCAAGAAAATTGAGGACAATACCGCTGCTGAGGTAGAGATATTAATTCACCTTTTTCCAGGAGTTTCACCAGATAAAACGATTGATGCCTTGTTTGCTTTCACGGCTTGCGAAACTTCGGTAGCACCATTAGGCTGTGTGATTGAGGATAATAAACCGTTGTTTATCGGGGTTTCTGCGATGTTGAAAATCTCAACTAACAGAACTGTTCAACTATTGAAAAGCGAACTCGAAATTCAGTTGAGTGAATTGGAGGAACAATGGCATTTTCTTTCTTTGGAACGTATTTTTATAGAGAATAAAATCTACCGCGACATTGAAGAGGAAACCACTAGGGAAGGCGTAATCAGATCGGTGGATGAGGGTTTGAAACCACATACGAAACACTTAAAACGTGCGGTTACCGAAGAAGATATTCTGCGTTTACTGGATATCCGAATCATGCGTATTTCTAAATTTGACAGCAATAAAGCGCAGGATAAAATCGAATCTTTGGAAGGCGATATTGAACAAGTAAAACACAATTTAGAAAACCTGATTGATTTTGCGATTGCTTACTTTACCAAGTTAAAAGAGAAATACGGAAAAGGACGGGAACGCCAAACGGAGCTTCGTATTTTTGATGATATTGAAGCTACAAAAGTAGTTTTAAGAAACACCAAATTATATGTAAATAAGGAAGAAGGATTTGTAGGTACGAGCTTGAAAAAAGACGAATACGTTACCGATTGTTCGGATATTGATGATGTAATTGTTTTTCTGCGTGACGGGAAAATGATGATTACCAAAGTGGATGCTAAAACTTTTGTAGGCAAAGATATTATTCACATTGCTATTTTTGACAAAAGCGACAAGCGTACTATTTATAATATGATTTATCGGGACGGAAAATCTGGTCCATCTTATATCAAACGTTTCAATGTTTCTGGAGTAACCCGTGATAAGGCTTATGATTTAACCAATGAAACTACAGGTTCTCAAGTAGTATATTTTTCTTGTAATCCCAATGGGGAGGCTGAGGTGATTACTATAATACTGCGTCAGGTAGGAAGTGTCAAAAAACTGAAATTCGATATTGATTTCGCTAATTTGGCAATAAAAGGAAGAAGTTCCAAAGGGAATTTGGTAACTAAATATCCTATCAAAAAAATTGAACTGAAAGAGAAAGGAATTTCGACATTATTGCCACGAAAAGTTTGGTTTGACGATACTGTCCAACGACTAAACGTCGATGGAAGGGGAGAATTATTGGGAGAATTTAGACCAAGTGATAAGATTCTGATCATTTCACAATCTGGTAAAATAAAAGTAATTACGCCGGAATTATCGACTCATTTTGATGAAGATATGGTAGTTTTGGAAAAATGGGTTCCTAAAAAACCAATCTCAGCTATTTATTATGATGGAGAAAAGGAACGGTATTATATCAAACGTTTCTTGGTGGAAACAGAGAACAAAGAGGAAAGTTTTATCACGGAACATGCTAATTCACATCTTGAAATTGTAGCTACGGATTATCGTCCTGTGGCCGAACTAGTTTTTGCAAAAGTAAAAGGAGTTCAAAAGGAAAATATGACGGTGGATATTGAATCCTTTATCGCTTTAAAAGGGTTTAAAGCTTTAGGAAACCAATTGACAACCGATAAGTTGAAACAAGTAAACCTATTGGAATCTTTGCCTTACGAAGCTCCTGAGGAAATCATTCCCGAAGAATTAGACGTGAAAGGAGAAACGGACGCTGATGATGCAGCTATTCAACTTGACGATGATGGCCAAATAACTTTATCTTTAGAATAAAAAAAGCTCCAGAAGGAGCTTTTTTTATGAGTTTTTATCATTTTTTTTGTTTTATTTGAACAACTGTTTTAAGGTAAGCTCTTTTTTAGATCTCAATTTGTTTAGAATTTTCAAAAAGGCAATTGCGGTAATATAGGCATCACCCATTGCCGTATGTCTATCCTTTTTAGAGATATCAAATTTATCGGCAAGCTCGTCCAGACTATAATTGTCCTTGCGTTCCAATAAATGAGAAACCAACAGCGTTTTTTTATACAGCACAGCAGTGTCTAAAGTCTTATTTGTTAATTTCGGCAATCCGTTTCTCTCCAGTGCCTTATTAATCATGGTTATATCGAATATAGTATGATGGGCAATTATAATGGAGTCACCTAAAAAGGCCAAAAAATGTTGTAAGGCTTCTAATTCAGTGGGGCGATCTAGAACATATTCTTTCAGAATTCCATGAATTTTTGCAGTTGCCTGATCATAATGTTCTTGTTGAATAAAAACTTCAAAACTATGATGTAGGGGAATCGTATTGTTTTGCAGGACGATGGCCCCAATACAAAGTATTCGGTCATTTGTATAATCAAATCCGGTAGTCTCAGTATCCAATACAACAAAACGCGTAGTATTAATGTCGTTTGACTGTTCCTCTTCGGATGATTTTTCGGATTTCTTCCAAAGTTTAAATAATGCAGCTTTACCTTTTTTAAAGAAATTCATCATTATAATATGTTTGAAGCATTAAATCGGATGGTAATGATTTCTTGAAGTTCCTTTATAGTTTTAAAAGTTCTCTTGAGCTTTATTTTTTCTAATTTGGATAGCGTTTCCAAGGCAATAAACTGACCGGAATCATGATGCAAAAGCCCTTGTTTGGTTCTGAATTTTAATAACGCTTTGTATGAATAGGAACAGGCTAAATACAATTCGCTGTTATGAGGCTCTAATTCGGCTAATTTTTCAAAACGTTCCGGAGTATTGCTAATAGATTTCACTGAATGCGACAAAATCAATACTCTTGCTGCATCGGTCAGTGGCATTAAAGCGCGTCTTTTTATGTCAAAAAAGTCTTTGTGGTCACCATCCTGCTCTACAAGAAGTTGTCTGAAGAATCCAGTAGGAGAGGGGCTTTGCAACGCTCCACTGACTAAATGAATATAAAATACAGGATTGGCTTTTATATTTTCAAAAATAAAATCAGACAAATTATTTACGAGTTCTCTATCGCCATAAGAAAGGCTGTAATCAAAAAATATAAAAGACAATAAGACTTCATTTTTCCCAGGATTGGTAATCCAATGGTACACTAGACTTTCCCATTCACTATGGCTCAAGCACCATTTTGGATTGGAAGCCATCATTTCTGCCGGACAATAATCATAGCCAATATCAAAAAGCCCTTTATTGACATGAGTAGCCAATTCTAAAAAATAGTTCTTAGTTTCTTCTTTTAATTCTTCTGGAACATCCTCATAAACTAGGGCGTTATCCTGATCAGTATGAAGCAACTGTTCACTTCTCCCTTGACTTCCTAATGCCAACCATGCAAATTTTACCGGTGGAGGCGTTTTCATTTTTTTTAACGCTATTTCTATTATTTGCTTAATACAAACATCATTTAATTCGGTAATTATTTTAGAAGTCAGTGTCATAGGGATATTTTGGTCTAAATATCCTTGTAATAATTGCATTATGCTGGCTCGTATCGGCTTTATCTGTTTGGCTTTTTTAGCTCTTTTTACCGCTTTTATCAATACTGCTGGATTATTGCCAAGTTCTACCATCACATCGTGTTTGGATAGAATTCCAACAGCCTTTGAATTTGCCGTGCCATCTTTTGTAAGACATAAATGGCTGATGTTGCTTTTCATCATTGCCATTTGAGCCTGAGTAACGGTCATTTTCTTGGGATAAGTAATAACAGGAGTTGTCATTATCAGGTTGGCAGTTGTTGTGATTGGGAATTCTCCTGTCACAATTTTGTTCCTTAAATCCTTATCTGTGATGATACCAATGGGAAGCTTATCCTCTATAACAAGAATGGCACCCACATTTTTTTTAGTCATGGTTTCAGCAATCTCTTTTGCTGTAGTTGTAGAAAAACAAGTTATCAGTTTTTTTGAATATTTTACAGGCTGTATATCCAATAGATTTTTATCAATATCCAAAGCTTCACTCCCTATTGTTTCACCATATAGCTTGCCGCTATGACTTTTGGAATACGGGTTGCGTGTATTAGAGGCAAAACTTTCTATTAAAAAATTACCTACGGCTCTGTTTTCTAGTGCATAAGGTTTGAAGACGCTTATGGGAACGGCATAAAGGATACTTTCTTCATAGGTTCGGGCTTCCATCTGGTAATTCTCATTGGCAATAAGTGGCCTTAAGCCAAAAATATCTCCTTCATCACACATGTCCAAAATGTCGTTTTCTTTCCTATTTCGGAGTGTTACAGCTCCTTTATGAACTACATAAAAACAGTTGTGTGTTTCTTCGTTTTCGGTAAATACCACACTGTCTTTTTCTTTATAAATAATGGATATTTGTTCAGAAAGAGTTTCGATATCTTTTTGATGTAAAAAGCTAAAAGGAGGGAAGTTTTTTAAAAAGTCTGCAACTCTGTGGGAGATAGTATTTTTCATGACGCTTATTTGTAGCACCGAAGTTAATTTATAAAAAGAAAAGATCAAATTTGAATCTCTTTTATTCTGCTATGTAAAGCGACAGTATGTTTTTTAGCAAAAAAAAAGCTCCATTACGGGAGCTTTTGCATAAAAATATATTTCTGTTTACTTATTCTTCTTCATTTTCATATTCAATACTTCAACTAACAAAGAGAAAGTTATCGCAAAATATAAATACCCTTTTGGTACCGGTGTAACGTGGTTTCCAAAGATTAAAGCATTAGATAAATGCGCACTTTCAGTAAGTAACATCATTCCAATTAAAATCAAAAAGGATAATCCCAGAATTTGAATAGAAGGATGCCTATTGACAAAATTCCCAACAGGAACAGCAAATTGCATCATAATTAATACTGAAATAACCACAGCAGTAATCATGATATAAATAGCGCCTTCAACCCCATTTGTCATACCTACCGCGGTAAGAATACTATCAAAAGAGAATACTAAATCAATCATAATGATTTGTAAAAGCACATTTTGAAATGATTTTGTAGCCGCATTGCCTAATTCTTTTTCTTCATGTCCCTTTTCATCTACTTTCTCCCGAATCTCATTTGTACTTTTATAAATCAAGAACAATCCTCCTAATAATAGAATTATGCTTTGACCCGTAATTCCTGCTGAAAACCAACTTAAATCGATATGAAACCATGGTTTTTTCATTTGAATTAATAAATTAATTCCAAACAAAAGCGCAATTCTCATGAACATAGCAAGAAACATTCCCACTTTAGTAGCTTTTTTACGCTGTTCAGCGGGCAATTTCCCAGTGGCAATCGAGATGAAAATAATGTTGTCAATCCCTAATACAATTTCCAAAAAGGTCAATGTTAATAGGGCAATCCAAGCATCGGCATTTAAAAATACTTCCATTTTATTTAGTTATGATTTGTAAGTTTTTAAGGTGAAATTGTTAATCAGAAATTTTGGTGACAGTACCTTTTTGTTTAGTGTCAACGCCAACCATTCCAAATTCAAAGGTATAAGAATTTTTCGATGTTGTCAAAATTTTCATGTCAATAGCCTTTTCTTCTGCCATATTCTTGGGATGTAATTTCTGTAAAATATACTCACAATCATTTACCCAACGAATCGAAGCGGTATCCGTCTTTCCTTCAAACGTTTCAATTTCCAGGCTGTCATTTCGCTCAAAAACCGTTGTTTTTTTTACGCCGTTGACTTCGTGTTCAAATTTGAATTTCCCAGTTTTAAAGGCTGCACAATTGCGTTCCACATTGTAGCAAGACATCAGCAATAGTGATGGGAGGAGGAGGATTATTTTTTTCATATTTTTTGGAGCTGTTTCCTGCTTTACGTTTCAATCTTTTTTTCGGTAAAAACCTCAAAAAAGGATTTCCACTTCAATCAGGGCTAGTTATTCGATTTTAATATCATATTTATCTAAAAGCCCAATAATTCCCTGAGTGGAAAATTTGGCTTTTTTCATGGGATTGAATTCGGGATCAATTTTAAAATTAGTTGCTTTTGAAAAATCAGCTCCTGCTAATTGGGTATTGTTAAAAATAGTACCCTCCAAATTGCTGTTTTCAAAAAAGGAATTCGTAAGATTGGTTCCAATGAAGCTAACCTCTCTTAACGAACAAGAATTGAATTTTGTCTTTGGCATCTTTTTATTCGCAAACGAAGAATAATCTAAGACGCATTCTTGAAAATGGACATTAAACAGGAAATCGTCGCATTCCTCAAATTGAATACCCAGTAATTTGCAGTTTTTAAATTGTATTCCTTTTAAACTTGTCCCTGATAATTTGGTCATAGCCAGATTACAATCGATGAATTCACAATCCATGAAGCTACTATAGGAAAAATCACTATTTGATAAATCACAGTTTTTAAAAACGCAATCTTCAAATTCTCGGTTGTTTACTTTCTTATCAGTGTAAACGATTTTTTCAAATGTTTTTTGAACGTGAATTAGGTTTTCCATGGGAGTATTTTCGATTTTCGGGCGTTATGTCTCACACGGAGAATTAGAATTGTAGTTTTAGTAATTTGATAGGATATGCTATAATCATAAAATTGGACAAACACGAAAAGTGCCATCATTATTGGTCTTTTGTTTGTCGAGCTTGAAAATTTCCGGTTGGGTTTTAAGAATTTCGGTACTGTCAAAGATAGCTTCGATTACCTTGTCAGCAATTTGGATTGATTTGCTTTCAAAAAAAATATAAAAATGAATACCTTCTAATTGGGCTAAAGCATTATTTGACCAGATTATTTTCTTCCCCATTTTTTTGAGATTGATCTTGCTTCTTCATCAGAATGAAAATTGCCGTTTTTGATGCTTTCTAATGCATTGTCAATATCAGTATATAATCAATACTAGTTTCATCGGCTGTCGAATGGAGTGATTGTAAAAGATGTTTGAGTTTTTCAACAAAAGAAGGATCTTTTACTTTATCTATCTCTTGATGAATCCAATTTATTTCAGCTTGAATATCCATGATTAAAATTTTTAGTAAAGATACAAATTAGTCGTTAAATAAGCTTTTCATAATTGTTTTTAATCCCAAATACATCAGAAACATAGCAATAAGACAAGCAATAATTCCTATTGCTAAAACCAAATAATGCCACACATTTTGTTGGTTCATAAACGCATTATAAATCACGGACGGGCCTATAAATAGCAACGGTAAAGCGCCTGCTAAATATTTAATTCCTTTGGATAATAGTTCTTTGTTAGTTGCCATTTTAAGTTATGAATTTGGAGTTATAAATTATGCTAAAAACGAAGTGTGATTACTTTGTTCCTCGAAATGACGCTGCGACTGAAAACTGCGACTGTTTATTGACCGTTATACTTATCAACCGCTTTCCGAACACTTCCGTATTTTTTCAATAATGCTGCTGCAGCTTCATAAGAAACAGGG
The DNA here is from genome assembly GCF_048158655.1 of Flavobacterium algoriphilum. Taxonomy (NCBI): domain Bacteria; kingdom Pseudomonadati; phylum Bacteroidota; class Flavobacteriia; order Flavobacteriales; family Flavobacteriaceae; genus Flavobacterium; species Flavobacterium algoriphilum. The sequence continues at coordinate 133,582 of NZ_JBLNKY010000005.1, forward strand.
ATTTCTCCCATAATCATTTTTACGCCGCGATCTACCAGTTTGCTATTGCTCAATTGCATATCAACCATTTTGTTTCCTTTCACTTTTCCCAGTTGAATCATGGTGGTCGTGGTAATCATATTCAGCACCAGTTTTTGGGCTGTTCCTGCTTTCATACGGGAACTTCCAGTTACAAATTCTGGTCCGACAACCACTTCGATAGGGAATTTTGCGGTTAGTGAAAGCGGGCTTCCTGCATTGCAAGAAATACTTCCTGTGGTAATTTTATTTTCGTTACAGGCTTGCAATCCGCCAATAACATAAGGCGTTGTTCCAGAAGCGGCTATTCCCACAACTACATCATTTATATTTACATTGAAAGCTTTCAAATCAATCCAGGCTTGAATAGCGTTGTCTTCGGCATTTTCTACGGCTCTGCGGATTGCGGTGTCGCCACCGGCAATAATCCCGATTACTAAATCGAAAGGAACGCCAAATGTTGGTGGACATTCCGAGGCATCAAGAATTCCCAATCGGCCAGAAGTTCCTGCGCCAATATAGAATAATCGTCCGCCCAATTTCATTTTGCTAACGATTTCTGTCACTAAATTTTCTATTTGCGTCAAGGCTTTTTCTACGGCAAGCGGTATGGTTTTGTCTTCCTGATTGATATTAGATAACAATTTTTGAACCGACATTTTTTCTAAATGTTCGTATTTTGAGGATTGTTCGGTGGTTTTAGTAAAAGTCATATTTGTTTTTTTTTGAAGGGACAACTTGCGAGTTATCCGTACATTTATTTTTCTGCGTGAGGGATTGCAGCGAATAGCCCGACCCTTGTGGTCACGCCCAAATTGTAAAATTATATAAAATACGCCAAGGCAATTCCAAAAATGATCATTGAAACTTTGGCGATATTGAACTTGTGTCCTTCGCTAGTCTCAAAAATAATGGTGGATGAAATATGAAATAATATTCCTATTACAATGGCTGTGATTTCTGTATAATATACGTTTAAGATGGGCATATAATCAGACAAAAATGTTCCCAGCGGTGTCATAATTGAAAAGGTTGCCATGAAAAAAAGTATCGCTTTTTTATCCAGACTTGCATTGATGAAAAAGGTGGTCAAAATAATCGCGATTGGCAAATGATGAATGGCAATTCCCACCGCTAAATCATGGTGGTGGCTTACGGGAAATCCTTCCAGAAAAGCATGTATGCAAAGACTGATGAATAACAACCACGGGATTTGGTTCATTGTCTCGCGGCCGTGAACGTGACCGTGTTCAGCACCTTTGGAGAAAAATTCCAAGATGATTTGAAATAAGATTCCCATCATGATGAAAATTCCAATTTTTGGATTAACGCTTTCGTATACTTCGGGCAATAAGTGCATTACCGTTAAGGAAAGTAAAAAGGAACCGCTAAAAGCCAATAGTAATTTTAGGTTGGTTTTATTTTTTGGTCTTAAAACCAAAGCGAAAATATACCCTATTAGTACGGAAAGTAATGGTAAAAGATAATTCATTATTTATTTAACCGTTTATTTATTAATCTGTTTAACCGAATTAACAACTATTTGAAAATCATGATTAGTCGTTCACTATCCGTTTTGTGGAATTTTTTTAATTTATAATCTCCAAAAATATCCAATAAGTAAATTCCGGCTTCTTCCATTAATTCCTCAAAATCTTTTAACGTAAGCGCTTTTACTTTTTCGGTAAAATGAAATTTTTGACCTTTATCTTCAAAATCAATTTCTTTATAAATATGACCATCTTTTAGATAACGTTTAATATTAAAATCGATTCCTTCAACTGTTTTTGATTCTTCGGGAACTAATGTTTCTGTTACGTGGTTTACATTCATAAAATCAATCACGGCAAAACCATATTCAGAAAGGCTTTCTTTGATGGCTTTTAATGTTGTTAGATTGTCTTCGTCATTTTCGAAATAGCCAAAACTGGTAAATAAATTGAAAATGGCGTCATATTTTTCTTCAAAAGGTTCACGCATGTCATGAACTTTGAAATGGAGCGTTTCATTGGTGTTTTTAGTAGCTTCGGCAATGCTGTTTTCAGATAAATCAGCACCAAGGACATCAAATCCTAATTGGTTCAAATAAATAGAATGACGGCCTTTACCACAAGCTAAATCCAATACTTTTGCTTTTTCAGGAAGATTTAGATAATGTGTAAGATTATCCATAAAAACCTGAGCTTCTCTGTAGTTTCGTTCTTTGTAAAGGATGTGATAATACGGAGAGTCAAACCATGATGTATACCAGTTTTCAGTTGATTTCGGTTGATTTTCAGTTGGTGGATTTTGTGCTGCAGACATTTATTCTTTTTCAATTAATTCGATTGATGCAAATTTAGTGTATTTTTGCAACGAATACTTGATTTTACAATGGAAAATAATTATAAAATGATTGCCAAAACCTTTTTTGGTTTTGAAGAAATATTAGCAAAAGAATTGCAAATGCTTGGCGCACAAAACGTGGAGCAGGGAGTGAGAATGGTGAGTTTTAAAGGGGATAAAGGGTTTATGTACAAAGCGAATTTAGCTTTACGTACGGCTTTGAAAATCCTGAAACCTATTTATTTTTTCAAGGCAAATAATGAACAGGCTTTATACAAAGGTATTTCTAGTATGAACTGGTCTAAATTACTGAATGCCAATCAGACTTTTGTGATTGACACAACGGTACATTCGGAATATTTTAATCACTCGGAATTTGTTTCTCAAAAATGTAAAGATGCAATCGTAGATCAGTTCAGAGAAAGAACGGGACAACGGCCAAGTATTGATAAAGTACATCCTGATTTGAGAATCAATATTCATATTGATAAAGACCAAGTTTCTGTTGCACTCGATACTTCCGGGAATTCATTAAACCAACGTGGGTATAGAACCGCTACCAATATTGCTCCTATAAACGAGGTTTTGGCTGCAGGAATTCTATTGCTTTCCGGTTGGGATGGTCAAGGTGATTTCTTGGATCCAATGTGTGGTTCGGGAACATTTTTAGCAGAAGCGGCGATGATTGCCTGTAATATTCCGGCAAATATCAATCGTAAAGAATTTGCTTTCGAAAAATGGAACGATTGGGACAATGATTTGTTTGATAGTATTTCAGACAGCTTATTGAAGCGCGTTCGTGAGTTTCATTACACCATAAAAGGTTTTGATAAAGCACCAAGTGCGGTTCAAAAAGCCAAAGATAATATCAAAAATGCCAATCTTGAGGAGTATATTTCTATCGAGGAAAAGAACTTTTTTGATACAGAAAAAACATCAGAAGGGAAATTACACATGGTTTTCAATCCGCCTTATGATGAGCGATTGGATATTCATATGGAAGAATTCTACAAAAGTATTGGTGATACCTTAAAGAAAAATTACCCTGGTACAAATGCTTGGTTTATTACGGCTAATCTGGAAGCCTTGAAATATGTTGGACTAAAACCTTCGAGAAAAATCAAACTTTTCAATGCTGGTTTAGAAGCACGATTGGTAAAATACGAAATGTACGAAGGTAGCAAGAGAACTAAGTTTCAGGATGTTCGCGAAGACTCGGCTCAAGTATCAGATAACAGTGAGCAGATTTAAGATATCAGATAACAGTTAGCAGATTATTAAAAACATAACTTAAAACTCATAATTTATTATGACCAAATTACAAGTACGCGCATTTCTTTTCCAACTTGGTTGTTTTGCAATTTTATTTACGTCATTCCGATTTATAGTGGACCAATTTACTAATTTAACTGGATATTGGGTTCCATTGACTGCTTTTGTAGTTGGGACGCTTTTATCACCAAAATTTCAAGCGGTGAAAACGAAGGATGGGGAAAAATTATTTATGAAATGGATTTTCATTAAAGGACTTCGGGTTATTGGATAGTTTTAAAAAGTCTTAGAGTATATGTTTATTCATTACTCAAAACAAAAAAATATCGCAAAGAGAACTGTTGTTTTCTTTGCGATATTTTTTTATTCTATATTCGGAATTATTTATTCTCTACTTTTTTAGAAACGATTGAAGCTATTTTTTTCTTGTAAAAAGGGATGAAGTAGGTAACTGAGTAATTAAATCCTACCCCGAAAGTACCATTATAGGTTCTATTGAAACCAGGAATATATAGATTGTCAAAATTGTCTGGTTTTTTATTAGAAACCAATGCGTTCAAGCGAAGGCTGAAACCTACAAACACATTATCAAAAACTTTAGCTTTTACACCTGCCACGACTTCAATCCAGCTAGCGGTCAGTCCACTGTATTTAGCTCCGGATGTAATTGCCGGTACTTGGCCAAAATAAGGATTAGCATTATAGATTTTATAACTGTTCAATTGTTGACTAAAACTGCTCAAACCAAATCGCATTCCTATCGAAATAATATTTTCCATATCCAGCCAGTTTTCATAGCCATTGTAATCAAAACCTGCTTTTAGGTAAGTCCCTTTTGCTGTGGTATTCAATCGGTCGTCTTCAGTTGTTTTATTTTCGTTTCCAACTTCAGCTGCCAAGAAATATCTTTTTGTCAAACGATAATCGCCAACTAATTCTAAGCCTTTATAATTTTTATCATATAATGCACGCGTCAATTTGTATAGATCAACACCTACACGAAAACCATAACGATCTGTTTTTATAATGGTATCGTTCTTTATTTCGGATGAGTTTTTTTTAACTACAGGTTTTGGAGCTTCAGGAACGACTCCATCCATTTTTTTTATTTGGATGGTGTCGGTGTCTTGTGCTTGCGCCAAAAAAAGAGACAACATGAGGCAAAAACTAAAAAAATATTTTAATGTGTGTGTCATTTTCGTTATCGATATTACTTTTTTCAACCGAGATGTATTTAATCCATTTTGTATCAGGAACCGCTGCATCAGTATGTGTGTAAGGGTTTGAAGTGTTTAACGTAAACAGCGTCTTAAAACCACAAGCTCTTGATACAAAAAAGTCAGCTCTGGTATAATCAAACCTTATATTGTCTTGGTTTACCAATGCTGGATTTGTATTTCCGGAATTTAAAATAAAACTATAGCTTGTTGTATCGTCGGTTGTTTTCAATGGAATTGAAATCGTGCTTCCGTTAGTCAGGTATTTAGAGTCATCAGTAGCACTAGCATTAAAAATAATTCCATCAGTCATTCCTGGACTAACTACTTTTAGATTTGTCACATTTTTCAAAACCGAAGGATTCAAGAAATCATAAAAGCCAATGACTAAACGTGGCGTTGTAGGAGTATTTGCATCGCATATATCATCTTTCTCACAACTGGAGAATGATAGCGCTAAAACGAATACCAATAAAATTATTTTTCTCATGTTTTTTTAATGAAGATTTTTGATTGCAGTTATTAAAAGCTGCAATCAAAAATCGTTAATCTTCACCGAGTTTTTGCGAATTAGCGAAGCAATAAAAATCAATTATCTTTTTTCTAAAAGTACTACATTTTCAACGTGATGCGTTTGCGGAAACATATCCACAGGACGTACCCGAGTCACTTTGTATTTCTCGTCCATCAAAGCCAAATCCCGCGCTTGTGTAGCCGAATTACAACTTACATAAACCACTTTTTCAGGAGCAATTTTCATAATTTGTTCAATTACATCTTTGTGCATCCCGTCTCTTGGCGGATCGGTGATAATTACATCAGGATGTCCGTGTTGAGCGATGAAACTATCGTTGAAAACAACTTTCATATCTCCTACAAAGAACTCGCAATTGGTAATTTCATTGCGTTCAGCATTTAATTTAGCATCTTTAATTGCTTCAGGAACACTTTCCACACCGATTACTTTTTTTGCTTTTTTCGAAACAAACTGCGCAATCGTGCCCGTTCCGGTATATAAATCATAAACGATTTCATTTCCAGTCAATCCGGCAAAATCACGTGTTATTTTATACAGTTCATAAGCTTGGTCAGAATTGGTTTGGTAAAAAGATTTCGCATTAATACTAAATTTTAAGCCTTCCATCTCTTCCAAGATGTAATCTCTTCCTTTGTATAATTTAATGTCAGTGTCGTATAAAGTATCGTTGGCTTTATTGTTTATCACGTATTGCAGCGAAGTAATTTGCGGAAATTTCTCGTAAATATGGTCAAGAAGCAATTCTCTGTTAGCTTTGTCGTTTTCAAAAAACTGAATCAAAACCATGATTTCACCAGTTGAAGCCGTACGTAACATCAAAGTTCTTAGCAATCCTTCATGATCTCTCGGATTGAAGAAAGTCAAACCATGTGCATTGGCAAAATCTCTCACTTCGTTTCTAATCGCATTGGATGGATCTTCCTGTAAATGACATTTGTTGATGTCGAGAATTTTATCCCACATTTTAGGAATGTGAAAACCAAGGGCGTTTCTGTTTCCTAAATCTTCGGTGCTGTCAATTTCTTCTTGGGTCAACCAACGGCTGTTCGAAAACGAAAATTCCATTTTGTTTCTGTAAAAAAACTGCTTTTCTGAACCAAGAATCGGTTCAAATTCCGGAAGTTCTATTTTTCCGATGCGTTGCAAATGGTTTTTTACCTCATTTTGCTTGTAGTACAACTGTTGGCTGTATTTCATATTTTGCCATTTACAACCGCCACAAACACCAAAATGCTCGCAAATAGGTTCTACACGATGCTCAGAATATTCATGAAAATGAACTGCTTTTCCTTCGTAATAAGCCTTGCGTTTCTTGAAAGTCTGCACATCAACTACATCACCCGGAACCACATTCGGGATAAAAACTACTTTACCATCCGGAGCTTTTGCTACCGAAACGCCTTTTGCACCAGCATCAAGGACTTTTATTTGATGAAAGACAACTTTGTCTGTATTTTTCTTTGCCATAGCGCAAAAATAAGCGTTTGAATGGTTTTATAAATTCAAATTAGTAAATATTTTTAATTTCAAGTGTTTTTTATTTGAGCTAATTCCTGTTTTCCGCTCCAAACCTGCAATTCCGTTAGCAACAACACTATGCCCGTAAAATAGCTTTTTGCTCTGCGCTTCATTGGAGAGAGGTTGGGGTGAGGAGTCGCTCTTTACTTACAGGTGTTCTAAAGTTCTAGAAATTACAAGTTTTTAAGTATAATCAGGGTAGGGAAGTTGTCGTTTGGTAAACTACATTAATTAAAATTTATTGAATAAAAGCAAACAGTCTAATTTATGTTGAATTAATATTAATTATGTAATATTTTTATTTAATTACGCAACATTTCATTAAATTAGCGTTAATATATTTTTAATATAATATCTATAACTAATTTAAAAACGATCAACATGAAACAGTTATTGAACATCAGCGCAAGCCTAAAAAAGTCTTTAGTAATAGGCACATTTTTCTTTTCTCAAAGTCTTATATGGGCACAAGATAAAAAAGTGGATGTAAATTTGAATGTGAAAGATGGTGGAAATGAATGGTATGTAGAACCATGGGCTTTGGTAGTAGGTGTGGCAGTTTTTATAATAATAATAGTAGCTCTAGTTAGAGGTAAAAGTAATGACTAATTACTATTGAGATAATTTTTAAAAAAAAGAGAGCAAATTAATCTTCCCAAGGCCAATTTGCTCTTTTTTTTTACAATAAATGATTTAAATTCATAATCAATTATTTCTTTTACGGAAGGCTAAAAAATGTCGAAAAATACAATTGGAAACTTTCATCTAAAAGTGATGGAATTAATATAGGCACTTCATTTTTGATAATATAAATTGATTTCAATAGAACTTTAAATATTTCGTTAAAAATATGGAGTTCCGCAAAATATATTTTTTAAAAGAACTAAATTTGAGAAAACTAAAAAACTATAATTATGAAAAGAAATGCAACTGCAGTTTGGAATGGTTCACTTAAAGAGGGAGCTGGAAAACTCACAACACAAAGTAAAACTTTAGAAAACACACAATATTCTTTCAAAGCCCGTTTTGAAGAAGGCATAGGGACTAATCCCGAAGAACTCGTTGCAGCAGCGCACTCTGGTTGTTTTACAATGCAGCTTTCTGCTTATATCACTGAAGGTGGTTTTGAAATTGAAAGCATCGAAACCAAATGCAATATTGATTTGGTAGAAGGGACCATTATAACGTCTCACTTAACTGTAAATGCAAAAGTAAAAGGAATTACAGATGCTGTTTTTCAAGAATTAGTTACAAAAGCAGAGAAAAATTGTCCTATTTCGAAACTATTGAATGCAGCAATTTCTGCTACGGCTTCATTAGTATAAAAAATAATAATTTGTAAAAAGGCTCGATTTACAATTAAATCGAGCCTTTTCATGTTACAACTTTTTTTCTTTTGAAATTAATTCACACTTTTTCTGTCAAATAATTAGAGTTATTCATTTCCTTTTTTTTTGAAATACTGATGCATTATTGCGATTAATTCCTCTTTCTTTACAGGTTTTGAAATATAATCATTGCATCCTGCTATTATTGCCTTTTCTTTATCACCGGTTTGTGCATAAGCTGTTTGTGCAATGATAATAACAGCTGTATTAAATTTCCGTATTTTTTTGGTGGCTTCATAACCGTCCATTAAAGGCATTTGAATATCCATTAATACCAAATCTATGTCGGGGTTATTATGACAAATTTCAACCGCTGCAATTCCAGTTTTTGCCCTTAAAATTTCTTTACTAAATTTCTTTATTGTTTGTGTAAGTAGTTTTCCTGATATTTTGTCGTCTTCGACAATTAATATTTTTAGGCTTTTAATTTGCTTTTCATCAGCATGAACCAAATCAATAATTTTTACTGTCTCTTTTACTTCTTGCTCGCAATTGTATGGAATGGTAAAATAGAATATGGAACCTTTTCCAATTTCACTTTCTACCCAAATTTCTCCACCTAACATTTCCACAAAAGCTTTTGAGATAGATAATCCCAATCCGGCTCCTTCATAATTTCGGGTTAGCGATTCGCTACCTTGTCTAAACCTTTCAAAAACGATTTCCAATTGTTCTTTCCGAATACCTGAACCTGTATCTTTTACATAAAATTCCAGTTCGAACGGCTCAAAACGATAGCCTGAAATACCCGCTGCCCTTGGTTTAGAAGGCTTCAAGACATAGCCAAATTCAATAGAGCCGTTATGGGTAAATTTTATAGCATTTTTAACCAGATTGGTAAGAATGGCATAGATTTTCTCTCGGTCTGTTTTAATCAGGGTCAATTTTGATGGTAATGAATTTTTAAAGGAAAACTGCATGTTTTTAGCATCAATCTCTGGTTTAAAGAAGGTATAGATGTATTCAATTTGCTGGTTGATATTCGTTTCAGAAATTAAAATTTTCATTGATCCCGATTCCACCTTAGAAATATCAATAATATCGTTGATGATATTGAGCATCCTAGTGCCACTTCTCTCTATAATGCCTATGTACTCTTGCTGCTCTTCACCAGTTAAGCTAGGCTCTTTAAGTAATTCAGCAAAGCCCAGAATGCCGTTCATAGGAGTGCGGATCTCATGGCTCATATTGGAAAGGAATGCCGATTTTAGACGGTCGCTTTCTTCGGCTTTTTCTTTGGCGCTTGTAAGTTCCTCTTCATTCCGCTTACGTTCGGTAATATCTTGAATGGTACCAATCATTTTTATGGGTTGATTTTCTTCATTAAAGAGCATTACACCCAATCCATGAACCCATCGTTCTTCTTTATCGTTATTTCTTATAATTTTATATTCTTTATCAAATTTGTATTCATTACCGATCACTACATTTATAAAATAATCGTGCATTATTTGTTTCCACTCCGGATGTACAATCGAAATCCACCCTGGTATCGTTTTATCATAATAAGAATCGATTCCGAAAATTGTATCTAAAATATCAGAACTTGTCCAAGTATCATTTTTAGTATTTATAGTATATGTGCCAAGTCGTGCAATTGTTTGCGTTTCTTTTAAAAACATTTCACTGTTCTTTAACATCTCTTCAGCCCGTTTGCGCTCGGTAATTTTGCGGGTATGGGCGAGGTAGACCACCTTACCGTGGTATTGCAAAGGAACGGCGCTAGTCTCTAGCCAGTTATGCCCACCTTTAAGGCCCACTAATTCGAATTCCATTTGTATTGATTCGCCAGCTATTACCCGTTTATGCATTTTTATAAAAGCATTACGGTATTCTGGAGTGATAAGACTAAAAATCCCTTGCCCAGCTACTTGTTCCATTGAATCAGCCTCGATTATAGCTAACCCAGCAGGGTTCATCAATAACAATCGACCCTCTGCATCCACTATCTTGATGCATTCAGGTTCAGCTTCAATGATAGTTCGCAGGCGGTATTCGCTTTCGATGAGCTTAGTTTTAGATAGTATACGCTCTGTAATATCCCGTATTGCTCCATTAATATGGTCTGGATTACCATTCTCATCTACTATTAAACGGGCGTTAATTGAAGCATGCTTTATTTTACCAGTTTTTGTCTTAAGTTTTAATTCATAATCAAGGACTTCTCCATTTTTCATTATTGCGTCAAGCAGAAGATTCCTGTCATCAGGGTTAGAATAGAGATTATTTACAGGGGTGCCTATGATTTCATCCCTAGTGAATTCAGAAAAATATTCAATTGATGGGCTTATTTCGAGAATAATCCCCGCGAGGTCGGTTTGATAGAATACGTCTTGTATGTTTTCGAAAATGGTACGGTACTTTTTCTCGCTTTCTCTTAACTCATTTTCAGTGTGTCTGTGTTTTGTGTTGTCAGACTTAAGCATATCATTCTTAGCTTTTATTTTAAATAAGAAAAGGAATGCCAATAACAATAATACGATTAGTACACTGGATTGTATTATTTTGATTAATAATATAGTATCCCATGATTTTGCGTTAAAATCCATTGCAAATACGGCAATAGTCTTTCCACTAACTTTATCTTTTATAGGAATAAGTACACTTATCCATGTTCCCCATCTATCGGTTAGTGAACCTGTAACAAATTCTTTTCCATTGTCAAAAGGTAAGCTGTAAACTAAGTCAGCTTCAGAATATTCCTGGCCGGGAGGCGAATAATCTTTTGATTCAGTAGGTTCGGAATCTGCAATAAAGTATATTTTTCCGTTTTTCCTTAGATAGATATATGCAAATCGTGCTTTGGGATTGACGCTAATTATTGCTTTCAAGGTATTTTTTATAGCCTTATACTCCGGGGTATTAATATCGCTTGGTTTTCCTTTAAGTGTTTTTAAATTCTCTTTTGGCAACGTTGTTTCAATAGATCTTGCAATTTGCAATACTTCATCAGCCTGATCATTTTTAAATTGTTTCCAAGTATAGAGGAGGTATATTACACCTAAAAGTAGAATTAGTAATAATACTGTTTTTTGTAAGGGTGCTATTTTTAGTTTAATTTGTTTCATAAACACCTAAAATTATTTGATATTACACGTTCTGAGATTATTGTCCCGATAGCGTTATAAAGGATTGTATATGCCAATGAATTTTTAGCATTTCTACAAACATAGTGATTCTCCTTTCTAAAATCTAATGTTAATTATTAATAAAACAGTACTTGTAATTCTTTAAAGATTTGGTAACGAACAAGAAAATATGTTGAGATACAATATATTTTCCATTGTAGGCTGAGTAATTTATTTTAAACAAATTAATTATTGATTACCTTTTTCTCGAATCTAGCTTATTATTTACCGGTAAATTAAAAAAAAATTAGAGGAATAATGGATATGTTAATTTAGAAACGCAGAAAAACAGTTCCTGTTTCTAAAGTATGGAATACAGCAATTCTAGAAGTGTTAGTATAGTATTAAAAAAAAAATTCACGGAAAAGGCTCCATTTACAATATTAACTGTCCAAATAGTGTCTAACTTTTTGGGGGCAGTTCAATAAAATCGAGCCTTTTTTATAAATCCTATCGAATGAATTACCAAAGTTGATGTACTTCAGGTTTGATATAACGTTCATAAATTTCATTCATAGCCACAGTTTTTTCATAGGTTAATTTTGGTAAATCATAAACCGATAAATTGGACAATACATGACTTTCGTTTGATGCGCCAGGAATAATACAACTCACTTCATCAAAACTCAAAATCCACTGTAATGCAATAGGAGCCAGATTTGTTGCTTCAGGAAATAATGCTTTCAATTCTTCTACGGCTTTTAAGCCTAGTTCATAATTAATTCCGGAGAATGTTTCTCCTTTATCAAAAGCCGCTCCATTCCGATTAAAATTACGGTGATCTTGAGCGTCAAAAGTCGTTTTAGCATTAAATTTCCCTGTTAGCAATCCGCTCGCTAACGGTACTCTTGCAATGATACCGACATCACGTTTTACTGCTTCTTTGAAAAATAATTCTGATGGGCGTTGACGAAAAAGGTTGAAAATAATCTGAACCGTTGATACATTTGGAAATTCAATAGCTTTTAATCCTTCTTCCACTTTTTCGACACTAACGCCAAGATTTAAAATCTTTCCCTGTTCTTTCAAACGATCAAACATTTCAAAGATTTCCGGACGGTAAAATACTTCGGTGGGAGGACAATGTAGTTGAACTAAATCCAAGGTTTCGAGTCCAGTTCTTTTTAGGCTATCTTCTACGAATTTTTGCAGCACTTTTGGCTGATAACCTTCATTGACATGCGGATTGATGTGTCGGCCACATTTGGTAGCGACATAAATGCGTTCCGAACGGGAACGAACCACTCGGCCTACGGCGGTTTCGCTCAATCCATTTTCGTAAACATCGGCAGTGTCAATAAAATTCACGCCGTTATCTATGGCGGTATTTATTAGCTCATCTGCAGTTTTATCATTAAAAGGAGAACCCCATTTTCCACCTACTTGCCATGTGCCAAGTGATATTTCGGAGATTTCAAAATCTGTTTTACCTAGTCTGCGATAGTTCATTTTTGTATTTTTTTTAAGTAATAATTATTTTTCTAATAAAACTTTGGTTATTGCTTCTTCAGCAAGAGGAGCCATGATTTGATAGCCTACTTTATTGGGGTGTACGCCATCATTAGAGTAGGAGGCCAGCAGTCCTTTTCTTCCGTCTACCATTGCCGAATAATAATCAAGATATAAAATGCCATTGGCGGCAGCGTAATTTTTTAAGAGTTCATTCAAGGCTATAATTTTTTCAGCAGGATTTTGATTGGGTGTCCAAGGAAAATCAAAAGCGGGTAATATAGAACAAAGGATTACTTTAATCTGGTTTGCTTTTGCCAATTCGATCATAGAAAAAATATTGTTTTTAATCATGTCCAATGTCGCGGGACCTGTATTGCCTGCTATGTCATTTATTCCGGCTAAAATCACCACTGCTGCAGGTTTTAAAGCAATAACATCGGCTCTGAAACGAATCAACATCTGAGGCGTTGTTTGTCCGCTAATTCCTCGATTTATATACGGTTTTCCTGTAAAATATTCCGAATTTACCGTTGCCCAAAATTCCGTTATGGAATCGCCCATAAATACAATCCTATCTTGTCCTGCTGCTGCTGGTTTTAGATTCACATTTTCGTTTTGGTATTTATTTAAATTTGGCCAGTCTTGAGCCTGTGCTTTTCCTCCCATAAATAATGCTAAAAATAAAATGCAATAAAGTAATGATGTGTTTTTCATTTGTAACCAGATCTGGAATTCATTACTCATAAAAATATAAAAAAGGGCTACTGGAAATGTTGTGAAACAGTACGGTAAAATTAAACTACATAAGAAATATAAGTAGACATGAGCCTAATAAATATAAACTAAGACTTGAATGGCCTTCTGTTACTTATATGGTTAAAGAAAGAAAGTCAAAAAGAACAGCCTTGCTTATCATATCAAAAAGATCTACAAAAGCAAGGCTGATTTGTGATTTTTTTAATCAAATAAATCCGAGGATAAATAACGATCACCACGGTCACAGATAATGGCGACTATCACACCCGATTCTATAGTATCCGCTATTTTTAGGGCTGCTGCTACAGAACCTCCGCTACTCATTCCTGCAAAAACACCTTCTTCCAGAGCCAAACGTTTGGTCATGTCTCGCGCCTCTTGTTCGGTGACTTCAACAATCGTATCCACTTTTGAGGCATCGAAAATTTTAGGCAAATACTCTTGAGGCCATTTTCTGATTCCCGGGATTTGAGAGCCATCACTTGGTTGTGCACCTACGATTTGGATTGCAGGATTCTTCTCTTTCAAATAAGTAGAAGTTCCTATAATAGTTCCCGTAGTTCCCATAGCAGAAATGAAATGGGTTACAGTTCCATCGGTATCATTCCATATTTCGGGACCTGTGGTTTTATAATGTGCTTTCCAGTTGTCATCATTTGCAAATTGATTTAACATGATATAACCGCCATCGGCTACTTTTTTATCGGCATAATCTCTGGAACCAATAATTCCGGTTGCTGCAGGGGTAAGGATTACGGTGGCGCCATAAGCACGCATGGTTTGGGTGCGTTCTTTGGTAGAATCTTCCGGTAGAACCAATTCAATTTCGATATTGAATAGTTGGGCAATCATCGCCAAAGCAATTCCAGTATTTCCACTGGTCGCTTCAATGAGTTTGTCGCCTTTTTTGATATCCCCTCTTTCCAGTGCGGATTTAATCATATTGTAAGCTGCTCTGTCTTTTACGCTACCTCCGGGATTGTTTCCTTCAAGCTTTAATAAAAGTGTTACGTTTTTATTTTGTATCAAATTAACTGTTTCCACTAAAGGGGTATTTCCAATCAAGTCTAATAATTTTTGTGGCTTCATGCTAATTTATTTCTTTTATTTTTACTTCTGTAGTTGTGGTGTTGAGAACAATGGATTTTTCAGGAATAGATTTGGTAACCCAAGCATTTCCTCCAATAATGCTATTTTTACCAATGACGGTTTCTCCGCCAAGAATAGTTGCATTGGCATAAATACAAACATTTTTCTCCACCGTAGGATGTCTTTTTGCATTTTTCATGTCTTTGCTTACACTTAATGCTCCTAAAGTAACTCCTTGGTAAATTTTCACGTGTTTTTCAATCACTGTCGTTTCTCCAATTACAATTCCGGTGGCATGATCAATAAAGAAAGGCGACGCAATAGTTGCACCTGCGTGAATGTCTGTACCCGTGATGCGATGCGCGTATTCGCTCATCAATCTGGAGAACAATAATAGATCTAATAAGTACAATTCATGGCTTAGTCGATAAATGGCAATTGCGTAAAATCCTGGGTAAGCCAAATAAACCTCTTCAATACTGTTTGAAGCCGGGTCATTTTCTAAAATATATGCTGCGTCCTGATTCAATTTTTCAAGAACCGATGGCAAGGTTTTTAGATATTTGTCCCAAATAGTGTCGCACATCGCATGCGGTTTTTTACAGGCAATTGAAGAAATTTCTTTGAATAGTATTTCCAGCTCATCGATGCTTTCATTTAAAGGCGCATTGGCATCAAATAGTGTATAGAATAGTTTCTCCGTAAAGGCTTCTGTTTTTGTCTTGATTCCGTAGTTAATGGAAAAATGGCTCTTCAAAGCACTAATATTTTTGATAATCAGATCTTTTGTCACGATTATTGGGTTTGAATTATTAATTTAAAAGGATAAAAGTAAGGTGTTTTTTAGAAACAGTTGCAATAATGAAGTAAAGAAATTGGTAGATTGGATGAGAATGGAATGTTTTTTTTGATTGGTAACATTTTTGAGCAAATTATAATAAAATATAACAAAAAACGAAATAGATAACTTCAAAATAATTTGTAGCCAAATTAATCGGAGTAGTCATATCTCGATTTTTATGACTTAGTGAGAATTTAAATGGTTTACTTTATTGGTTGCTTATTTTT
This sequence comes from Flavobacterium algoriphilum, assembly GCF_048158655.1. NCBI lineage: Bacteria > Pseudomonadati > Bacteroidota > Flavobacteriia > Flavobacteriales > Flavobacteriaceae > Flavobacterium > Flavobacterium algoriphilum. Next base: position 149,351 of record NZ_JBLNKY010000005.1, read on the forward strand.
AGAATTCAAAACCGATTTTTTGATTTGCGACTCTCTAATTTAGAAACACAATCATCGCTTAATAGTGTTTGTAAAAATAACCAAAAATCATAAATAGTCCATTGATGATTGCTATTCCAATAATGTATTTTTGATAATTATTTCGTTTGTCAATAAAATTTAAACCAACAATTGCCAGAAATAATAACGATGTATAAATGGCGGGATACATCTTAAAAGCTGCTAGAAAATTACATTGTAAAAGAAGCAAAAAACCTCTCTGAAAACCACAGCCCAAACACTCCACGCCAAAGAGTATTTTGCTTAAACAGGGGAACATGTATTTTTCTAAATCCAATGGTTTTTGTTTTTACAATTTTACGAAAAAATAAGAAACGATTGAGATAATAAATTGATGCAATTTTAAATTCATTACTTTTGGAAACTGATACCTTAAGAGATGAAAAAGTTTTTAATTCCCATAATGATTATTGCAATCATTGTAGCTTTATACGAGCAAGTAAAGACAGATAAAAACATATGTGTAATGGTAGTGGCAATTGCTATTTTTATGTTTGGAATGATGCAATTGAGTGCCAAGATACCGAGTAAAAATCAAGATAAAGAAGATGAAAATGTTTAATAAAGGAGATAAAGTTTCAGTGCTTGATGAAGCCATGAACGGAGTAGTGTTGTCAATCAAAGATGACCAAGTTACAATCGAAACAGAGGATGGCTTTACGATGACGTTTTCTGTCAACGAGTTGCTTAAGATAAACGATTCCAGTAATTTAATGGATTCTATTAGAAGAATTAATGTAGATGAAATTTCGAAGGAGAAAGAAATTCCAAAACCGCGAAGTTTTGTCAAAGAACGTAAAGATAAGTACGAGATTTCAGCTCCGGAGTTTGATTTGCACATCGAAAAATTAGTTCCTAATAAACGTGGTATGTCCAATTATGACATTTTAACCTTGCAAACCGATACCGCAAAACGACACATAGAATTTGCCATTCGCAATCGGATTCCAAAGATTGTTTTTATTCATGGTGTGGGCGAAGGAATCCTAAAAGCAGAGCTGGATTTTTTATTAGGGCGTTATGATAATATTGCTTTTCAAGAAGGTAATTATCAAAAATATGGTCAAGGAGCAACGGAAGTGTTTATAAAACAAAGCACCAAATAACCCGTTTTAGATCTTTTAAAGCACAAAAAAAGCGTCAATTCTAAGCTATTTTCAATTGAAAATTATCTTGAGAATCGACGCTTTTTGAGTATATAAACAAGCCTGATTTTAGGGTTGTAATTGCGTTTAATTTGTAGTTAAAAGTTCGCCATAAATGAAGCGGTCTCCAAGCTTAAAATCGTTAGTTCCTTTCTTCATAGTAACATTTTTAAGCACGATGACATGTTTAAATCCCGCACCTAAAGTAGTTGTTGTTACTTCAATAATTCCACTCACATTTGAAACTCCTGAGGCCGCAATCCACTCTTCACTTACAACTGGAATTGTAGGAATTGTAGTGGTACAGAAATAGCTTGAAGTAAGTAAACCTGAAAATAATCGATACGTAATTTTGTTAACTGTAGCACCTATAAGTCCAGTTCTTGGAGTGTTTAGAGGCGTGGCTGAACTTGTAATTAGAGCTGGATCGATGTCTAATATCAGCGCTTCGCTACTGGTATAATTATAAATTTGTTTCGAAGCGCTGCATTGTTCTACAGTTTGATCAAACTGAAAAGGCAATGCAGTTGCTGTAGTAACATAGTCTCCAAAAGGGAATGTTTCATAAACCTGAGTACCGCTACTTTTTGCAAAAGTGACATTTTTGAAAACGATATTGTGATTGTAGCCTGTAATGCGGGTACTGTTATCAGTAGTATTTATAGTTTTAACAGCGGTAGTAAATATTTGTATTTTACCAGCAGTAGCAGTCCATTGATCCGTTACAATAGGCGTTACGGGCGGAATAGTTTCACAAATGTTAGCTGATGATACTGTTCCGTTATAAAAACGATAAACAACTCTATTGGCACTACTAATGTTTAATATAGTCGGTTGGCCCACTATATTGGGTTCATTTGTAAAGATTGTTTTAGGGATTTCCAGTAGTAATGATTCCTTATCTTTCAGTTTATAGATAATATTATTGATACTGCAGCTCTGTGTAGCAATGTCTTCAAAATTAATGTCTTCTTGGGTTAAATTACCGTCATCACAACCATTTAATAACAGTACTATGGCTAATAAACTTACAACTCTTTTCATTTTTATACTATTTGAAACAAAAATAGAATTTTTAATTTGTTCCAATTACATTCCTATTCAAAAACATAGAATTTAACAGGATATTAGGCTTTTAAATTCCAATAAAGGCTGTTGAAGCTTTATTAAAATGGAGGATTACAACAATTCAATGCGAATAGAAATCATTACCTTTGCTTCAATTTATAGCATATATGAGACTTAACAAATATTATTTAGCCGCTTTTTCCGCCTTTTTTGTATGGGGTTTTTTTAGTTTAGCATTAAAACCGTTGCGTAATTACCCGTCTTTGGATATTTTATTTTACCGAGTTTTTTTTAGCGTTGTTACCATGCTGTTGATTAATCTTTCCTTTCGAAGAAAAGTTTTAAAAAAGAATTGGAATCAGTTCAAAAATATGGATGCAAAACAAAAAAGGAGTGTTAGTGTTTTGACGCTTGGAGGCGGGATATTTTTATCTTCAAACTGGTTTGTTTTTATTTATGTAATGAATCATATAAGTGTAAAAGCAGCATCGTTGGCCTATTTAATATGTCCCATTTTAACCACGATATTGGCTTTTTTAATTTTAAAAGAAAAACTGAATAAGTGGCAGTGGATTGCAGTCATGATTAGTGCTTTTAGTTGTATTTTATTATCATTCAATCATTTTGAGGACATTTTATATAGTCTTATCACTGCAGCGACTTATGCGATGTATTTAGTGAGTCAACGAAAGAATAGTGGATTGGATAAATTTCTTGTTTTGACTATTCAGTTGGTTTTTACTGCCCTAATTCTCTTGCCCTTTTATCCAAATTATAGTGGTGCTTTGCCTACAGAACCATTGTTTTATAGTTGTTTGTTAGTCATCGTAATCTTTTTTACGATTATTCCTCTATTTTTAAATTTGTATGCACTAAAAGGAATAAGCTCCTCAGCGGTAGGAATTATGATTTATATTAATCCCATTATCGGTTTTTTATTGGCCATATTCTATTATAATGAGCAGGTAACTAACCTTCAATTGTTTTCCTATTTTCTGATTTTAGTTTCAATAGTTGTTTTTAATGAGAAACTGATCTTTTCCAGAAAATTAAAAGCGGTACCATCAGAAATGGAAGCTTCAAAATAATTTTATAATCCTAAAAAATGAAAAAAGTATATCTCGATAACGCTTCTACAACAGCAATTCGTCCAGAAGTTATTCAAGAAATGACTAAAGTTATGGCCGAAGATTATGGAAATCCATCCTCAACCCATAGTTTTGGCCGTAATGCCAAAAGTATTTTAGAGCTTTCCAGAAAGTCAATTGCAAAACAATTGAATGGTACCGCGCAAGAAATAATCTTCACTTCCTGTGGTACCGAGGCTAATAATTGGATTCTTCGATCTGCTGTTAAAGACCTAAAAGTGGAGCGAATCATTACCAGTAAAATCGAGCATCACGCCGTTTTATATTCGATTTTAGTTTTGCAAAGCGAATACGGAATTCAGGTTGATTATGTGGCTGTCAAGCCAAATGGCGAAATTGACATCACTGATTTAGTAGAACTGCTTTCTCAGGAAAAGAAAACGTTGGTAAGCCTGATGCATGTGAATAATGAAACTGGAACCATTTTAGATTTGGATAAAGTAGGACTTATTTGCCAAGAACACAATGTCTTGTTTCATTCGGATACTGTGCAGTCCGTTGGAAAAACGGCAATTGATTTGCAAGATATGCCTATAAATTTTATTGTAGCAAGCGCTCATAAATTTCACGGTCCCAAAGGGGTTGGGTTTGCTTTTATTCGAAAAAACTCCGGTTTGCAACCTTTATTTTTTGGTGGCGAACAAGAAAAAGGATTGCGGGCAGGAACGGAAGCTTTACACCAAATTGCCGGGATGGCAAAAGCGCTGGAGCTTTCTTATGCTAATTTAGAAACAGAAAGGAATCAGATTTCGGAATTGAAAAACTATTTGATTACCCAACTCGAAATTGAATTTCCAACTTTTGTAATAAACGGAAGCGTTGATGGATTTTATAATATATTGAATGTTTTATTGCCTTTTTCAGAAGATAAAACGGCGATGATATTATTCCATTTAGATATGAAAGGAATTGCAGTTTCTCGCGGAAGCGCCTGTCAAAGCGGAAGCATAAAACCCTCGCACGTATTAGCGGAAATGCTTTCTAATGAAGATTTGAAAAAACCAAGTTTACGTATTTCCTTAAGTCATTATAACACCAAAGAGGATATTAATTTGCTTATTGAAGCATTGAAAAGTATTTAAAAAGTACTTATAAATAGACAAAAAGATGTGTTCAGAATTTGTTTATTTAGAAGGCTTAATTTATAATTTAGCACTTTTTGCGTGAGTGATGGTAGTGGAGCTCTTTTTCTAGAGGCTTTTTTGCCTCTAGAAAAAAGCGGGAACGTACAGCACGACCCGAAAGTTTTTACGAAGGGGCACGCCCCAATTAATATGCTGTTGTTTATAGAATTAAGTCATTGGTAATTGTTGTTTTCCAAATAGAAACCCAAGAATAAAATTTGTTAATTCTAGGAATATTTTTCCATAATTAATCTCGCTTTGAAATAGCATAAGGTAGATTCCGCACCTTGATTGATGTTGATGTGTTTATCCTCTAAGCCATCATAGGAAGCACCATTTTCAGAATTATACATGATTTGTTTGAGATGATTGTTGCCTAAAAACCAGATAAAAGCGAGTTTTAATTGGTCTTTGTATTTTTTATTTTTGGTTACATCATAAAATAAATCCAATGCAATAATTGTGGTGGCTACTTCGATAGGTTGTTCTCCATAGAAAACTCTTTCATTTTCTTTCTTGAACCAACCTCTATTTGAAATTACTTTTAACTGTCCTTTCATAAAATAATGAGAAAGGAGAAAATCAAATGTGATAAGCGCAATTTTTTTATATTTAGAATTTTTTGTAACTAAATAACTGTACATCATAGCTTCGGGCAATACATTATTGGCATAAGTCATATAATCTTCATACCAACACCAGTTTTCTGCTGAATTGATTTGATAATGACGCAACAGTTCATCAGCAAATTTTTCTATATTCTGCCTTATAGCTTCTTCTTTGTAAGCTGTATAATAGAGGTACAAACCTTTCAAAGCATAGGCAATGGCTCTTGGGGATTTAATGTCGTCAATTCTTTGGATTGCTTTATTCCAACATTTTTCTGCCCGTAAAATCATCTCTACAGGTACCGATTCTCTATGTGCAATTACGGTTCCCAAGCTCCATAAAGCTCTCCCGTTTGCATCTTCAAGATTTACTGCTTCATTTTGTTTCGTTAATTGAAGATCAAAGTCTTTGTAATTATTAAACCAGCCATTATTTTGTTGAATACCTTCTATAAAACTTAAATAGATACTTGCTAATTCTAAAGTTTTATTGTTTTGGAAAGCGTTGTTATACAGTACCATATTGATTAACGCTCTGGCATTATCATCTAATGTATAGCCAGATTCCGGATCGGGCTGGCTGAATTTTGAAAATTGAAGTATTCCAAAAGCAGTGGTGAGTTTCTCAATATGGTCTAGTTTTATTGGCGGAAAATTAAACTTTAAATCTTCTTCTCGATTCGTCAATTGGTCAAATAATAGCCGGTATTGAATAGCAATATTCTCCCATGTTGTGGAATGCGCCAATGTAAATGCATTTTTGCCCATGGCAATCCGTTCCTCTTTATTTTCGATAAGATGCAAAATTGCTTTTTCGAATTCTTTTGATTTATCAAATCCATTCAATAATATTCCGTTACCATTTACAAGAGATTCAACAGCGTGTGGTATTGGAGTAGAAATGACGGCACAACCACAGCTCATCGCATAAGCAAAAGTTCCACTGACAGCTTGATTGGGGTCTTTAGAAGAAAATAAATAGATATCTGATACCGTTAAATATTCCAGTAATTGCCACAATTGAAGATATTCATTGATAAAAATAACATTATTTTCTAAACGGAGTTCATGGACAATACCAGTAAGGATATCCCGATATTTTTCCCCTTCACAACAAATTATTTCAGGATGCGTTTTGCCAATTACTAAATAAATGACTTCGGGATGTTTCTTGACAATTTCCGGCAAAGCACGTAATACGGTTTCGATGCCTTTATTTTTACTGATTAAACCAAATGTGGACATCACTATTTTGTCGGAGAAATCATATTTGTTTTTCAATTCCTCTTTTTGTTCCCATAGTACAGTATGATTGCCATGCGGAATTACGATTGTTTTCATTTTAGGCAATTCGTAATCTCTAGTCAAAATTGTTTCTGAATTTTTGGTAAGCACAATAATTCGATCAGATAAATCAGCTATGGCATGAACAATTTTCTTTCTTTTTTCATCTGGGTTTGGGAGTACAGTATGAAAAACGGTAACTATTGGTTTGTTTAGCGCTAATATAAAAGAGAGGATATAATCGCCAAAATCACCCCTAAAAAGGCCAAATTCATGTTGAATACAAACTAAACCAATGTCATTTCGTTCGTTTATTTTCTCTGCAACCAGCCTATAATGTTCTAATGAATCAACAGGTAAAATATAGGTTACTTCAGAATTATAGGAGAAGTTTTGGTCACTATTTTGCAAAGCACAAACTTCAACAGGAAGTGTTTCCCCAAAAACAATTTTCACAGCATTTACAATGTCATTAGAAAAAGTCGCTATTCCGCATTCTCTTGGAGAATAGGAACTTATAAGTAGCATTTTTATTACTTTTTCAAATTTCATGGCGTTTCTTTAAGGTTGCTTTCTTAATTCAAGAAGCAATTCGTTGATATTCATTTTAGCAACGGCAATATGTTTGTCAGCTGCACCATAGTATATGTAAAGCTCATTTCCAAACAATGCATAACCGGTTGGGAATACAACATCGTTGTCTTCTCCTTCTATTTCCCATTGTTTAGTAGGAGAGAAGAGCGGATAGGGAAGTCTGGATATTTCAATTTCAGGTTTTTCTAAATGCAATAAAGCAGCCTTAGCATGATAGATCTTGCCCGTTGTCGTTTCGTGTACCCCATGATAAATTAGCAACCATCCGTCAGGAGTTTCTATTGGTGGCACTCCAGCTCCTATGTAACTCATTTCGTAACCATCTTTCGGATCTAAAACAATATGATCTGTTAAATTCTTCAGATAATTTTCCCAAAAGATTAAAGTTAAATCTTTCCAGTTGTTAAACTTTACAATTTGGATACCTGGCCAAATTCTATGCAAAAGGATAAATTGTCCATTTATTTTCCTGGGAAACAGTACCACATCTTTATCGCGTAACAAGCGGGTTTCATCGCTTTCCAGTCCTATTTGTGCAAAAAGATTATAATATTGATGGTATTTTGGGTTTAGCTTACTCTCATTACACAAATTTACATGGCTTTCATATTCCTGATAGTTAACCGGAGGAGTAATTATGCCGTGTTTTTCAAAATGAATCAAATCTTTTGAAGTAGCGAGTGCTCCCAAAGCGTTGACACCGTCATAAGCTGTGTAAGTTATATAATACGTATCTTCAATTTTTACAATTCGGGGGTCTTCAACTCCTTGTTTCTCATAATCATAATCCTGCATAATGATTGGTTTTTCGGATCTTTCAACTATTTTTATCGGACCTTCTGTTCTGGCGTATCCAATGGTAGAGAAATTGCCGCTTTGTACCGCTCTGTATAAAATATGTACTGTATTTCCATCTTGATAAATACCAGGGTTTAAAACTCCTGTACTTTCAAAATTTCTTTCAGTTGGGCTTAGTATAATACCAAGTTTTTCTATAGTAACCATGACCTGATTTTTTGTAATTTCTTTCTTCGATACGGATTCAAACTTCTATTTTTTCTGCTCTTTCAATTTTGCTTTTTCCTGTTTTTTAAAATAACCTCTAAATAAAAAATTGTGCCTCAAAGCTTTCATATTTTCATTTAACAACGAACTGGCTTGGTTGATATTAGTCATTGTAGAATCTATTTTTTGTACTAGTTTTGGGTCATTAGAAAGGTAATTTAGGGCCCCTTTTCCGTTTTTTATATTTGCAATTGTCGTGTTGAGATTGGTTACCATTTTATTTATATCGGTACTTGATTTATCTAAATTTTGGACTACAGTTTTAATATTATTAGCTACGGCCGTGTCTTTCAAAACCCCTATTACATTGTCTTTGTTGTCCAAGGAAGAAATGAGTCGGTTTAATTTTGTTACAGACTCTGTAGTCCCTTTTCCTGTAATTTTTAAATAATGCACGGTTTCTTTCAGATCTGTTGCCAAGATGGAATCTTTAATTAATAAACCTATAGTTCCTTTTCCTTCAGTGATTCCCTTTGTGATTTTAAGTAAATCAGACGTAAGAAGTGCTGCATTTTTATTAGTCACACCAAGTGTATTGAGCATATCATCCGTTCGAATACGACTTACAGAATGAATTTCATCTCCAGGAGCTATAGAAGCTTGAGTCCCTTTTCCAGGAATAATATTTATGATCATATTTCCCACTAAGCCATCAGAGCCTATAGTGGCAATAGCATTTTTTCGAATGTGAGGAAAAATGGCTTTATCAATGAGCATGTCCACTTTTATGGTAGAATCATTAATCATTTCTATGGCACGAACCGTTCCGACATTTATTCCTGAATAACGCACATTATTTCCTAATTGTAAACCGCTCACGTTATTGAAAATCGCATTTAAATGATTTGTGTTTCCAAACATTTTTTGCTTATCGCCAATAAAATAGACGGCCAATATAAACAATACTAACCCGATTACTACAAAAAGTCCAAGACGCATTTTTTGAGATGTCGTTTTTTCCATTTTTATTCTTATTTAAAGAAGGCTTGTACTTTAGGATCAGTTGAGATTGATAATTCCTCAAATGTGCCTTCGATATAATTGATGCCATCGACTAATAAAATCATTCTGTTCGAAATCATTCTGGCACAATCCACATCATGGGTTATAATTATTGCCGAAGTGTTGTATTTTTTCTGGATAGAAATCATCAATAGCAAAATCTCCTTTGCGGTTATAGGATCTAATCCAGTAGTGGGTTCATCATAAAGAATAATTTTGGGTTGGAGAATTAAAGTTCTTGCCAAAGCAATCCTTCGTTTCATTCCTCCCGAAAGCTCTTCGGGCATTAAATTAACGGTTTGGGCTAAACCTACGTTTTCTAATGCTTCCATTACCAATGGTGTGGTGTCTTTTATTTTTCCGAATTTTTTTTTGTGACGGCGCAATGGGAATTCAAGATTTTCCCTAACGGTCATGGAATCATAAAGTGCGCTTCCTTGAAAAAGAAAGCCAACTTCTGTTCGAAGTTCGTCTAATTCCTCGTGGTCGAGTTCATTAATATCTTTTCCCATCACTGCGATAGAGCCAGTGTCATGCTCTTCCAAACCAATTAGGCATTTTATCATTACTGATTTACCGGAACCAGATTTTCCCATGATAACCAGATTTTCGCCTTCGTATAAAACCATATGAAAACCATCCAAAACATGATTATCACCATAGCTTTTTCGTAAGTCTTTGATTTCTATGATAGGGTTTTTATTTTGTATTGGTGTAGTCATAATCAATTATAGATCATAAAAAATATCAGTAACAAAAACAGCAATAAAGTCAATAATAAAGAGTAGCATTGAGGTGAAAACTACCGCAGAGTTGGCCGCTAAGCCTACACCAGCAGTTCCTTTTTTACAATAATATCCCTTAAAACAGCCTACTAATCCTATGGCAAATCCAAAAAAGAAAGTTTTAATTGTTGCAGGTATTAAATCACCAAATTCCAATGCATCAAAAACTTGATTGTAATACAATAAAAAAGACACATTTCCTTTGATGTTTTCCACCAGAAAAGAACCGAAAATTGCGATAGTGTCTCCAAAAAAAACCAAAACAGGAAGCATAAAAGTGGTTGCTAAAATGCGAGTAACTACTAAATATTTAAATGGATTTGTTCCTGAAACTTCCATAGCATCAATTTGTTCCGTCACTCGCATAGAACCTAATTCTGCACCAATACCGGAACCGATGCGTCCGGCACAAATTAAAGCGGTAATTATAGGCCCAATTTCTCTAATAAGCGAAATACTCACCATGGACGGCATCCAAGAAACAGCCCCAAATTCCTGTAATGTAGGTCTTGATTGTAAAGTGAATACTAAACCAATGATAAACCCCGTAACGGAAACAAGTAGCAAAGAACGGTTTCCCATATAAAAGCATTGTCGAATAAATTCCTTGAATTCTGAAGGGTGCTTAAAAACTTCTTTAAAAAAACGACCTGCAAAATAGGATAGTTCACCAATTTCAAGTAAAAAACCTTTGAATATTTCGATTATTTTAGAAAAATTATCCATAAGCGGATGAATTATTTTTTTAACAGAAAATGGCTACCCAAATATACGATTATTTCACTGATTTACAGTGCTTTTAAGTGTTGTTCGTCTGTTTTTTTGATGGTTTTGTCGGGAAAAATAGATTTTAAAAAAAGGAAGGTAAATTTAGCTATTTATAGAGTGGTTATTTCTGTGATAAATTGGAATTTTATAAATGGGAGCCAGAAATGAATAGTACTAAATCAAGAAAAAAATGATTTAGAAAAAATTCTTATCTAATGAAATATATAAAAGAAATATAGTATTTATAAAGCATTGAAAATTTAATTCATACTTGTTTTTAAAAGCAGAATAGTGTTCTAGTTAAGTTCCTATATTTATAAATCAACTTTCGTACAACCGCAATCTGTTTTTAATGGTGATTAATTCATTTTGCAAATCTTCTATTTTTTGTAAAAGATTAAATACAACATCAATTCCTTCGATATTAACGTCTAATTCCTGATGCATTCGAATTATTTTTTCAATTTCGAAGATGGAGTCAGCATGAATATATTGAGTTTCTTCGATTGTTTTTATTTCGAGTAAACCCATTTCACTGAGATTATCAAAGAATGCTATTTCAACCTTATAATGGATACTTAATTTCGGTAATGGGATGAGGTTTTCTATGTTCATATCGTTCTTAACTTAGCCAGTTCCGTAAATAATTCTTTTTCTTTTTCACTAAGGTTTATGGGTATTTGTATCTGATACGTAATGTATAAATCACCCAATTCCCCTTCTTTTTTATAAATAGGAAATCCTTTCCTTTTTAGTTTTACTTTAGTTCCGTTTTGGGTTCCGGGTTTTATCGTAAGTTTTACTTTTCCATCAAATGTATCTGCGGTGATTTCGCCACCTAATACGGCGGTGTATAAATCTAAATCCACTGTAGAATATAAATTGTGTTTATCGAGTTTAAAATTAGTGTGATTTTCAACAGTGAAAGTGATATACAAATCCCCTTTTGGCCCGCCGCCGGAACCTTCTCCTCCAAGTCCGCTAATTTTTATTTGCTGACCATTCTCCACTCCGGCAGGAATAGTAATTCGGATATTTTTACCATTGATTGTTAAGGTTCGCTTGTGCGTCTTGTAAACTTCTTTTAGGTCCAGATGCAATTCAGTACTGAAATCTTGTCCTTTATATTGGGCACTACGACGTCGACCTCCACCTCCCGAAGGACGACCACCAAACATAGATTCAAAAAAATCTGAAAAATCGCCACCACCGCTAAATCCTCCAGAACCATCTTGGTGCCCGCCTCTCGAATAGTTTCCTTGTTGTTTTGCTTGTTCATATTGCTCAGCATGTTGCCAGTTTTCACCGTACTCATCATATTTTTTACGATTCTCAGCATGACTCAAAACCTCATTGGCCTCATTGATTTCTTTGAATTTTCTTTCGGCTTCCTTATCGTTTGGATTTAAGTCGGGATGGTATTTTCGGGCCATTTTACGATAGGCCTTTTTAATATCGGCTTCGATTGCTTTTTTATCCACTTCTAGGATTTTGTAATAGTCTATAAATGCCATCGGGAATTGTTTTTATAATTAGCATTGTTGGAATTATCAAATCTGTAGTTAACAGTTTACAATTGATCTGTGAATTGTTTTTTAGCACACTTTCTATTAGAAAGAAATTTTTCTAATAGGAACTAATTACAAAAAAAACACCGTGTGAATGGATTATTTATACTATCAAATTTAAGGATTTTTTTTGTTGTTATATAAGTATTAAGTCCTTATTATGAATGAATTAGTGCTAAAAAAGTCACCGTTTTTAGGACTGTTTTTCATAAGGAAATTGTTTGTCTAACTAAAGTCTTGGCAAGTTTTCTACAATTGATTATAAAAGATTATTGCTTGATGAATTCACTATCAGCTTTAATTTTTACTTCATTACTAATCATCGGTGCAGGAAATTTTGTACCAATATCAAAATCAGAACGTTTTAGAATTCCACTAAACTGAAATCCGGCTGTAATTGCTTTTGATTGTGGGTTTACTATAGTTCCACGATACCACATATTAAGAGTAACCGGCTTGGTAATTCCATGTAATGTGAGGTTGCCTATTAGTTTGTATTTACCTTTTTCTTTTCCGAATTTTTTTATGGAAGTACTTTTAAAAGTCATTTTTGGATATTTTTCAACTTCAAAGAATTCAGCACTTCGTAAATGATTATCCCGCATTTCCACTTCAGTGTTGATGGATGCTACTTCAGTAGAAAGTTCAAAAGTGGCATCACTAAAATCAGTTTTGTTAGCTGCAGCAGTTATCTCAAATATTTTGAATAATCCAGCAATATCAGAAATGCCATGATGCACGGTGCTAAATGTTAGTTTTGAATGCATTGGGTCTGCCTTCCAGGTTGTTTGTGCACATAGAAAAGTAGCGTAAAACAAGGTTACGATAAGTACGGTTATTTTTTTCATGCCATATAAATTTTAAAGTTAGTTTATTTAAAAAGCTCCCTTAGAAGCTTTAAATTTTATGACTAGTATGGTTCCTGTTATATTGCTAATAATTCATTTTCCATTGTTTTTAAATCTTGTTTCTTTTTTAAGTCAATAAGAGTGGATTTGTAGCCTATAAATTCCACGTCTTTTGGATTTATTTGCAGCACAAAATTTATTTTCCCCAATAGGTGTTCCAGATAATTTTTTTGGTCAATCTCTTTGTATTCTCGGTGTTCCTCAAAACCAAATTTATTGATGTAATACATGACCTGTCTTAAATCATTACGTTTATGAAATGCGACTTGCGGTTTTTCATTGACCACAATGCCAGTAACTGTTTGGCGAACGTTAGGCGTCATCAGTTTTGTTTTGTTTTTATTGATACGAAGATTTAATTTCTCAACAGTTTCAGTTACTTTGTCAAGTAGCTTTTTCTCATCAAAATCTCCGGAAAAACTCAAATCGTCTGCATACCGGGTGTATCTTATTTTGTGCTGGATGCAATAATCAGAAATGACCCCATCGGCTTCTTTAAAAATCAAATTCGAAAGATACGGACTCGTTGGGGCACCTTGTGGCAAACTTCCGTCACGGATGCATAATTTTGAAAGCAGTTTCGAGACCATTTTGGAATATCCTAATTCAAGAAATTCTTTTTCAACCGATTCAAAACCAATAGAAGGAAAGAAATCCTCTAAATCGAGCGTGAAAACTTTGGGCTGATTTTTATGGAATCTAAGGTTTTCAAGCATACTAACATTGGGTTTATACGCTTTTGCAAAAGGGCTAACGGGTACTTTATAAAGGATGTTTCTGAGAATCCAGATTTGGATTTCTTTCAAGCTGGGAAGTGGTTCAGAAATAAGTCGTTTGCTGCCATTTTTTTTTAAAATCTCAAAATCCCGATAATAACGTTTGGGATAAAGAGTCGCTTTTTTTAGAAATTCTTTTTTGTATCCAATCAGAAGGGATAAATGAGTTGCATTATAAATGACAGGAATATCATGTGCAAATAAAACTTCAGCATAGTCCAGACAGCGTTGAATATTCTGTTCTAAATAGCCTTTTTTATGGGCATCGTGCGTAAAGTCTTTTTTATATTGAATAAAATCCATAAGGTTAAAATCATTAATGGAGTAGGGACCTTTATGTCCCTAACCCCAATTAAGAATACCGGTTTAAAAATTCGGAGCTCTGCGGAGAATCTTTTGAACCTGGTGCTTGAAAGAACATTCAATTACAGAACAGTGACTCACGGTTCCGTCGCTAACCTGGGTTAACAAATTATTTGAGAAATAATCTAGAAGAATAATTCATCCTGACTAGGAAGAAATAGTGTTTTTCGGTTTAATTTCGGGATTTTACTCTCGATATCTTTTTGAATCCATTCCTCTTTTTTTTTAGTTTTTATCCGATGTGGTTCCATATTTTTAAATTCTAAAGTTGTATTTTAAAAATTCATAAAACGCTTGTTTTTAATGCTTTAAAGGTATTGTAATCAATCATAAAATTACAAAAATTATTTAATTAACTACTATTTTTTTTAACACTATTTTATGGGACTAAAAGAACTTTTTTATATTTTGAGTACATTTCTAATAATATTTATGAATTATAGAAACGTTTATAGGGCGTATATGTGATAATGAGTTCTATTATCCGGGTAATACCATAGGATAGCAGATTGATGAATTTTGTAAATACATTGGTTTTCATTTTCAGAGATTCTAGAGTTATTCTTTGGCATTGCTCAATAATTTCCTCGAGGTGTGTTTGATACATTTTAGAAAATTCATCTGAAATTATTTCAATATTCATTTCGAGACTTCCGTACGAACTCAAATTATTCAGGTTAAAAGAACCTATTGTAGTCCAATATCCGTCAATAACCGCTGTTTTTCCATGTAAAATAGATTTGTCCCATTCGTACAATTCGATGTTATAATCAAGCAGTTTGCCATAAAGAAAACAAGTTGCGCGTCTGGTCAAAGGAAGATCTGAAATTCCGGATAGAATTAATTTGATTTTCACATTGTTTTTGGAAGCTTTTTTCAAAGCCTGAATGATTCGTATCCCAGGAAGAAAATAACTGCCTACTATAATTATTTCTTTTTTTGCATTCCGAATGGATTTAATATACGCATCACAAATTTCATTTTTTCTTTTTAACCAGTCATTCTGAATGATGCGTACCAAAGCATCTTCCTGAATATGAAATGCTGATTTTATTTCTTTGTTTTGAAAACGTCTTTTCTTAAAATAAATAGCAATACATTGTTTGTGAAGCGGTTCGGCAATTGTACCACTTATTTGAACGGCATAGTCCAGCCAAGGCGCTTCCATTGGCGTGCCACAGTATTTATCTGCTATGTTGATCCCGCCAATTAGAGCAATTTTTGCATCAGCAACAACTACTTTTCGGTGTAATCTTCTGCCAAGATAATAGGTGTATGCTGAAAATAAAGGAGCAAAAAAGCGAATGTTTATTCCGCTTTTTCTCATTTCAGTTATAGTTTCAGATGGAAATGACAAGGAGCCCAATCCATCCAAAAGGATATAAATTTTAACATGGCGCAAAGCTGCTTCTTTTAATACAGTAATAATTCTTCGTCCAGTTGTATCATCTTCAAAAAGATACATTTGGATGTGGATTTCAAATTGAGAATTACGGATAATAGTTTCTAATCGAGAAAAATAATCTTCACCACCGTAAACAAACGCTAGGCTTTTAGGAGCAGTAAAGGCATTATTACTTTTCGTCATGGGCTTTATTTATTTTGACCTCATTAATTAAAATGAATTCCATAAGATTTTCTATATCCAAAGTTCCTGCTAGTTTATTATTTTCCATAACCAGCATTAATGTTGATTTATTCTCTTGTATTAGCTCAAAAACGTTTTCTAAAAGAGAATCACTGTCTAGAAAAATCAAATTTCGGTCCATGACATTATAAATGAATTCGTCATCTCCTTTTTTTGATAGTGCCATTATAATTTGGTCACGATTAAGTGTGCCAACAGCAATATCATTTTCAGTAATCAAAAATTTTTTGTTTTGGCTGTCTAAAATCAATTTTACTGCTTTTTTTACTTTTTCATTGGCATCAATTTTTTGATAATCTTTCATTATGACATCATGAATTTTAAAACCTTTCAATATGAATTTCGATTCGGTATTATCGGCTTCAATTTGAGCTGCTATAATAACAAATATACCTATAAAGATCAAAAAAGGGGAGGTGAAAAAACCAAAAAAAATAAAAGCCAATGCTAAAATTTGACCTATTCTAGCTGAGATTCTTGTAGCAACATGACGTTGTAATTTAAAAGATAGCAGCGCACGTAAAACTCTGCCGCCATCCATAGGAAATGCTGGAATTAAATTGAAAAGTGCCAACCAAAAATTGACTAAAAAGAAATTGACTAAAAAATTATGAGCATTTACGCCGTTTGCTAATTCAGCCATCAATTTTTCGGAAGTATCCGGAATCGTAATAAAAAATCCTGTTATAAATGCTAAAGTGATATTTACCATAGGACCCGCTAAAGCAACTATTAATTCTTCCGATGGTTTTTCGGGGATTCGCTCTAATCGGGCTAAACCGCCAATAGGTAAAAGCGTGATGTCTTTGGTTAGTATATTATATTTTTTTGCTGCCAAGGCATGTCCCAGTTCGTGTAATAAAACAGTAATAAAAATGCATAGAATAAATGCAACGGACCATATTATTTGAATAGTATTGTGCCCTGATTTGTAGTTAATGAAAATGATAAATAGAATAAGCAAGGAAAAGCTCCAATGGATAAATATTCCGATACCTGCGACTTTTCCGAGTTTATAGGATCCTTTCATTTTTGAATTTTTTAAACACTATTGAAAATAGTATAATTTGAAAAAATAGGCAAGTAATAAAAACAATAGCTTGTATTGGTTTGATAAATATAAAATCGCAATCAGTTTATTTCATTTTCAGAAATACCAGTGTATGCCCAGGCGTTCAAATTGGCAATTGTGGTATTGGCAATTCCCTCTAAAACCTCATTAGTTAAAAATCCCTGATGTCCGGTAATCATCACATGTGGAAAGGAGCGAAGTTTTAGAAACAAAGGATCACTTACGGGAGAATCAGTATGATCCTGATAAAATATAGTCTGGTCCTTTTCATAAACGTCTAAACCAACTGCTGCCAGCGTTTTGTTTTCTATAGCTTCAACTAAATCTTCGGTATTTACAATACTTCCATGAGCTGTATTAATGAAAATAATTCCCTTTTTCATTTGTGAAAAAGTGTTTTTATTAAACAAGTATTTCGTTGTTTCATCTAATTGTGAATGCACGGAAATTATATCTGAATTTTTGCAAACCTCTTCCAATGAAGCATAAGTGATTGGGATTTCATCCATCAGCTCATTGTTTTCTTGCCTGTCAAAGGCCAAAAGACTACACCCAAAACCATGCATGATTCTCGCAAAAGCTGCGCCAATCTCCCCAGTTCCTATGATGCCTATTGTTTTTCCATGCAAATCAAAACCCACTAAATGATCCAAGCGATAATCACCAATTTGCATTAAAGTTTGACCTAAAACAAGTTTCCTGTTCAATGCTAATAATAAAGATACGGCAAGTTCGGCAACGGAATAAGGTGAATAAGCGGGGACGTTTGCCACTTTTATGGCTAAAGATTTAGCTCTTTCCAAATTGACATTATCGGAACCTGTGGTACGCAAGGCAATATACTTAACACCATGAATATATAATTTTTTCAATACTGTTTCAGAAGCATCATCAGAGGTGTAAAGTGAAACAGCATCAAATCCTTTGGCGAAGTTTACCGTGTTTTTACTCAAAGACTGGCCCGTGAAAACCAATTCGTGATTCCCATGGGCTGCTTTTTTTAGGAAAGGTTTATCAAAATTAAATATGCTATATACTAATACTTTCATTTTTATTTTTTTTAATGTAAAATACTAATTTTGTTAAAATGGTGGTTTTCCCAGTTTTGTTCCAGAATTCTATTTCTAATTTTTTATTTAAAGCAACTATAATGCTTCAGGAATTTGTAAGTATTTATTCAAAGTAACTAAAAATCGACTACCTGTTAATCCGTCTGTAACACGGTGATCACCTGCCAACGTCACAGAAACACAAGACCTGATACCTATCATTCCGTTTTCGGCAAATGGCTGTTCCGAAATACTTCCAAAACCGATAAGGGCTACTTGAGGAGGATAAATTACACCAAAAACGGTATTAGCTCCATCATCGCCAATACTCGTTAGGGTTATGGTAGAATCACTCAATTCGGAACTTTGTAATCTCAATGCTCGAGCTCTTGGAATAATATCATTTAAGGCATCCATGATTTCATCAATACTCTTTAAATTGACTTGATGAAGGGCTGGAACGATAATACCACCAGTGCGTAACGATACTACAAATCCAATATTAATATCTTTTTTTAGCTGTAAACCATTATCCCAAATAGCATTCAGATCAGGAAATTCAAGGAGCGATTTTGCGGTTGCTTTTATCAATAATACAACAGGAAGCAACCGTTGTTTCAGGCTACGTTTACTATTCGCTACCTCTAACCATGCCAGTACATTTGTCATATCAATTCTTTTCTCCAGATAATAATGAGGAATTTCCCTGTTAGACTGACTCATAGCAAACACCACTTCAGAACGAATAGCTGCAGTAATACTGCTCTGATTTTCCATTTCAATTGGTATTTCCTCCGTGTTTTCAATATCATCTATTGTAATGGCTTCATCAGGTTCAGTTCCTGGTATTTTCGAAAGGTCAGTGTGATTGTCATCAGCTACAATTTTTTCAAGTGTGTTGTCCAAATCATCTTTGGTAATGGCTTCATCAGGTCCAGTTTTTGTTGTTTTCGAAAGGGCATCATCCTCTGAAATTCTTTCGGGTAATGGAGGTGTTTTATGAGAAAGGTCTTCAACTTTCGAAGTATCAATTGATTCGATTATTTTTTCTTCTATCGATTGTAATGGCATCGATTCTGGGATTTTTTCTTCTTTTTTTGTTTCCGATGAAACTTCCTGAGGATTTATTAATGCTATTACAGTTCCCACTGGGACTTTAGTACCTTCTTTAATAAGCAATTCTCCAATGGTTCCTTCTTCAAATATTTCAATTTCAATCAGTTCTTTCTGTGTTTCAACTTCGGCAATAATATCCCCATACTTCACTGTATCACCTGGTTTTTTTTTCCATTCGATCAATGTAGCGTCTTCCATATTCGCGCCCAAACTTGGCATTAAAAATTCAATCATGGCGTATCATTTTTTTATCTGTATTAATATTTTTTTTCTGAGGAATCACAGCTTCTTCAATATGGGCGGATTAGGGAATAGGCACCTCAACACTGCACAATTGCCGGTGCATCCAAACCATAAATTTTTTTCTCCACACATCTTCCACACTAATTGCCTGTCGCGTTTTAGCAACCCAAACCAAGACAGTTTCTCATTCAATACTCTTCGAAGAGCTTGTTTAAAGCCTAGCGATATGGGATTTTTATCCATTACTGTTTTCCAGGGGTTGAATAGATTGTTTAGTCGATAAATTGTTTGTTTTTCCAGCGCTTTAGTACAGGTAAAACATTTAGAGCTTTTTGAATCATGTAGTTAGGGAGTTTCTTTTTTTCCATATGAGCTTTTACGACTTTTCCCATTTCTTCTAAATTCATTTCTGGATTTTTAAATTGGCTATCTTCATAACAATACTTACAATAATCATTGTTTTTAAGACCGTTATTCTCGGTCCCTTTTGATTCTTCTGTTGTCAATGGCATTCCGCAACTTTGACAAAAATGAGTATTTTCCATCTTGGTGATTTTTTAAATAGTTAGTTTTGTTTCATTTTGTTATTTCTAATTTATTTTTTTGATTAATCTAATTTTTTTTTAGGATTTCTGCTTTCACAAAATGGACTGTAGTCTGATTTTTATTTCAATGTTGCTTTTAAAAGCGGTAAATTAAAGTTTCCGTTTGTTGGATGAATTATTTTCTTGGAATACAGATTAACTACTCTTTCTTCTATAGATTTTGAAAAAAGACAATACTTTGTCTAAAATATACTCGGTTGTATCGCTCCGGACGACCATTTAATTCTCAGGCAATACGGTCCATGAAAAAGAAATTTTTACTATTTAAAAAGTGGCGCTCTATTTTATTTTTGATGGAATTCATAAAACAAGTATTACTATTATAATTAATTTTATTGCGCTATAAAACCACCATCAACAGCCATGGCAAGTCCCGTTACAAAAGAGGCCTCATCAGAGCACATCCATATTACCGCGTTAGCTATTTCTTCTGGAAGACCAAAACGATCAATTGGTTTCAAGCCAGTGAACTGTTCTACAGCTTCTTCACTAGTTCTGGTAAGCTGATCAATCATTGGTGTTTGAATTACTCCAGGACAAACTGCATTCACTCGGATTCCGAGTTTAGAACATTCTAATGCCGCAGTTTTTGTTAATCCTACAATATCCTGTTTGGAATGTGTATCGACAGGTAAACCTGAGTGTCCAACCAGCCCGGCTCCAGATGAGCAATTGACAATTACACCTTTTCCTTGTTTCAGTATTTCAGGGATTTCGTATTTCATGCAGAGCCGAATTCCTTTTAGGTCTATTCCGATGGTTTTATCCCAGTTCTCCTCTGTACTGTCCTGTGTCAAAGCAGACATTCCGTCGCTACAGGCGTTGTTACAGGCATAATCCAATCCGCCAAAAGTGCTAATGGTTTTGGCTACCATTGCTTTTACATCAGTGGATTTTGATACATCACATTTAATGAAAATGGCATCTTCTCCCATTCCTTTGATAAGGTTCACCGTTTCATTGTTTTCCAACCAATCCACAACAGCTACTTTAGCTCCTTTTTCTGCGAAAGCAAGCGCAGTAGCTTTGCCAATTCCTGAAGAACCGCCTGTTACAATTGCTACCTTATTTTTAAATGTTGTTTCCATACAAGAAGTATTACATTAGAATTGGTCTCTTTGTTTTCTTTTCTGCATCCAAAATATTTTTAATTCCTTTTATCAAAGCATCAGGGTTAAATGAAATGCTGTCGATGCCTTCATTTACTAAAAATTTAGTAAATTGTGGAATATCGCTCGGCGCCTGACCGCATAATCCTACTTTAATGTCAATTCGTTTGGCGACCCGAATCGTTTCTTTAATCAAATATTTTAGGGCTGGATTTTCTTCATCAAACAAATAACTTACTAATGCGGAGTCGCGGTCCAAACCTAATGTGAGTTGGGTTAAATCATTCGAACCAATAGAAAATCCGTCAAAGAGTTTTGCAAATTCATCCGCCATTAATACATTGCTTGGAATTTCAATCATTACATATACTTCCAGTCCGTTGATGCCTTGCACTAATCCATTTTTAGTCATTTCATTGAGGACATTTTCTCCTTCCTCAACTGTTCTGCAAAAAGGAATCATCAGTTTCACATTATGGAGGCCCATTTTATCGCGTACTTTTTTCATGGCTTCGCATTCCAAAGCAAAACCTTTTCGATAAAAATCACTGTAATAACGCGAAGCACCACGAAAACCAATCATAGGATTTTCTTCGTGAGGTTCATAATATTTTCCGGCAATGAGGTTAGTATATTCATTGCTTTTAAAATCACTCATTCGTACAATTACCTCTTTTGGATAGAAGGCAGCAGCAACGATTGCTACAGCCTCGGCCAGTTTATCAATGAAATAATTTTTAGGGTCTTCATAGCCTTTGGTTAGTGCGGCTATTTCTGCAACAATATTTTGATCGGTTATTTTTTCGGGTTCACATAACGCCAACGGATGAATTTTAATGGTATTTGAAATGGCAAATTCCATTCGCATCAAACCGACACCTTGATTTGGATAATGGCTTAATTCAAAAGCTCTTTCCGGATCGGCGAGAATAAGCATGGGATCTGTTTTTGGCATTTCAAGTTTACTGAAATCCTGTTTCGTTATTTCCCATTTTAGCAATCCTTCGTATATATTTCCTTCTTTACCTTCGGCACAGGAAACGGTAATTTCCTGACCATTTTTTAGTGCAGCTGTAGCATTACCGCAGCCCACTACCGAAACGGTTCCCAGTTCTCTCGCTACTATGGCCGCATGGCTAGTACGTCCGCCTTTGTTGGTGATAATCGCTGAAGCTCTTTTCATGATGGGATCCCAATCAGGATTAGTTAAATCAGTGACTATAATTTCTCCATCTTGCAATAAATGACCTTCTTGTGGACTATTTAAAATACGCACTTTCCCCGAAGAAATCTTGTCCCCAAGAGCAATTCCTTGAGCCAAAAGTGTACTTTTCTCTTTGAGTGTATAGATTTCCCGAACTTGTTTATTTGCTTTTCCATGTACGGTTTCCGGCCGCGCCTGAACAATATAAAGTTGGTTATTCAAACCGTCTTTTGCCCATTCAATATCCATTGGTTTTCGATAATGCTTTTCAATTTTATAACACCATTGAGAAAGCTGAATTACTTCTTTATCGCTTAAAGAAAACTGGTTTTGTTTTTCTAAGGAAGTGTCCGTATTACTGATTGTGTTTTCTGGGGAGGAACTGGTGGATTTATCGGCATAAATCATCGTAGACTCTTTTCTGCCGCACTTTCTTTTTAGAATAGGATCTAAATCTGTGTTTTCTAAAGTAGGTTTAAAAACTATCCATTCGTCAGGGGTAACAGTGCCTTGAACAATGTTTTCTCCTAATCCCCAAATACTATTTATGATAATGGTATTTTCGAATCCGCTATCTGGATCAATAGTAAATGCTACGCCAGAAGCTGCTTTATCGCTTCGTACCATTTGCTGTACGCCTACAGAAATGGCAATATCTAGTTTGGAAAAGCCCATATCATGCCGGTATTTTATGGCACGGTTCGTGTACAAGGATACAAAGCAATGGTGTACGGCATTGATTAACTGTGTTGCATCATTGATATTTAAAAACGATTGCATTTGTCCTGCAAAACTTGCTGAGGGTAAATCCTCTGAAGTTGCGCTGCTTCGCACTGCCACGTCAATATTATTGTTGCTGCATTGTTCACTAAGGGAATGGTAAGCAGCTTCTATTTCATCCCGAATTTCCTTTGGAATTGTTGCTGATAAAATAATATTCCTTGCTTTTTCTCCAATGGAAGAAAGATTAGAATACTGTTTTGTATCCAATGAAAATAATAAATCTTCAAGAGGTTTTTCCAGATTATTTGCTTTTCGAAAGTGGCGATAGGCTGCTGCAGTAATTGCAAATCCATAAGGGATGTTGATGCCTTTTGGATTAAGCTGATTGTACATTTCGCCAAGAGAGGCATTTTTACCACCAACTTTATCAATGGCTTCAATACCAATTTGGTTAAAAAAAAGAATGTGTTTGTACTTTGCCATTTGGTATGTTTTTTGAATAGAAACTGACCATTAGTTTGTTAAAATTGTAACAGTGGAAAAATAGCTGAGGCGTGCTTTTTTGGTTAATCAGACCGTAAATTTTTTAATTCAAAAGTAGGTTTGAATTTTACTTAAATTTTTGAGGTTAAAAAAAGGATAGTAGGTATTCCTTCTTGTTGAAACCTATAGTGTAAATTTAATCAATTAATTATTTTATTGGTATTAAAAATGATGTTTTTTTTGTGGTTATTTTAAATTAAGTAATTAAAAAACAGTAGTTTGTGGTTTTATTTTATTTAAAAAAAAATGGAAATGGAAATCAATGTTTTCTTAATAAAATAAAAAAATGTTGGCAGTATTAGATGATAAGTAATATATAAGAAAAACGGTTGTAATTATTTGATAATATTAAGTTTTTATAAATGTTAATACTGCAAATTGAAACATTTTTGTAGTTTGGACCGTTAATTAAGTTGTAAAAAGAGTAAGTAAAGCTATAAAACCGTTAGTTTAGAACTAAAAATTCTGTAATATTGTTATTAAAGAAAAAGCCCCTTTGATGAAAAAAAATCCGATACCGGAAAATGAAATAAAAAGACTTAAAGCACTTAAAGAGTATTCCATTATGGATTCTTTACCTGAAAAGGAATATGATTCCATAACCCAGCTTGCCTCTTATATTTGTGAAACTCCCATAGCCTTAGTAAGTTTGTTAGATGAAGAAAGACAATGGTTTAAATCTAGCGTTGGATTTGGGCTTTCTGAAGCTCCAAGAAACGTATCTTTTTGCCAATATGCAATTATGGGCGATGAAGTATATGAGGTCAATAATGCAATGGAAAATGAGACATTTGCTAACAATCCTTTAGTGACAGGGAATCCTAATATTAGGTTTTATGCTGGAGCACCGCTTAAGGATGAAAATGGCTTTAATTTGGGTTCACTATGTGTTATAGATACCGAGCCTAGAATATTGACAAATAAACAAAAAGATGCTTTAAAATTACTTGCCAATCAAGTAGTTTTATTATTAGATTTACGAAAAAAGAATTCGAATTTTATTAAATCCCAAAGGGAATTCCAGAATTTTATTGAACTTTCAAAGGATTTGGTTTGTATTGCGAACGTGGATGGTTATTTTTATAAAGTTAATCCTGCTTTTACAGATGTATTGGGATATTCTAAAGTGGAATTAGAAGGGAAACTATTTAAAGATTTCATTCATCCGGAGGATTTGGATAAAACATTTAAGGAAGTTGAAAAATTATCAAATGGACATGAGACTATCAGTTTTGAAAACCGCTACCGTTGTAAAAATGGGAAATATGTTTTATTGAGTTGGAATACCGCTCCAGATCCTGATTCAAGGAATTTATATTGTATTGCAAGGGATATTACAAAGGAGAAAGAAGCGGAGTTAAATTTAATAAATAGCAATAAACTACTAGATGAATCGCAAAGTATCGCTAAAATAGGAAGTTGGAAATTTGATTTAGTCACAAAAGACCTTATTTGGTCTAAAGGACATTATGAGATTTTTGATTTAGAGGAATTGGCTTCTGATCAGCTTTTTAAAGCCTACCGAAGTAAAATTCATCCTAGTGATTTATCGGGTCTTGACAAAGCACTTGAAAAAACATTAACAACTGGAGCCGACTTACATTATAATCATAGGCTCTTATTTTCTAACGGAACTCTAAAATATGTTGTAGCTGTAGGGAAACCTTATAAAAATGAAAAAGGAGAGGTATTAGGCATTCAAGGTACTATTCAGGACATTACAGACAAGACATTAGCGGAACAAAAAATAGAAGAAAAAGCAAAAGAAATAAACGATATTAAGTCTGCATTGGATGAAGCAGCAATAGTAGCCATAACGGACCAAAAAGGTGTTTTCTCTTATGTTAATGAAAATTTTTGTGCAGTTTCTAAATATTCTAAAGAAGAACTAATAGGACAAGATCAACAAATAATTAGTACTGGTTATCATAGCATAGAATTTAGAAGAGAAGTATATGGGACAATTGCGAATGGAAATATTTGGAAAGGAGAAGTGATGAATAGAGCAAAAGATGACTCTTTTTATTGGGAAAATACCACTATTGTTCCTTTTTTGAATGAAAAAGGAAAACCGTATCAATATATAGCGATTAGCACTAATATCACACAAGAAAAATTAGCAAAAGAGAATTTAAATAGTGCATTAGTTGATCTCGGGAAAAAAAATAAAGAACTTGATCAGTATGCTTATATCGTTTCTCATGATCTTAAAGCACCTTTAAGAGCTATTAATAATCTTTCGGAGTGGATTGTTGAAGATATGCCTGAAATGCCCGATGACGTTAGCGCTAATTTTAAATTGTTACGCGGTCGTATACAGCGGATGGAAAACCTGATTAATGGCGTTTTGGAATATTCCCGCATTGGAAGAACAAAAATTGAAAAAGAAACAACTGATTTAAAAAACATGTTGAATCAAATTATTGATTCTGTTGTCCCTATTGAAGGATTCGAAGTTTCCATTATGGATTCTATTCCTGTTATTGAAACAGAAAAAATCCTTTTGCAACAGGTTTTTAGCAATCTGATTAGCAATTCAGTCAAATACAATGATAAACCCATTGGTAAAATAGAATGTTTATATGAAATATTGCCTGATTTTCATCAATTTACCATAAAAGATAATGGTCCCGGTATTGCAAAAGAATACCATAAAAAAGTATTTGAAGTTTTTCAAACCATTGAAGCTCGAGATAAAAAAGAAAGTACAGGTATTGGATTATCAATTGTTAAAAAAATAATTGAAGAAAAAGGAGGTGCTATTTATATAGAATCTGAAAATGACAACGGCACAAGTTTTATTTTTACACTTCCTAAATAATTGAGTATGACAGCATCAGAAAAAAAATGTCAGGAGGAATTGGTCGTCCTTAAAAAGGAATTTGAAGAGTTTGTTTATATTGTCTCGCACGATATAAAAACGCCACTGCGAGCCATTTCAAACTTGACAACTTGGATTGAAGAAGATTTGGGAAATAATGCAGACAATGCTATTTTAGATAATTTTAGATTACTGAAAAATAGGGTAGAGCGTCTTGAAAAAATGATGAGTGCCTTACTTGAGCTTTCTCGTGTGAATAAAACTGAGATGGAGTTATATGAAGTGAATATTCCTAAATTAGTCAATGATTGTATAGCAATTTTAGATGATAAATCTAATGTTGATTTTCATTTTATTTATAATTTAAAAAATGAAAACACGGTCACTATGGGTAAGAAATTGCAAAAAGTACTGTTTAGTTTACTCGATAATGCTATTCGTTTTCATGATAAAGAGGAAAAGAATATTTTTGTTGAAATAATTGAAAATGAAACAGATTATGAAATAAAAGTAAGCGATGATGGTCCAGGAATACCGGAAGACGTAAGAGATAAAATTTTTTCCATTTTTTACACGGTAAACTCTAAAGATATCGTAGATTCAACCGGTGCGGGATTAGCAATAACAAGTAAAATAATTAAATTAGCAGGAGGCGCCTTTAAATATACTCCAGCTGTAAATAACGGGTCGGTTTTTAAATTTAATTGGCCTAAACAATAAGAATAAAAAATTAAAATTATGACACAAAGATTAGTAAACATTTTATTAGTAGAGGACGATGAGGTTGATGTGATGAATGTTAAAAGAGCATTCTCTAAAAATAATATTAAAAATCCACTTTTTGTGGCAGGAAATGGGGTTGAAGCTCTGGAAATGCTGAATGATAAGATTATTCCTTTACCGAAAATTATTATTTTGGATATTAACATGCCTAAAATGAACGGAATAGAATTTCTGAAGGTTTTAAGGGAAGATGAAACACTTAAAAATATTTCTGTCTTTGTGATGACTACATCAAATGAAGACAGTGACAAAATTAAAGCCTATAATTTGAACGTAGCCGGATATATTTTAAAACCGTTATCTTTTGAAAAGTTTGTTGTTTCAGTTTCTACACTTAATAATTTCTGGCAATTGTGTGAATTGTAAGTTTTTTTCTTAAATCTACTTTATGACGAATTCAAATATTTTATTAGTAGATAATTGTGCCGCTGACATTGAAAATGTAAAAAAAGCATTTTCTGATATCGGTATTAAATCTACGTTACATTTGGCTCAAAATGATAATGATGCATGGCTAATGTTGCAAGGAGAAAATAAGATATCACCCATTCCAAAAATTATATTGATAGATATTAATGAGGAAAGTGTAAACGGAATAAACTTATTAAGTAAAATGCGAGTTCATCCGGATTTAAAATCAATTTTAGTTTTTGTAATAACAAGAATTGATAATGAAGTTAATAAAGCTGCAGCTTTAAATTTAAACATTGCAGGATACATGCATAAACCATTTGAAGGTAAAAATACCACCGATTTTTTTTCAATACTTAATGACTATTGGAATATTATTGAATTTTCAAGTGAAAAAAAATAAAATTATATGGCAGTTGCTTTAAAAATATTGATAATCGACGATGATAAAGTTGATTCTATTACCATAATTCGTTCGATATCCCATTCTGGAATTATTGCCGATGTTGAAAGTGCTTTTTCAGCTAAAGAGGGTATTGAAAAGATAAAGTCAGTTCATTATGACCTGATTTTTTTAGACTACCTGATGCCTGATAGTGATGGTATTTCTTTTTTAAAAAAATTGAGAGATATAGGTATAGAAACGCCGGTTATTTTTGTGACTTCGCAAGGGGATGAGAAAATTGCCAGTCAGGCTATTTTAGGCGGAGCTTCTGATTATATTCCAAAAACATTACTCACTCCTGATGGCATTTCACAAAGTATCAGAAATGCAATTAAACTTCACAATAGCCTTGAAGTGCGAAAAAAAACCGAATTGGCTTTAAATATTAATGCAAACAGACTTTACGAAGCTCAAAAGTTGGCCAAGATTGGGAGTTGGGAAATAAATCTAAATGACGGAGACGTTTTTTTCTCAGAAGAAATTTTTAATATTTTTGAAATTGATAAAACTACTATTCCTTCCATAGCTCTCATTAAATCATGTTTAATTAATTCAGACGATATTGAACTTTTTGAAAGTAATCTCAATTATGTCAAAAATAGTAATTCTGAAGTACAGTTTACCCATAGTATATTGTGTGAAAACGGAACGATTAAATACATTAATGAATTTATAAAATGTTTGAATGATGAACATAATGTGCCCTTCAGGGTTTTAGGCACGATTCAGGATATTAGTGAGCAAAAGCGCATTGAAAAAGAATTAATAAAAGCTAAAGATCTCGCGGAACAATCTGTTAAGATAAAAGAACAGTTTCTTACTAATATGAGTCATGAAATTCGTACTCCAATGAATGGGATTATAGGATTTGCAAGAATTCTGGAAAGCACAAATTTAGACACCGATCAGAAACAAAGTGTAGAAGCAATAAAAAGAGCCAGTAAAAACTTATTAGTTATCATTAACGACATCTTAGATTTTTCTAAAATAGATGCCAATAAAATGATATTTGAAGATGTAAATTTCTCCTTGTCCACAAATATAAATTCAGTAATTGAATTGCTTTCTCCTATTTCAAAAGAGAAAAAAATAAAGTTATTGTGTGAAATTGATCCCGAAATAAATGATTTTTTGATTGGAGATCCCACACGGTTATCTCAAATATTGATTAATCTGGTTGGAAATGCGTTAAAATTCACTGAGAAAGGATATGTTGAGCTAATTGTTTCGCAGGAGAACGAATCTGAATTTGATACTTTTATCCGATTTACTATTATAGATACAGGCATTGGTATTCCTGAAAATCTGTTCGATTCTATTTTTGAAAGTTTTAATCAGGCATCCAATGAAACGACGAGAAAATTTGGCGGGACCGGTTTAGGACTCACCATTACCCGTAAACTCATTGAGTTGCAGGGCGGTATGTTGACTGTAGAAAGTGAAGTTGCTAAAGGGAGTGAATTTTCATTTTTATTGCAATATAAAAAGGCTCAAAAAGGAATTGTTGAGCCAATAAAAGTAAAAAAAGAATCATTTTCCTATAATTTCTTGAAAGACATAAAAATACTTTTGGTAGAGGACAATGAACTAAATCAACTGCTCGCAATTAAAGTATTTGAAAAATGGGAAAAAGAAATTGATATAGCCGAGAACGGAAAAATAGCCATCGATAAAATAGAAAAAAATGATTATGATATTATTCTGATGGATATTCAAATGCCAGAAATGGATGGAAATGAGGTTACAAAATATATACGAACCAATATGGGATCTAAATCGAATATCCCAATAATAGCCCTGACTGCGCATGCTACATTAGTTGAAGAAAAGAGAAGTTTAGAAAGCGGTATGAATGATTACCTGTCTAAACCTTTTGATTTTAATGTACTGCTTGAAAAATTACAACACAATTTAATGAATGTAAATAATAATAAAACTTTTGATTTTCCAGAAGAAGAACAAGTAGTGACTGAAAAATTAGTCAATTTTAAATATTTAAATGAATTTGCCGACGGAGATACTTCCTTTATTGAAAAAATGATATCCTTGTTTTTATTTAATACCCCGCCAGCTTTAGAAGCTATAATTGAGGCAAATGAGATTGATAATATAACAGTTTTAAAAGCTGAAGTACATAAAATAAAATCGGCTATTAGTTTGTTAGGTATTACAAAAGCATCGGAATGTATTGAAATTATAGAAAGCGAAATGGTAACAAATCCTTTGGGAGAAAAGCGTAAAGAAGAAGTTAGAAGTTTTTATGAAATCTGTCAGCTTGTTTTTAACGAATTGGAAACAGTTCATGGTTTTTCTAAAATATAATAAGTTAGCAAAATCAAAGGGGAATGAAAAACGTAAATAGTATTATAAATACGAATAGTTTTTTATAAAATACGGTTTGTTTTGGGTAGTAATTTTACAACAAATTTCTAATATATTGAAACTATTAATTATTTATAAAAGGTAATTTTGAAAAAAAGAATGTGTTTTTAAGAAATACAAACGCATTTTTTAAAACCTAATTTCCATAATGATTAATTAAAATAATAAATGAAAATACTAATAGCCGAAGATGATGAAATGATGCTAAAAACTATTGAATTTAAACTTATTCGTGAAGGGTATGAAGTTATTTCATGCCCGGATGGTAATGTTGCATTAGATAAAATAGTTTCAGAAAAACCGGACCTTATATTGTCCGATATTGAGATGCCTTTTGCTTCTGGATTAGATATTATTAACACAATAAAAATAGACTTAAAACTAAATACTCCCATTATTATATTGTCAGCAGTAGGTTTAGAAAAAAACGTGTTAAGAGCTTTTGAATTGGGTGCGGATGATTTTATTACAAAACCATTTAGCCCTAACGAATTAATAGTTAGAATTAAACGATTTTTATTAAAATAATAATCTAAAAAAAACTCCTTCTTGTTCTATAAACAAAGAAGGAGTTTTTAATATATATGATGTTGCTTGATAGCATTCATTGTTCACTAACCAGTTCTATAATATTTTATTTCAGATTATACATATGTATCGATTGTCCTACTAATTTCCATTTTCCTTTTATTTTTTCTAATAATCGGATTTCATAGGAGAATGTTTTTTTGCCGTCTTTTGCTGTTGATTCTTCATTATGACTTACCCAGGCATTATTCTTTTGGATACTCATTTTGTAGTTGGTGTTCACCGCAAAGCCACCGTTACACATTGCACTAGGATTTGTATTGATCATCGCAGCTGGAGGAACGTCTATTGTAATACCTGCTGCGGTCGAAACTAAAATCCTGCTGTACGGCTGAATGTACCAGCATTCCGTATGACCTTTACTATCAGCAGCTCTCCATGTGGCCGATTCTTTTTCTAGGAGTCTTTTTATTGATTCAGATTCATCAATTTTTTGACCGTACCCTAATATGCTAATACTTAGAATTAAGAAAAGTGATAATTTCCATTTCATGTAAATTGTGTTTTGTAGTTATATTAATTGATTTATTTACTAAAGATAATGTAATTCTCATTTAATGATAATCTTAGAACTAAAATTTTAATTTTATAGCAAAAGCGCCAGCTGGTTTCTGTTAGTTCCATGAGTAATTTCGGACTAAAATAACACAACTATTTTGACTTAAAGAAATGTTTTTTTTAATAATAAATGTATAACTATCTAAATTACATCACTTTGGGTTGATATGAGTTAATGGTATTTAATGCTAAATATAGGGCTATATTGAATAATTTAAAGCTACATTAGCTTAACCTTAAAAATCAATCATGGATTCTTTTGAAGAAACTAAAAAACTACTGGATAACTCCGTTTTATTTTATATAATAACTGCGAGTATGGATGGAACATATTCTTATATAAACGGACATTATGCCAAGCAATTTTCACATATCAATAATAATTTGGTTGGTCAGCCCTGTTATATTACAATGCATCCGGATGATATTAACACTTGTGTAGAAGTTTCAGTCAAATGTTTTGAGAATCCAGATAAATTATTTCCAGCAACAATAAGGAAACATGACGGGAAAGGAGGGTATGTTTATACTCAGTGGGAATATAAAGCAATGTTTGATGATCAAAAAAATCCAACAGGTGTATTCTGTGTTGGATATAATATAACCAAATATGTTGCCGAAGAATTAGAACTGCAAATTGCTCATGATCAGATTGAGAAAAATACGGATACGATTGAAAAAATTGTTTTTCAGCAATCACATCTTATTCGGGCTCCGTTGAGCAATATAATTGGGCTTACTAGCATTTTGGACACAACATTATTAGATAGTAATACGAAAAATATTTGCGATATGATATTAGAAAGTTCAAACCAACTTGATGAAGTTATCAGAAGTATTATAAATATTGCTAGGAAGACTTAGTTTCACATTGTCAGAATGTATTATTTCCAGATAATAAAAAAGCTATACTAAATAGCGAATTGATTATAAGTGGTTTGACGTTGCTTTATCGTTTTACTGTTTTACGATCCGGCGAATGGTGTCCCGAAGATTCCTACTGCAAGTTCAAGCCAAATGAGGACGAACATTGTTAGAAGAACTGCACAGATGGTAATGCGGTGCTCGATTTTGCTTACCTTTCTTATTACAAGTTCGCACATGAGTCCGGTGCCTAGCAATAGGAAACCTGCGATAATAAAATCGAACAGAGTCCAGTTTACTTCATCCGTGAACTGCATTGCAATTAATGGAATGAGTAATAGAATCAATGTTGTGAGCACAATACCAACAAGTCTTTTATTTTTCATAGTTATAAAAATTTTTATTTTTTATAATAATTGTTAGCCTAGTTCTTAATATGTCAAAAATCCATTAAAGAAAAGTTGGGTTATGGGAAATTCACCTTTCCCCTCATATAGATACCAAAATAAATAATAATTCATAGTAAAGCCAAACTAATTATCAACTAAAGTGGCACCTACAACCCCAAGTTTTTTTTCAGCGAGCTTTAATACAATTTTAAGCAGTAAAACGAACCGTAACCAATCATATTAGTAGCAAAATAAGGTTTTAAGTTGGGAACTGCTTTTTGAATAAAATCGTGGAGAAAATCAATATCTTTCTTGCGATCTTCTGGTAAGTTCAAAAGATATTCTTTTACAGATGCGGCCTCATTTTTTGCAAACATGTTCATGAGTGTAGTATTTATGTTTAATTTTTAAATAAGTCTATTTCCAAAGCTTTTATTAAAGCAAAAATAATATTAAAGATTTATTGTCAAATACTTTTTTCCTTTGTTAAGAGTCAACGGGTGCATTTTGAGCCCGAGTTCGTCCACTAAATCAATTTTTAAGTTACAGCTAAATAAGTTAACCGCTACCCCAAACTTTACTATCAGAAACATGTGAATTTTTGAGCTCTTCTATACTGCCAAACTTTTGAGGAATTCAATCCGGTGCTTGTATTACTCCAACTAATGTAATGATGGATAAGAGGATTATTTTTCTCATAAAAAATCCGCCTTGTTGAAACGTGGCGGATTTTGGTGTTTTTAATCCTGTTCAATAAATGGAATTAAATGAATTGTTGTTGTTAAGAGGGTTTTTCAATTATCTTTTCTTATCCGCTGGCCTCATGGAATTCATCTTTTTATGCATCATTGGTTTCATCTCGGTCACAATAAGTTTAATAGTGGAGTTTCCTACATTTTTGGCCATGTGAGTTACTGCAGGCATATACATTGCACTGCCTGTTTTGATTTCCATTGCAGTTGCGGTCTTACCTTTCTCGGTAATTTCAATGCTACCTCCGGTTTCGGCATAGATGACATGGTTTGGATGACTGTGCCAAGAAGTTGTCATTCCTGGCTTAAATTCAACTTCCATAACTCTTACTTTGTCATTTTCAAGAAGGATTTTTTTATACACATTTGACGATACTTTCATAGGATCTTGTGCATACAAACTCGTACCCTGTGTTAGGAATAATCCAAAGAGTAACGTAACTAAAATTATTTTGATTGTTTTCATTTTTTTAAATTTAAAGTTTTTTAGTTATTTTAATTTAATGTTTTTCTACTTGTTTGGCTTTTTGGTTTCGCCGGTTTTTTAAGGAGACGATGGTTTCGTATTTCATCTTTGTTGTGAGTCGGCATCAAGAAGCATATGACTGAATTATCAGTATTCTTGTTTGTCCGTAACTGCTTGTAGCTTTTAAATCAAATTATAATCGGTTTAGATTTACTATAAGCTTTGGCGTACTAATTCTTCCTTTTTTTGAATGCTAAGGCGCAATATATGCGCCCTATTTACGAAAGTACTAATTTACAAAAAAAATGAATTTAAAGTTAAATAAAGAGTTTTTTTTAGATATAATTTATTGATTTTCAATATTTTGTCTTATTAGTGTTTAATTGTTATAGAAAATTGAATGTATTAAAAAAACCCGTTTTACCTTTACTCCAAAGAATAAAGTATAACGGATTTAGTATTTTAAATTCAACAATTAACTGCACTCAAAAAGTGTCAGAGTGATGTTGTTATTTTATCAGATTTAAGCCGAGAATTAAAGTTAAAAATGTATTTGTTGAACATTCAAATGTTGGTTAAAAGTTAAAAAAAATCATTTTTGAAAACATTTATTTACCATAATATTCATTTTTGTAATTCACCAAGTTTCTAATTTTTGCTGAATGCTAAAAAGTCGGTTCCACCATTGCTGCCGACAACTTCTTTTAATTTAATATAACTGGAGGAATTATCAATTATTTCCCAATCATCAATTATTTCAACAAAATTTATCGGAGGTGTAAAAGTAATATCGAATTTTAAATCGGATAAATTGTCGATATAACCATTTGTGTCTGTAATTGACCAAGTTCCAGTGTAAGTATTTGTTCCGTCAGTGGCAGATAATACATTATTTGCTCCAAAGCTAAAATTGAATCCATTGAAATTAATTATTTCATTTCCGTCAGTGTCCCAATAAAAATTTATTTTTAAAGTTCCATCAGTAACAATAATAGTAACACCGTTTTGGTTATCTATTGGAGTTACACCTTTTAAACGATTGCCAGTATTCAAATCATTCATGTTTGGATTGCAAGCTGAATTAATTTTAATAATTATCAATACCGGCTTTAAACTGAATTGTCTTAGTGTTTTCATAGCAAATAAATTAAATGATTTAATTTTAACATTTTACTACATAAATAATATACAATACAATCAAATTTACGAATTTATATTAGTTTATTTGTTAAAATATTAAAAATAATTTCAACGATATAAATGTTTTTTTGTTGCTTTTAAAAGCATGAAAAACACGATTTGTAAACTTATCTGATTTGTAAACCTGAAATAAAAAATAGATTATCTTGATTATGGAAAGGGTAAGCCAGTGGTAACAATAATTCAAGTTTTTCTATAAGTTACTTTATTATGATCCTGTTTTTTGAAATAATAACTTTATTGTAAATTCCTTCAAAGGCATAATTTTTAATAAAACTCGCCATCTTTTTTAGTTCATTAATTTGATTGAGAGTCGAACGTTTTATTGCACGGGACATTTTAATTAGATTATCTGTATGGTTTTTAATCTCCATAGTTAGTATTGATTGTATAATTTCTTTTTTCATTACATGTCCACTCATTCCTTGTTCAGTAATTGAATTAAATTGATTGAATTTTTCTGTAATTTTTAAATTTTCAAGTCCTTGATAAGTATGATTTTGTCGTTTATTTAAAAAAGTTTTTTTCATTTTTAAAATAATAGAATCATTTATTGTGTTTACTGAGTCTTCAGTTTCAACTTTTATAAGAGAAAATTTAATAGGCATATTCTTTTTGAAATGTAATATGGTATTTATACTTCGACTACTGGTTACGAATCCTGAATAGTGTTTTCTAAGAGTTAATTTGTGTCCAGATACGCCAAAGCTATGTTTAATATATCCCTCAGTACAATAGGCAAATAAAATTGACGATTTACTTAATGATTCAATACTCAGCATTGTATCATCAGAAAATGTAATGTTAACTTGAATGGAACTAATGCCATTTATAAATGGTATCGCCTTAATATTTCCCTTGATTAAATCTGAATTTAAGGTTAAATTAAATTCGTTATTTTTTGAATCTAAAACCCCTTTAAGGGAGGTTTCAAGTTCATCAAAAACTTGATTTATTGTGCCAGTGGTAAGATAAATGTTTTTCATGAGACGCACTTTATAAATAATTATAAAAGAAAAATTGTTTCCGTTTATTTAACTATTTTTCGATCTATCCAAAGTACGGGATTATGTGTAAATTGTTTGTTGTATAATTAGTTAAAAATATTTCATAATTAATTGATAATAGGTGCTTTATAGGTAGGGCTATAACGTAAATAAAAAACTAATTTTTTAAGCCATCTTACGGTAATAGACACATGCAGCAGTTTTTTTATTTTAGGTTTGGGTTCTCAAAGTAAAGTTTTGTCATTAGGATAATCATAAAAAATCCGATTTGCTTTCACAAATCGGATTCCTATATGGGATATCAAAAATCCTTAAACTACGATCTAAAATCTATAGGTGTATTACTTCGCCATACGCATCAGCAACGGCTTCCATAACGGCTTCACTCATTGTTGGGTGTGGGTGAATTGATTTTAGGATTTCGTGTCCTGTAGTTTCCAGTTTACGTGCAACAACTGCCTCAGCAATCATATCTGTAACTCCGGCTCCAATCATGTGACAACCCAACCATTCGCCATATTTGGCATCAAAAATTACTTTTACAAAACCATCCGGAGTTCCTGCTGCTTTTGCTTTTCCTGAAGCTGAAAATGGGAATTTACCAATTTTCAATTCATATCCTTTTTCTTTAGCTTGTTTTTCAGTCAACCCTACTGAAGCAATTTCAGGAGTTGCATACGTACAACCCGGTACGTTTCCATAATCGATAGGTTCTACGTGAAGCCCTGCGATTTTCTCTACACAATTGATTCCTTCAGCAGAAGCTACGTGTGCTAATGCTTGCCCCGGTGTAACATCACCAATAGCATAATATCCAGGAATATTGGTTTGGTTGTATGCGTTTACCAAGATTTTATCTCTGTCAGTAGCAATACCAACTTCTTCTAATCCTATATTTTCAATATTGGTTTTGATTCCAACTGCTGAAAGCAAGATTTCTGCTTCCAGAACTTCTTCTCCTTTTGCTGTTTTTACAAATGCTTTAACACCTGCTCCAGTGGTATCAATTCGTTCAACTGAAGAGCTGGTCAAGATTTTGATTCCTGCTTTTTTCAAAGAACGCTCCATTTGTTTCGAAATATCTTCGTCTTCAACGGGAACTACATTTGGCATGAATTCTACAATGGTAACATCAGTTCCCATAGAGTTGTAGAAATGTGCAAATTCTACTCCAATAGCCCCAGAACCTACAATAATCATCGATTTAGGTTGTGTTGGCAAAGTCATTGCTTGTCTGTAACCAATTACTTTTACACCATCTTGTGGCAAGTTTGGCAATTCACGAGAACGTGCTCCAGTTGCAACTATAATATGGTCAGCGCTGTATTCAGTAACGTTATTGTCTTTGTCGGTAACATCAACTTTTTTTCCTGGTTTTAGTTTCCCAAAACCATCAATCACGTCGATTTTATTTTTTTTCATCAAGAATTGAACCCCTTTGCTCATTCCGTCAGCAACACCACGACTGCGTTGTACAACAGCTGGGAAGTCTTTGTCAAAAGATGAAACAGTCAATCCATAATCAGAAGCGTGTTTTAGATAATCAAAAACCTGAGCTGATTTAAGTAACGCTTTGGTTGGGATACAACCCCAGTTCAAGCATACTCCGCCTAAGTTTTCTTTTTCGATTACGGCTACTTTAAAGCCTAATTGTGATGCTCTAATAGCGGTAACATATCCTCCAGGACCACTTCCTAAAATTATAATATCGTATTTCATTTTTTCGTGTGTTTTCTTATTTAATTGATTGGGCGAATTTAAGGATTTATTCTGTTTTGAGAAAATTTCAACGAAATAAAGTAATAAACTAACAAAATTTCAAAAAAGCACTATTTTTTTTTAAATGCTTACAGTATTATCAATATAGAGATCTAATTTTTTAACGATCTTTTCATAAATTTTAATTGTATTTTAAAACTTAGCGCCTTTGTGTCTTAGCGTCAATAAAATTTTATCGTCTTTGCAGTAAAAAAACTAATTAGCCACCGAAAATTGCGAATCATACAAGTTCTTGTAGTACCCACTTTCACGGTTGATTAACTCTTGATGCGTGCCTTGCTCTACAATTAATCCTTTGTCCATAACCACAATTTTATCAGCATTGACGATAGTTGCAAGTCGGTGTGCAATCACGATGGACGTGCGGCCTTTGGTAATCGTTTCAGTGGCGCGTTGAATCAATTCTTCAGAATAGGTGTCTATCGACGAAGTCGCTTCGTCCAAAATTAAAATACTCGGATTACTCACATACGCTCTCAAAAAAGCAATCAACTGACGCTGTCCTGACGAAAGCATTACTCCACGTTCTTTGACGTCAAAATCATAATTATCAGGTAAAGTCATAATAAAATTGTGAACGCCAATTTTTTTGGCTGCAGCCAAAACCTGTTCCCTGCTTATCGCTGAATTATTCAAGGTGATGTTATTAAAAATAGTATCTGCAAAAAGGAAAACATCCTGCAATACCACCGCAATTTGCGTACGCAAGGAGCTTAAAGTGTAATGTTCAATATTGTGATTGTCAATACAAATGGAGCCACTGTTGATTTCGTAAAAACGGTTTAACAAGTTGATAATCGTTGATTTTCCCGCTCCTGTAGAACCTACAATCGCAATGGTTTGTCCGGCATTTACTTCAAGATCAATTCCTTTAATCACATCTTCTTCAGGAGTATAACCAAAACGAACGTTTTCGAATTTTATATCCCCCTTGAAAATTGGCGCTTCAATCGTTCCGGTATCTTGTATTTGATCTTGGGTATCCAAAATATCAAAAACACGATTTGCCGCTATCATTCCCAACTGCATTTCGTTGAATTTATCCGCAATTTGGCGCAACGGATTAAACAACATTCCGATGAACATGGTGTACGAAAACAAATCTCCAAAAGTGGTAAAATTATCCCCGTTTAGTATCTTGATTCCGCCATACAACACGATAAATCCTAATGTCAATGATGAAATAATATCGGCAATAGGGAAGAAGATAGAGTTATAAAGTATGGTTTTAATCCAGGCTTTATTGTGTTTGTCATTAATGCTTTTAAATTTTTCAAATTCAATGTCTTCTCTGTTGAAAAGTTGCACAATTTTCATTCCCGTCACACGTTCCTGAACAAAAGAGTTCATATTGGCAATTTGCGTACGCACTTCCTCAAAAGCCACCTGCATTTTCTTTTGGAAAATTCGCGTGAAGAAAACCAGAATAGGCATAGCCACAATTACAATCCAGGTCAGCGTCCAGTTCATGTAGAACATAAAAAGAAGTACCACAACCATTTTCATCAAGTCACTGATAATCATAAACAATCCTTGACTGAAAATTCGGGCGATTGCCTCAATATCCGATACAGAACGTGTTACGAGTTGCCCCACGGGAACAAGATCAAAATACTTCATTCTAAAACTCAACAAGTGTTTGAATAGTTTTGTCCGAATGTCTTTCACAATATCCTGACCCAGCCAGTTTGCCCAATATACAAAGTAAAACTGCGAGAATACCTCCATTAAAAGCACTATTCCCATCAAGATTACATACATCAGTAAACCTTGTTGATCATGGGTTTTTAGGTAACCATCAACTGTTTGTTTCAATAAATACGGGCGTAATGCAGCAAATATGGACAGTGAAATGGCAAAAATAATCACGCCATTAAAACGCCATTGGTACGGTTTCGTGTATTGTAATATTCGTTTAAATAATCGGGTATCAAATGCTTTTGCTTTCATGTTTTTTGGTTTATCCTGATTGTTTTCAGGAGCTATTTCCAGCTATTCGTTTCAATCTTTTATGTTTTTAAAGAAAAACATAAAAGGATTTCCACTGCTATCTGGGCTATTGTGTAATGTAATCGTATTCTATTTTGGTTAAATATAAACCATGTGCCGGAACCGAAAAACCAGCTTTATCTCGGTTTTTACTTTCTATAATAGCAACAAAATCAGCCAGTGTAATCTTGTGCAATCCTATATTTACTAATGTTCCCACAATGGCACGCACCATGTTTCGTAAAAAACGATTTGCCGAAATCGTAAAAATAAGGTTGCCATTTTCTTGTTTGTCTGCGCCCTGTTCGGCCGTGCCTCGAGTCCAATAGGCTTCAAAAATCGTGCAGTCAAATGTGTTCACATCCGTATTCACTTTAGAGAAACATTGAAAATCCGTAAAATTAAACAATAATTTGGCCGCTTCGTTCATTAAGTCCACATCTAATTTTTGATTGAAATACCAACTTTGCTCTTGCGAAAAAACATCTTTAAACGTGTTGATATGGTATTCATACGTTCTTTTAGTCGCGTCAAAACGCGTGTGCGCTTCGTCATGAACGGGAAGAATGCCATAAACAACAATGTCTTTGGGTAAGTAGGAGTTGAGCTTGTGAACTAAATTTGGAATATCAAATGGTTTTTCAAAATCAAAATGAGCGTACATTTCTTTAGCGTGCACACCGGTATCCGTGCGTCCAGCTCCCATAAGATTAATCTCGGTATTCAATAGCACTGAAAATGCTTTGTTCATTGTTTCCTGAACTGATGCAGCATTGGGTTGGTATTGCCAGCCATGATAATTGGTTCCGTTGTATGCTAATTTTATGAAATACCTCAAGTGATTTTTTTTGAAGTGACAAAGATACTTATTAATTTTTGTGTCACGAAGTCCCCATGGTGCAAAAGTTTGTTAAGTTTTAAATGGATTTTTTATTTGGAATTTGATTGTCTAATTTTACCAAAAATCCTAGCCCAGATAAAAGCGGTATCCTTTTTATTCGCCTTTTTGGCGGATATAAAGATACAAGCGAATAGCTGGAAATAGCTGCTAATAAACCTGTTTTGAAAAAAATACTACTCCTTTCTGATACTCACAGCCATATTGACGATACTATTTTAAAATACGTCGCTCAGGCAGATGAAGTCTGGCATGCAGGCGACATTGGGGATTTGTCCGTAACCGATACAATAAAAAAACTAAAACCGTTGCGTTGTGTTTATGGGAATATTGATGATGCTAAAGCCCGATTGGAATTCCCGTTGCACAACCGTTTTATGTGTGAGGGAGTTGCTGTTTGGATTACGCATATTGGTGGTTATCCGGGGAAATACAATTCCAATATTAAAGCAGAGATGAATGTGAATCCGCCCAAATTATTTATTTGCGGGCATTCGCATATCCTAAAAGTAATATTTGATAAAAAACATAATCTCTTACACATGAATCCCGGAGCAGTTGGGAAAAGTGGTTTTCATCAGGTACGCACAATGTTGCGTTTTGTGATTGACGGCGATAAAATCAAGGATTTGGAAATTATTGAAATGGAGAAAAAAGGCTAACGATTATTTTTCTACAACTGGTACAACGATATAAATTGACGTTCCATGATTTTGTTTGGAATCGATAGAAATACTGCCTTTTAAATTATTTATTCTCGCCTGAATCTGATTGAGGCCAAAACCTTCAAGACTGTGAAAATGGTCGGTATTAAATCCTTTTCCGTTATCGTAAACATGGATTTGTAGTGATTTGTTGTTTTCCTGAATAGTAACTTTTGCATTTTTTGCATTGCTGTGTTTCGTGATATTATTCAATAATTCGCTGATAATAAAATAAATCTTCATTTCAAACCCTTCATTATAACGCGTTTTTGTAGGTAGAAGACTTGAATATTTAAATTCAATTACAGAGTTTGAATTTTTTTCACATAAGTCTTCCAGTGCATAAAATAAACCAAAGCGGGCTAAAAGTGTAGGCATCAGTTCATGTGATAAATCGCGAACTTTATCATGTGCTTCTGCTAAGATTACTTTAGTTTTTAGTATTTCTTGCGGAGGAGATTGATTTTGGGAAGTGAAAACATTTAAATGTAATCCTGCCGAAGACAACAAAGCGCTAATGTTATCGTGTAAAAAGGAAGCGATTTTTTTTCTTTCTAATTCCTGTGCATTTATGGATGCGTTGATTATGTTTTCCTGAATTTTACTTTGTAAATCTTTAAGTTTGTTGTTCTGTTTTAGTTTTGAATTTTGAAATGAAAAGTAAAAAAGAATGATGGTTAAAAGTAATAATGAAATTACTATAATGCTAATTTTTTTGTTT
This sequence comes from Flavobacterium algoriphilum, assembly GCF_048158655.1. Taxonomy (NCBI): domain Bacteria; kingdom Pseudomonadati; phylum Bacteroidota; class Flavobacteriia; order Flavobacteriales; family Flavobacteriaceae; genus Flavobacterium; species Flavobacterium algoriphilum. The sequence continues at coordinate 191,686 of NZ_JBLNKY010000005.1, forward strand.
TTAGATTCTGTTTCTACTAATAATTCCTGCTTCGTTTTGTAATTAGTTTCTATTTTGTTAATCTCTCTCCTATATTCATCTATTTCAAGATTAATACCTGCAGTATTGATTTTTTTGAGTTTCTCTTCTGTATTCAGTTGAGCTGTGATGGTATTGTAAAGTGCCAAGTTTTTGTATGCTTTTTCAAATTCACCATTTTTTAATAAAATTTTTGAATATTCTTGATGTGAAAAAGATAAATCTGATTTTTCAATGCCCAAATTTCCAAATTTTATGGCATTTTGAAAAAAGAAGTTGGCTTTTTTAGTGTCATTTTTATTACCATAATACATTCCGTTTAACATGTTTAGTGCAACTGTTGTTGATTCATCACCGTATTTTTGGTGGTGTTTATTTATATATTGTAAATAAGGGTAGCCCTCATCAAAATGGCCAATGTCAAAATAAGCCCAAGTTATATTGAGTTTTGTGAAGACGATTTGGCTAAAATCATTTATTTTTTTACTGTATTCTAATGATTTTTTGTAACAAACAATTCCTTTCCGATATTCTTTTTTATTGAAGCAATAGATGTTTCCTAAATTGTTATAGAGCCAATTTTTTAATTGATTATTATTGGTTTTTTTTGCGTAAAGTAAGCCTTTATTGTAGTAGAAAAAAGCTTTATCAAATTCAGCTAATTCATCAAAATTGGCTCCAATTGTGTTGTATGTGGATGCTATAAGATTGTCATCTTTTATAGCAATGGCATAATGTAAAGCCATTCGTGCTTTAACCAGAGATTTTTCAAAATCCCCCTTTTTCAAACATTTATTAGCGTCTTTTGATAATAGTGTAATTTCTTTTTTGGAAAGTGTTTTTTCTTGAGCAAAAGAAGAAGTGCTAAAAAAAGCTAGCAATAAAAGAAGCAATATATTAATTCGAAATTGAGACATAAAAAAATATTTTTTATTGCTTAATTTATGACTTTATCAAATTATTTTTAATCGCATATTTAACTAGACTAATAGTGTTTTTGGCATCTAGTTTTTTCATTATGTTCTTGCGATGTGTTTCTACAGTATTCATGCTGATAAAAAGTTGTTCGCTAATTTGCTTTCCACTGTATTCTAATGAAATCAAAGTAATGATTTCCAATTCGCGTCCTGTCAAAATTGAATTTGTATTCAGTTCTTTTTTGTTTAGTTTTGGATTACTCTTTGTTAAAGAATTAAATATTTTTTCTCGAATTGGTTTACTAAAATATTTTTCTCCCCTCGAAATTAATTCAATGGCTTCGACGATATTTTCACCGGCACATTGTTTCGTTAAATAACCACTGACACCAAGTTTCATAATTTCTTTTATCAGTTTCAGATCGTCATAACTGGAAAGAACAATAACCTTGCAAGGAAAACCTTTTTCAGCAAATTCTTTAATGACTTCAATTCCATCTTTTTCTGGCATATTAATGTCTAAAACAAGAATGTCAGATTTGTTATTCGTCACGTCATCATATATGGTGGTTCCGTTTAGAGAAAACCCCACTACTTCATAATTAGGAATTGTTTGCAGTAAAGTGCTAATTCCATCAATAAGTATTTGATGATCGTCTGCTAAATGGATTCTAATTTTTGTTTTCATGATAGAATTATTATAAACCAAATTTATAAAAATTTAATGAATCATTTAATAAGATTTTTATTATTTTATAATATTTATGGCTACAAAAAAACCCGAACTGTTACATTCGGGTTTTCTTCGCACTAAATAAATTAAGTTTATAGGTTTACCTCAATCTATCCACAGATTTTACGAGATCTTCATCCTTTTTTATAGCTTTATTAGCCAAGACTAATAATACGATAGCAACTACAGGTAGAAACATCCCAATACCTTTCTCCGAAACAGCCAGTGTTTCTCCAGATAAATTTAGTGAACGATATACAAACAATCCTAATAAAATTAAATTTAATATTATGTTCAATCTGCCAATAACAAATTGATTTTGTCTTTTTTTATAAGATACAATACTCAGCAAAGTAAGCGTTGTGCTTAAACCAAATAAGATCACATATACCTGGTATTGCATGAATAAAAAATTAGTAGCATTGTTCATTGTCCATAAAGGAATGAAAAATGGTAAAATTCCTGTTACTACAAATGCAAGAAATAAATAAATGGTTTGAATTCTTTGTATCATGGTTTTGATTTGTTGTACAAAAATATATTTTCTTTTTTAAAAATGCTATTGTATGATAAAATTTTATTCGTATTATTGCATGATAATACCGTAAGCACTTCATACTGCGGTTGATTCAAAACAAAAAGTTTACTACCTATCTTTCAATTTTCCAAAATAATTAAACTCATAGAACATTCATGTTTGATATTTCTGCATTAAAAGAAATGAAGCTATCTGAGCTTCAAGAAATAGCTAAATCAGCTAAAACAATAAAGGTTAACGGTGTAAAAAAAGATACTTTAATCAGTCAGATTTTAGAGCATCAAGTGGTTTCTAACGTTGATTCAGTATTAGCTACAAAAGAAGAAGGTAACGTTGAAGACGATAAACCCAAAAGAACGCGAATCGTTCCGGTTAAAAAAATAGCTATTCAAAAAGCAGTAAAAAATACGCTGTTTGAAAAAGAAGAAACTGCAACAGAAACAAGTACTCCAGTTGAAGAAAATCCTGCGGTTGAACCAATACCAAAAGAAGAGGAGATTATTCCAATTGCAGAAGAACAAGCAGATGCGGAGAAAAAAGTAGGTAAAATTATTAAATTTAATAAATCAGCCTACGAAAAGAAGATTGCTTTAAAAAAGGGTAAAGAAGAAGTAAAAGAAGCAAACAAAGAGAATATCGAGATTACAATTGCAACAACTAAAGAGGAAACCGAAGTTCTTGCCACACCGGTAAAAAAGATAAATCCAAATCAATTACATAAGCAGAATCCAAATCAGAATTCCAACCAAAACGCTAACCAAAACGGTAATGGAAACGGTAATCTAAATCCAAATTTTAAAAATAAGAAAAGTAATTTTGCTGCTTCTGATTTTGAATTTGATGGAATTATAGAGAGTGAAGGTGTTCTTGAAATGATGCCAGATGGATATGGTTTCTTGCGTTCTTCAGATTATAATTATTTGGCTTCGCCAGATGATATTTATTTATCGACTTCTCAAATTAGATTGTTCGGTCTAAAAACTGGAGATACCGTAAAAGGTGTGGTTCGTCCACCAAAAGAAGGAGAGAAATTTTTTCCATTAGTACGCGTTTTAAAAATAAACGGACACGACCCTCAAGTGGTTCGAGATAGGGTTTCATTCGAACATCTAACGCCTGTTTTTCCTTCAGAAAAATTTAAACTGGCTGAAAAGCAAAGTACCATTTCAACACGAATTATCGATTTGTTTTCACCAATAGGAAAAGGACAACGTGGAATGATTGTGGCGCAGCCTAAAACGGGTAAAACAATGTTACTTAAGGAAATTGCCAATGCAATTGCGGCGAATCATCCTGAAGTGTATTTAATTGTTTTATTAATTGATGAACGCCCGGAAGAGGTTACTGATATGCAACGTAGTGTGCGTGGCGAAGTAATTGCTTCTACATTTGACAGAGAACCGCAAGAGCATGTGAAAATTGCGAATATCGTTCTTGAGAAAGCAAAAAGATTGGTAGAATGCGGTCATGATGTTGTGATTCTATTGGATTCCATTACGCGTTTGGCCAGAGCGTATAATACCGTTCAACCTGCTTCAGGTAAAGTATTAAGTGGTGGTGTGGATGCGAATGCATTGCAAAAACCAAAACGTTTCTTTGGAGCTGCCCGTAATGTAGAAAATGGTGGCTCATTAAGTATTATTGCTACTGCATTGACTGAAACCGGTTCAAAAATGGATGAAGTTATTTTCGAAGAATTTAAAGGTACCGGTAATATGGAATTGCAATTGGATAGAAAAATTGCTAACAAACGTATTTTTCCTGCTATCGATTTAACTTCTTCAAGTACAAGACGTGACGATATGCTATTGGATCAAAAAACATTGCGACGCATGTGGATTATGAGAAAATACCTTTCGGACATGAATCCAGTGGAAGCTATGGATTTCATTAATGATCGTTTCAAGAAAACCAAAAACAATGAGGAGTTTTTAATCTCAATGAATGATTAATTGAAGTTTGAAGTTTTTGAATTTAAGGTTTAAAGTTGGAAAAATATTAAGCTGAAAAAATAATAATATAAAAAAGTCCTCGAATTTCGAGGACTTTTTTTGTGAATTCAGGAGTCTAAAATCTCTATTCTATTCTATTTCTTTCTGTACTCTTTTTTCTTTCTGCTCTAAGTTTTCTTTACGTTCTAACAAAGCCATGTAGAATCCGTCAAAACCAGACTCTGAAGCCAATATTTTTTGGTCTTTAATAAAGTTGAATTGTTTTCCAATGTCAGTAGTCAAGAAACGAGCAATTTGCTCTTGATTTTCGGATGGTAATATAGAACAAGTAGCGTACACTAATTTCCCACCCGGTTTTACAATTTTAGAATAACTTTCTAAAACTTCCGATTGTACTTTACGGATGTTATCAATAAATTCCGGTTTTAATTTCCATTTAGCGTCTGGATTTCTTTTTAGAACTCCTAAGCCGCTACAAGGTGCGTCAATTAAAACACGGTCTGCTTTTTCGTGTAATTTTTTGATGATTTTTGTAGAATCAATGATGCGGTATTCAATATTGAAAGCGCCATCTCTTTTGGCTCTGATTTTTAATTGCTTTAATTTGCTTTCATACAAATCCATAGCAATTAACTGTCCTTTGTTTTCCATCAAAGAAGCAATGTGTAATGTTTTACCACCAGCACCAGCGCAGGTATCAACAACACGCATTCCAGGTTTTACATCAAGGAAAGCAGCCACTAATTGGGAGTTAGCATCCTGAACTTCAAAGAAACCTTGTTTGAAAGCATCAGTCAAGAAAACATTAGCTCTTTCTTTTAGAACCAAAGCATCAGGTTGATTTTTCAGCGTCTCTGTGTCAATATTTAAATCCATCAAAATAGCACGAAGCGCTTCTCGAGTTGTCTTAAGTGTGTTTACCCTTAGAATAACTTTAGCAGGCTGGTTTTGAGCTGTAATTTCAGTTGCCCAAACTTTTTCACCTAATTCTTTAACTCCTAATTCATCCATCCAGTCCGGAATAGATTCTTTCAAGGCTCTCACTTTTGAAAGTTCGTCAAAACGACCTTTTATTTTTCTTTCTGGAGTTCCTTCCAATTGGCGCCAATCAGGAATAGGGTAGCCTCTTAAAACGGCCCATACAGAAAACATTCTCCAAAGATTGTCTCTGTCAAAAGGTTCTTTTACTTCGGCGATTTCGGCATATAATCTTTTCCAACGTACAATTTCGTAGATGGTTTCGGCAACAAATTTTCTGTCAGAGCTTCCCCAACGTTTGTCTTTTTTTAAGGATCGTGCTACCACTTTATCAGCATATTCGCCTTCATTAAATATGGCGTTCAAAGCATCAATGGTAGTATAAACTAAATTTCTGTGTAATCTCATTTTTAATAATTGAGGTGCAAAGGTACTATTAATTGATTGAATGTTATATTTTTAATAATGAATGTTATTTTTTAATTTTTTGGTATAAAAAAACACTGTTTTTACACAGTGCTTTTATAAATTATTAGGATTTTAAAATCCTTATTTAACTCTTGTTAATGCTATCTTTTCAGGAGCATGAAGCACCATTGGGAATTTTTCAATTTTAACAGAGCTGCTGTCTAAGCCAAAGGCTCTTTCTTCAGATAAACTTAATTTTTTAATGAAGAAATAGGAATTCATGATTATTTTTTCATACCATCTTAAGTCACTATCATTAGAAAGGAACTTTTCAGATAATACAAATTTGAAATCCCCTATAATGTTATTTTTATTCAAAGATTCATATCTGCTGGTTATATCTACTTCTCCTTTTTGTACCATGTCTTTAATTACCTCTTTAAACATCAAGTTTATTTTGGTAGGCTCTCTAAAACCAAGATTAAAGTCCACACGATACAAATCATCTTTAACCATTTCGGTTACTTTATATTCGGTTTTATAAGGTTCCGTTAATATATTCACGTGTACGAACCAATAGATATCAGCTCTTTTAGGTCTTTTTTGTAAAATGGAATACATTACTTTTTCTTCTATTTCATCTGTTCTTCCTGCATTAGTCATATAGACTAAATGCGTCGCGTATTTAGGAATGGATAAGTCCTTACTTAATTCGACAAGCACCTTTTTGTAATCTTCAATCTTAACAATTTTGGTATAGCTTTTGTTAATTTTCTTAGCTAAATACCAAATGGTCATTACCGATATTAAAACTATTGCTATAAAAAGGGTTACATAGCCACCTTCTGCAAATTTTGTAATATTAGCTGCTAAAAAGCTAAATTCAATTATTAGATAAATGGTAATCAATGGTACAATAAAATACAATTTTACTCTTTTCATTATTAAATAAAAATTAAGTAAAATAGTAGTCATTATCATGCATAAAATAATAGCTAATCCGTAAGCATGTTCCATATTACTGGATTCTTCAAAGTGCAATACGATGCCAACACAACCAAAAAACAGCAACCAGTTTATAGATGGAATATATAATTGTCCTTTTAACTCAGTAGGGTATTTTATTTTTACTTTAGGCCAAAAGTTCAATCGCATGGCTTCATTTATTAATGTAAATGAACCACTGATTAATGCTTGTGAAGCAATTACTGCTGCAAGTGTTGCAATAATAATTCCTATAGGTTGAAACCAATCAGGCATGATAAGATAGAATGGATTTCCATTTTTTCCTCCTAAACTTTGTAATGTTTCGCCCTCGTGATGGATTAAATAAGCCGCTTGTCCAAAATAATTAAGCACTAACGCAGTTTTTACAAAGATCCAGCTAATTCTAATGTTTTTTCGACCACAATGTCCCATATCTGAATATAATGCTTCAGCTCCAGTTGTACAAAGAAATACAAAACCCAGAACAAAAAAACCTTCAGGATGAATGGATAATAGATGATAGGCATAGTAAGGGTTCAGAGCTTTGAAAACTTCAGTATGTTGTGCGATTTGTATGGAGCCCAAAACGGCAAGCATACCAAACCAAATAAGCATCATTGGAGCGAAAAATTTACCGACTAATTTGGTTCCAAATTGTTGAATTGCAAACAATACAAATAGAATTCCTATTACTATTGGGATAGTATTTATATGTGGGTAATAGGTTCTGATTCCCTCAACAGCAGAAGATACAGATATGGGTGGGGTTATTATTCCATCGGCGAGTAAGGCACTTCCGCCAATAATTGCGGGGACTATTAACCATTGAATTTTTGTTTTTTTGACTAATGCATATAAAGCAAAAATACCACCTTCACCATGATTGTCAGCACTTAAAGTAATCAGTACATATTTTATAGTGGTTTGTAGAGTAAGAGTCCAAAATACAGCTGAAATCCCTCCCAAAACGACATCAGCATTGATAATATGATCACCTAGTATGGCTTTCATTACATATAAAGGTGAAGTTCCAATATCACCGTAAATTATTCCTAATGAAACTAGTAACCCACCTAATGTTAATTTAGTATGCAAGTCTTTGTGCGATGCGCTCATGTAATATTTTTAAAAAACTCATCAAATTTACTCTTTTTAAATAAATTAGAGCTGTTTATTTAATAAAATGACAAAAAAAAGCACAGTTGATACAACCGTACTTTTTAATTTATTAGCGTGTTTTAAGACCTTCTGCTATCGTTTCTTGATGAAGAATTTCCTCTCTGTTGTTCCGATCTTTGTGGAGCTGCTTGTCCATCTGAATTTCCTCTTTGTTGTTGCGCTCTTTGTGGCGCAGCTTCTCCTGATGAATTCCCTCTGTTTTGAGAGTAATCTCTTTGTTGTTGTGCTCTTTGTGGAGCTGCTTCTCCTGATGAATTCCCTCTGTTTTGAGAATAATCTCTTTGTTGTTGTGCTCTTTGTGGCGCAGCTTCCCCTGATGAATTTCCTCTGTTTTGAGAGTAATCTCTTTGTTGTTGTGCTCTTTGTGGAGCTGCTTCTCCTGGTGAATTACCTCTGTTTTGAGAGTAATCTCTTTGTTGTTGTGCTCTTTGTGGCGCAGCTTCCCCAGTTGAATCCCCTCTGTTTTGAGAATAATCTCTTTGTTGTTGCGCTCTTTGTGGAGCTGCTTCTCCAGAAGAATTTCCTCTGTTTTGAGAATAATCTCTTGGTTGTTGCGCTCTTTGTGGAGTCGCATTTCTAGAAGGATTGGCTCTGTTTTGAGAATAATCTCTTTCATTCTCTGTCCTTTGTGTGGAAGCTTCTCTAGAAGAATTGGTTCTGTTTTGATAACCATTTTCATTTCTAGAACCAACATTTCTAGATCCTCTTCTTTGGTCTAATTCATAACGATTTGTTACTTGATAATTTCTTCTTGAGAAAGCATAGTTTGGGTATTGTCTTTCATATCCATTTGAACGTCTTGTACTGTATAATCCTATGGCAATACTACTTCTTCTTGAGGTAACATAGTTGTAATTGTTGTTTATATTTAAGCAAATATTGATGTTATTTCTATATCTGAAAATTGGGAATGGATTCCATGCATAATAATATGAAGGATAATAACCCCAATTCCAAGTAGAATAATAGGGACGGTAATTAGAAGCCCAAAAAGAAGCATAAATATATGGTGTATTGTAATACACAGGCTCGTAAATGTAATTTTGACCATACATGTATACATCTCCTACAACTTGTACATGAATATTGTAGTATCTGTCTTTCTCAACATCGATTGTTGCAACATCTTGATATACATCCTGATCAATAACTGCCTGGATGATAATCACGTGAGTTCTATTTTCGACGGATTCAATTACTCTTAAGTAATCTACTTCGTTATCATTATTCAAATCTAAATTTGATATCTGAAGTTGTGGGTCATTCAACCGTCTTTCAAAATCCTGAAGATCTCTTGAATCTCCAAAAATTGATGCAACTGCACGTAAATCTAAATTATCGCTAATTTCATTATTCAGTGCATTTACTGTAGTTCTATCTTGCGCATATATTTGTGTGGCGAAAACAGAAGTTAATAAACTTAAAAGAACTATTTTAGTTTTCATGATTAATAGTATTAATTTAATATTTTTTAACATTCAATTACTGTGCCAATAAATTTAGGCACTATTGGGATTAACATTTTTAATTGTAGATTAGCCTTTAAAATGATAGAAAATGCTAAGAAATATTTTAATTATATTGGTTTTAAATATTTTTACATCTTGTAAAACAAGTAGTTGTGTTGTTGTAAATCCTAATGATATGGGCTTTCAATCTGTGCAAATTGATACGTTGTTTCAAGATAAAGTGAGTATTAGAGCCATTCTAATTGATGCAAATAAAATTTGGTATGCTGCGGACAATTCAAGATTTGGTTTTTATGATTTGGAAAAAAATAAAAAAGATGAAAGCCATATTGGTAATGATAGTTTGATGTTTGAATTTAGAAGCATTGCGCAAACATCTGCAGCAATTTTTATACTTAACGTTTCAAATCCAGCTTTATTATATAAAATTGCTAAAGACGGATCAGCAACCCAATTGGTTTATCAGGAAAATCATAAAAAAGTATTTTATGATAGTATGCAATTTTGGAATGACAAAGAAGGAATCGCTATTGGAGATCCAATAACTAATTGTCTTAGTATAATAATAACGCGTGACGGTGGTGCTTCATGGAATAAAATCTCGTGTGATAAATTACCAAAAATAATAGAGGGGGAAGGTGCTTTTGCGGCAAGCAACACTAATATTGTTACCAAAGGAAATAAGACTTGGATTGTTACTGGCGGAAAAAAAGCCCGAGTTTTTTATTCATCAGATAAAGGGAAAACTTGGGAAGTGCATGATACGCCAATAGTTCAAGGGAAAACCATGACTGGGATTTTTACAGCTGATTTTTATGATTCCAAAAAAGGATTTATAGCTGGAGGGAATTATGAGGTATTGAATCAAAATTTCTCAAACAAGGCGTTAACAACTAACGGGGGTAAAACATGGAAATTACAAGCCGAAAATCATGGTTTTGGTTATACTTCCTGCGTACAATATGTTCCAGAAAGTGATGGAAGAGAATTAGTTTCAGTAGGTGCATCCGGATTGTATTATTCATCGGATAGTGGTATTTCATGGAAACAATTAACTACTGATTCCAATCTTTTTACAATTCGGTTTTTGGATAAGCACACCGCTATTGCTGCAGGTAAAAATAAAATGGTTCGCTTAAATTTTAAAAAATAAAACCCTATTATAATGAATGAACCATTGAATAGGGCGTTTATTGAATTAATAAAATTAATTTATTTTCTAGGACCTTTGTCGCGGTACTGGTGCAATAATTTTCTATTGAAATCCTCTTCAGATTTTCGTAGTTTTATGATTTTAATTGCTGGAATAATAGTTTTAAGATTTGCAGTGAATTTTTTTCGTAATAAAAATAATTCTTCTTCATTGCTTTCCATTTGAGTAAGAAAAGTACTGGCTTCTTTTTCAGACATTTTATCCAGACCTCCATCATTTATTCTTTTCATTAAAGTTTTCATTTTTTGATGTCTCAATTCAAATTGCTTATCATCAAATGTGTTGTAGAGTGGCCAAAATTTTTCGGCTTCACTAGTTGTTAAATCTAATTCGGTTGTCAAAAAAGCAACTTTTAAAACTTTGATTTGTTCTTTTTTTTCTTTCATTTTTTCGCCTTGAGCATAAAAATTGAAAGAGAAAAGTAAGAGTAGTATTGGTAATATTTTTTTAATGTTCATTATTGTATTTTTAAGTTCAATTTCAGTATTAAAATGTATTGTTTTATTCAATCATAAGATTTTCAACATTGGAATTTATAGATAATAAATCTTCAACGGTCTTGTCTTCAAGTGCTACGGTAGTTTCTATTTTATTAATATCTTCAAAGTCTAGCTCACTTATGAGATCGTATTGGTTCATATTAGATTGATAGGTAAGATAATTTTCTAAAGTTTTGGAATCTAATTCCTTAGTTTTTGTAGTGTAGGTGTTTATAATAGGTATCATTAAAGCAATAACTAAAATTGCAGCTGCCATCATCATTATTATCTTTCTTTTTTGAAAAAGAGAAATTACTTTTGAATCTTCTTTTGGCAATTGTTGTAAAACTTTTGTCGAAAAATTTTCAAAGTAATGATCTGGAGTTTTAAATCCGGATTCAATTTTTGTGTTGTTTTCTAATTTAAATGCTTTCATAATATTCATTAGACTTAATTAAATATAAAAGGTTTAATTTACCGTTACAAAGGCTTCTATTTTTTTTACGGCATGATGATAAGATGCTTTCAAAGCACCGACTGAAGTCCCTAATATTTCTGATATCTGTTCATATTTTAATTCTTCAAAATACTTCATTTTGAAAACTAATTGTTGTTTTTCGGGTAAAACGGCGATGGCTTTTTGTAATTTTATTTGAATTTCATTTCCGTCAAAATAAATATCTGCTTTTAGATTATCAATGGTTTTGTTTTGTAATGTTTCAGATGAAATTCCGTTAATTTTTGCTTTTTGATTCAAAAAGGTTAATGCTTCATTAGTTGCAATGCGATACATCCAAGAAAAAAGTTTACTGTCTCCTTTAAATTTTTTTAAATGTTGAAATACCTTTATAAAAGTGTTTTGCAGCACATCATCAGCATCATCATGACTCAATACAATATTGCGAATGTGATTGTACAGCGGTTTTTGATAATCTTGTAAGAGTTGTTGAAACGCTTGATTTTGCGTTTTAGGGTTCAATAGTTTTTGAATGAATTCCTTTTCCTCTTGCAAAGCTATTATTTATAAGTTAGAATGGAATTTATCAAATAGGTTTAATTTAGAATAAAAAAAATATTAAAATTCAGATTGTTCTTCTTCTTTTTTTGGAGCGGTTGGATTTTTTATGACAGGTTCATTTTTTATAATTTGTTTGGGTTTTGCAACGGGCTTAGGTTTTGCAACGGGTTCAGTTTTTATAGCTTCAGTAGTTTTTATACCAGGTCCAGTTGTTATGGCTAGATCGGCTTTTATAACTGCCGGCTTGAAGATTGTAACAGGTTCTCCTTTTGATTTTATTGGAAAATAAATTTCAGTAACCCATTTTGATGGATTTTTTATGTTGGTTTTATCCATCAGGTAAATTTCAAGATGTGAAATTGTCCCATCTGCTGCTAAATGATTCGCATTAAGGTATTGCGTTGTTTTGTCTAGAGCTTTGTCTCTATGGGAATAATCACCTGTTAAAGTAGTTTTTACTGCTTCAAACGCTTCTAGTTTTCCAGAATAAAGATCGCTTCCCTCGCTTGTGAAAATTTGATTTTTAATTGGTACACAAATAGATATTTTAGTAAGTCCGTTTACTAAATCATAGTTATGATAGAGTATGAAAGGTTTTCCAGTAATTACCAGATTATTTTTTTTGCAAAAAGTGATGATTTTTGGAGCAACAATTTTATAATTCTTAGTAACATTGGCAATTTTACTGGTGAAAGTTTGATGTAAATAAAAAGTCTCCGGTTTCTTTACCATGCCGTCTACTTTTACGGAATAGGTATTTATTTCATAATCTAATGTTTTGTCTAAGTTAGCTAAGCTTTTTTCATACATTCCACCTATTATTTTTTCAGCACCTCCATTAAAAGCAGAATAAATTTTGAAAAGAAAACTCATTTTTCCTTTTGTTCTCCAAGTCACTTTAGTTCCTCCTACAGTGTCTTTGAAAGTCCAGAAAACATCTGAAGAAGTTCCGTTATAATTCATTTTTTGAGAAATACTATCATTTTCTTTTACGAAAATCGTTTTCATATCGCCATTGCCATCTTTCCCTTCCCAAGAATAAGAACCGCCTTTTCCAATTGTATTTTGAGGGTAAGTTATTTTTATTTCAGGATCTGCTGTAACCCAAGAGCCAAAATCTCCCCAATTTTTAAAATCATTCACATAATTAAATACCGCGGGTTTTGGGGAATTAATCACTTTACTTCTTTCTACAGTAAAATCTCCTTTTTGTGTTGCAATAAAAATGGATAATGCAATTAAGCTAAGTAGTAATAAAAGAAATAAATATTTTAAAATCCTCATGATAATAGACTGTTTTATCTTGTAAAGTTAGAAATTTTATTAATACTGTAAGGCAACTATTAAAAAATTATAAAACTTGGTGGTTTAGTTTTTGCAATTCAAACTTTTTTTTGAATTTAATTTTTATTTTATTTAACTCTGAATCAAAAAAATATTGACAGTAAAGTGGAATTATAATTTTGTTCACTTTAAGAGAGCGACAATATTAGGTATGGTTTTTATTATTTATTTAAAGAATATGTATATTTGTTATATAATAGTTTGCTAAACATCTAAATATTAGTAATAATGAAATCACTTAAAATTGCTGGATTTTTTACAACTCTTGCGGTTTCTGTTATTTGTAATGCACAAGTGACAAAAACTACGGCAGTAAAAACCACAGAGAAAGCTTCTTTCGATTATGTTGTTGAACAATTTGCCGACATTAAAGTATTGCGTTATCAAATTCCTGATTGGAAAAATCTAACACTAAAAGAACAAAAATTAGTTTATTTTTTGACTCAAGCCGGAACTTCAGGACGTGATATAATGTGGGACCAACATTATAAATACAATCTGAAAATTAGAAAAGCATTAGAGAATATTTATAAAAATTATAAAGGAGATAAGACTTCTGGAGACTGGAAAAATTTCGAAATATACCTTAAAAGAGTTTGGTTTTCCAATGGCATTCATCATCATTATTCCAGCGATAAAATTAAGCCAGGATTTTCTATTGCCTATTTTAACGGTTTATTGAAAACTACTAATACAACTTTATCGCCAACTATTGCAGCTATTATCTTTAATGATGCTGATGCCAAAAAAGTGAATCTTGACGAATCAAAAGGTTTATTGGAAGGGTCAGCCATTAATTTCTATGACAAGGGAATTTCATTAAAAGAAGCGGAAGATTTTTACGCTAATAAAACAAGTCCAGATCCTAAGAAACCTTATTCTTATGGTTTAAATTCTAAATTAGTTCGCAATTCAAAAGGACAATTAACTGAAAAAGTTTGGAAAAGTGGCGGCATGTACGGTGCAGCAATTGATAAAATTACTTATTGGCTAGAAAAAGCAAAAACAGTTGCCGAAAATAAAAAACAAGCGGATGCTTTAGGATTACTGATCAGTTATTACAAAACGGGTAATTTAAAAACTTGGGATGATTATAATATCGCTTGGTTAGATGCAACCGAAGGTAACATTGATTATATTAATGGTTTTATTGAAGTATACAATGATCCATTAGGCTACAGAGGTTCTTATGAAGGAATCGTTCAGATTAAAGATTTTGACATGTCGGCAAAAATGGAAGTAGTTTCCAAAAATGCCCAATGGTTTGAAGATAATTCTCCGTTAATGCCAGAACATAAAAAGAAAAATGTAGTGGGTGTTTCTTACAAAACGGTTATTGTAGCAGGAGAATCGGGTGATGCATCGCCAAGTACACCTATTGGAGTAAATCTTCCAAATGCAGATTGGATTCGTGCGGAACATGGTTCAAAATCAGTTTCTTTAGGAAATATTATTGATTCGTATGCAAAAGCTGCCGGTAAAGGAAAATTAGAAGAATTTGCTAATGACGAAGAAGAAATTGCTTTGGCCAAAAAATATGGCGAAATAGGGGATAAGATGCATACTGCTTTACACGAAGTGGTGGGTCATGCTTCAGGACAAATTAATCCTGGTGTAGGAACTCCTAAAGAATCCTTGAAAAGTTATGCTTCGACACTTGAAGAAGGTAGGGCTGATCTAGTTGGATTATATTATTTGTACAATCCAAAATTACAGGAATTAGGGTTAGTTGACGATTGGAAAAAACTTGGAATGGAATCTTATGATAGTTACATTAGAAATGGGTTAATGACGCAGTTAGTGCGTTTAGAATTGGGTGCCAATATTGAAGAAGCACACATGAGAAACCGTCAGTGGGTGAGTTCTTGGGTTTTTGAAAAAGGACAAAAAGACAATGTTATAGAGAAAATCACTCGTAACGCAAAAACGTATTTCAATGTTACGGATTATGAAAAGTTACACGATTTATTCGGGCAATTGTTAAGAGAAGTACAACGAATCAAATCAGAAGGAGATTTTAATGCAGGAAAAGCATTAGTGGAAAATTATGGTGTGAAAGTAGATCAAAAACTACATGCCGAAGTTTTAGAACGTAACAAACAATTTGCTTCAGCTGCTTATAGTGGTTTTGTAAATCCGGTCTTGGTTCCTAAATTAGACAAAACAGGTAAAATTATTTCGATAGAAATACAACAGCCAAAAACATTTGCCGAACAAATGTTGAAATATTCTAAAAACTTTGCTTTTTTACCTTTGGAAAATTAGCGGTATAAATTTCAAAAAAAAATGCTCACCTATAAATAATAGTGGGCATTTTTTATTCCAAAAAATAAAGAGATTAACGTTTGAAAAATATTTTAATCATAAACAGAATTCCAATAAAAATTAAGAAACCTATTAATATTTTGTAATTCCCCTTATAAAACTCTTTATGTACTCCCAAATCTTTTCGGTAGGCATAAATTGCTGCAATAACAAAAGCAACAAAAAAACAGCCTGCAAACACTAATTGTCCTTGACTAAACATAGTTTAAATTATTTCGGGCAAATTTAGTTAATTGTTTAGAAATAGTTGCTAATTTGCCTTTTCATTTAATAAAAATAAAAACATGCAAAAACAGATAGAATCCGTAAAGGAATTTCATACCGCATTTAAAATAGGACATAATGAAATACCTACAGCTAATTTAGGAGAAAATAAACACGCACTTCGATACAACTTGATGAAAGAGGAAAACGAAGAATATCTGGAAGCAGTTCAAAATAATGATTTGGTAGAAATTGCAGACGCACTTGGCGATATGATGTATATTTTATGTGGAACTATTATTGAGCACGGCCTACAGCATAAAATGGAAGCAGTTTTTGATGAAATTCAACGCAGTAATATGAGTAAATTAGACGAAGATGGAAAACCTATTTACCGTGAAGACGGAAAAGTAATGAAAGGTCCTAATTATTTCAAACCTGATTTTTCTAAAATATTGGAGGGAAAATAGGAGATTCATTTTGCCTAAAAAAGATTTATAAAAAAAGCGATTTTCAGTATGAAAATCGCTTTTTTTATAAATCTAAAATTAGAAATTTATACTTTAACAGTCCAACCAAAAGTATCTTCCTCCAATTTATTTTGAATATTGGTCAATTTATCTTTTAATTGAGATGCCATAGATTTTTCAATTTTTGGTAATTCATGATAAACATCCTTATACGAAAATCCAGAAATAGGGCTTACCACTGCAGCAGTTCCAGCTCCAAAGATTTCCTTTAAAGTTCCATTTTCAGAAGCCTCAACAAGTTCTGAAACTAAAACGGGACGAATGTCGACAACTATACCTTCACTTTTTGCTAAATCAATCAACGTTTTTCGGGTTACTCCATCAAGAATTCTCTCGCTTACAGGCGCTGTTAGTAACGTATCATTGATTCTAAAAAATACATTCATTGTACCGGCTTCTTCCAATTTGGTATGTGTTGCATCATCAGTCCAGATTACTTGTTGGAATCCTTCTTTATTAGCTAAGTCAGTAGGGTAAAATTGGGCTGCATAATTTCCAGCAGCTTTTGCAGCTCCTATTCCACCGTTTGCAGCTCTACTGAAATGCTCCGCAATAAGTACTTTTACATCACCCGAATAATAAGCTGCTACAGGAGACAAAATAATCATGAATTTATAATCATCTGATGGATTTGCAATTACTCCCGTGCCTGTTGCAATCATAAACGGTCTAATATACATGGAATTTCCTTTTCCTTTTTTTATCCAAGCTTCATCTAATTGTAACAATTGATTTAGACCATTCATAAATACATCTTCTGGAACTTCTGGCATAGCCATTCTTACAGCAGATTTATTGAAACGGTTGTAATTTTCATCAGGTCTAAAAAGCCAAATGTCATTATTGTCATCTTTATATGCTTTCATACCTTCAAAAATAGCTTGGCCATAATGAAAAACTCTTGTAGACGGATCTAACAAAAAAGGAGCGTAAGGCTTAATGACCGGTTTTTGCCATTCCCCATTTTTAAAATCACATTCGAATAAATGATCTGTAAAAACAGAACCAAAGCTTAAGTTTTCAAAATCTACTTCATTTATTTTTGAAGTAGGGGCTTTAATTATTTCAATTTTGCTAGTTTGAGTTGTACTCATAATAAGGTATTGTTTATTTTTATTTTTTATACTTGGGGATTAAAATCTTTGCTTTTTACAAAACTAAGTTTAATGTTTGCAAAATTAAATAAAAATCACTGAAATACTTATGATTATTCCATTAATTATAGCATTTAGCTGTGATTTATTTATCTTTTAAAAAATGGAAATAAATAGCGTCAATTTATATGAAATTTATAAAAAATATAGATTTTTTGAGACTATTACGTTTTAGTTTTGATTAAATTTGACCGGCTTATATAGCTATTAAACTAAGAATAATCTCAAATTATAATTTTGAAAAGAGAAATAATCCAAACACTCGATGGTTCCACAACCATTCACTTGCAGGAATGGGATGAATGTTATCATTCTAAACATGGGGCCATACAGGAAGCACAACACGTATTTATCAAAAATGGATTGTCTTTGTTTCAAAATAGACAAATTTCTATTTTAGAAATTGGTTTTGGAACAGGTTTGAATGCTTTCGTCACTTTTCTGGAAGCATCTAAAATGAAGCAATCCATCGATTATGTAGGAGTTGAGGGATATCCAATATCAGCAGAGGAAGTTGTATCGATGAATTACGTAGATGAACTGAATGCCAGTAATGAAAGTTCTGTATTTAAAAAAATGCATGAAAGCAATTGGGAAGAAAAAATTGTTTTAAGGGATGATTTTACGTTGACTAAAAGGAAACAACTTTTTGAAGAAATTGATGATTTTGAAAAATTTGATTTAATCTATTTTGATGCTTTTGGGTATCGGGTGCAACCTGAATTGTGGAGTACAGCCATTTTTAAAAAAATGCATAATGCTCTTAAAAACAATGGTGTACTGGTTACTTATGCTGCGAGAGGAGTGGTGAAAAGGAGTATGATAGAAGTGGGTTTCACAGTTGAAAAATTAGCGGGACCTCCTGGGAAAAGAGAAATGTTTCGTGCGACTAAGAAATAGAAAAATAAAAATTTTGAGTTTAAGAAAAATACTTTTTTTGAAATGAAATAAAATACTAAAAAGAACGTTAATTTGTTATATTGTCTCTTGTAAAAATGTATTTTTACATAAATTAATACTATTTGATAACCAAAAATCTTAATTTATTATGTCGAAAATCATGTTTGATTACACAAAATCAGTGCTTGAAAGAGTAAGTTTCGATCCGATGCTTTTTTGTAAAGAATTAGAAAAAGCAATTAAAACTTTATTACCATACGAAATGGAACAATTAAGAGAATGGTTATTAAATTTTACAATTGGAAAACCAGAATTAAAACAATGTTTACTAATCGTAAATTCATAAATAAAAAGGAACCTTAGATTGGTTCCTTTTTTATTTTTTCTGAATTGGGCTAATAATTTGAACATTTTGAAAAACAATTGCCCCTTTTATTACACCTGCAATTGTGCTCCGAAGTGCATCAATTATCTGAATTTTAAGTTCACTTTTAGGAAAGATTAAGCTGACTTCCCTTGCAGGTTTTGGCTCCTTAAAGTGGCGTAATTTAATTTTGTCGGATTCTTTTAAATCTAAGGTATGTAAATAAGGAAGTAATGTGGTTCCCAAACCTTCATCGGCTAATTTTATTAAAGTTTCAAAACTTCCACTTTGTATTCGAAAGTGATTCATTTCATTCTTACCGGCACTTTTGCATAAGTTTAAAATACCTTCGCGAAAACAATGACCGTCTTGCAATAATAGGATTTCATCTAAGTTTAAATCTGCGACTTCTATTTCTTCTTTCTGAAAATTATGATGACTCTCCGGAATGTAGGCGACAAAAGGTTCAAAATACAAAACAATTTCCTTGATTTTTTCTTCCAGTAAAGGTGTAGCTGCAATTGCAGCATCAAGATGACCGTTATTGAGTTTTATAATAATCTCTTCCGTGTTCAACTCTTCAATAATAAGCTTTACTTTGGGATATTTTTTGATAAAATTATTCAAAAACATTGGTAATAATGTTGGCATAATTGTAGGAATTATTCCTAATCTGAATTCTCCTCCAATATAACCTTTTTGTTGCTCTACAATATCTTGAATTCTATCGGCTTCGTTAACAATGTTTTTAGCCTGATTGACGATTTTTTGTCCAATATCCGTAAGCTGAATTGGTTTTTTTGTTCTATCAAATATTTGAATACTTAACTCTTCTTCAATTTTTTGAATTTGCATGCTCAAAGTGGGCTGAGTTACAAAACATTTTTCGGCAGCAAGAGTAAAGTTTTTATGTTCGGCTACAGCTAAAACATATTTCAGTTGAGTGATTGTCATTTTTTATAGTAATATCTAATACAAATATAAAAACAATCAATTTAGTTTATAGTGTAAAATGTTATTTTGTTGTTTAAATTTGTTGAAAACAATTATCATGAAAACAAATATTTTAGGTTTACCCGTTAAAGAAACTGAATCAATTGTGACTGAATTAAATACGCTGCTATCTAATTTTCAAGTATATTATCAAAATTTAAGAGGGATTCACTGGAATATTCGTGGAAAGCGTTTCTTTGATTTGCATGTCAAATTTGAAGAATTATACAATGATTCACAATTGAAAATTGATATGATTGCTGAGCGTGTTCTTACTCTTGGTGGAACACCGCTTCATACTTTTGAGGATTATATTAAAAATAGCCAATTGGCGGTTGGGAAGAATATTTCGATAGATGAAAAAGCAATTCATTTAATTGTAAATTCATTATCTCATTTGTTAAAAATTGAAAGAGAAATTCTTAATAAATCTTCAGAAATTAATGATGAAGGAACGAATTCAATGATGAGTGATTTTATAGCTGAACAAGAAAAAACAATCTGGATGATGCGCGCCTGGTTAGAGGAAGAATTGTAACATTACTGTAGTACATTCGAAATAATCAATAAAAGGGACAATATTTTTTTTAGCAAATAAAAGAACTAATGTAAATTCACATTTGAATCAATTAGGGATTAATTCTTTAGGAGTGATTTTTATAAAAAATTATCAGAAATAATAAAAAATGGGTAGAAAAATATCGGACTAACGATCCTAATTATTTTGCGGAGTTAGCCAAAGGGCAAACTTACCCTATTATGGATTGGTTGTTTGGATAATAGAGTTAACGAAATTGTTGGTGAAAATCACGAGCGGTATTTGTCCATAGAAATATTGCCAATATGGTGGTGCATTTTGATATGAGTATGTTAAGTTATAGATTTTATAATGCATGTTTTGAAAGTAAAACATTTATTGTGAACATTATGGTTGTTCAGATGTTCAATCAGCTAAAGTTTTGTATTATGATATCAACTAAAAACTTTTAAAAAAAAATTGCTATCGGGCAATTTTTTATTCGATTTCTTCTAAATTTTCATTAAAAGCTGACGGTAATAAGGTTGGGATGAATTTTATTAAAATAGGTAACAATAAACTTCCGCCTGGTAATAAAAATATGGTCAAGGAAGGAATGGTTTTACAAATATCTAATAATTGTTTTTTTACTTTTTTCTTTTCCTTTTCATCTAAATCTCTTCGAGTAGAAGAGGCTAACAGAAGCATTAATTCTTTACTTTGAACAATTTCCTTTATCAATCGGTTTTTATTACGGCTTACTAAAGTTACAACACTTTGAGTGGTTTGGTCATAAAAATGTTTGACTGGATTCGAGTAATTGAAGTAAGGGATGTCTTTTTTATGTTGGGTAATGAATTCATTAGTGCTGTTTATGCTCTGATTAACAAAATCATCTGTAATTGATACCATTTCAGCTAATGAATGTAAAAAATAGGCTTCGTTATTTTCAATTATTCCATCACTCCACAGCGCCATACCCGCAATGTCGATTAAATAATATTTTTCTAATTCATGTGTGAAATAATCCAATTGAAGGGTTTCCAGACTTTGAACAGGAACTCTTGAAAATTTGCTGTAGCGTATGGAGGCTTCAAAAAGTTTAATTAACAAATCATCATATTGAGATTTATTTAACTTAATTTTTAGGGCCAGTGTCACAAGATTAACTATTGTCTCTTCAATTTTTTTTAAATATTTCTCAGGAATTTCTCCGTGAATTAAATATTGGCGAAAAGCAACAACATCAATAAACAAAAGTGCGTTTGTTACAAGGTGTGAGAAATTTTTACTGATGATTGTATCATTGGTTTGGACACGTTCATCAATTATTTTTTCCAGTGTTAGGGAAAGGGAATTTTTAGGGAGTATTTTTTTGAATAAATTAAATCCTTGGGGATTCATTTGGTTATAGAAATCAACCGCTTCTTTTATGAAATTTTCAGAACTGATTTCTTGCTTAGTCAAACAAAAAATATTGTATAAAGTATTTAATAAAGCAACTTTGGAAATCTCTTCTTTAAACCAGCCTTTGGTTTCAATTTTATTAACGGTTTCAAATGCAATTATATGACCGTATATAAAACCTGTATTTCTAACTTTTTGATAAAATGAATCAGTAGTTTTAAAAACTGTTTCTTTTGAAAATTTTTGTTCAACAAAAAATTTATCTATCCAACCTGATGCCGAAGGGTTAATCATTGCTTTAATTTGAAGCTACAAAGCTATGTTTTTTATGGTTACGTAGAAAAAGTTTAGGTTAAGTTTTAATTAGTTATTATAAAATATTGAGGCTAAAATTTTTATAATTTTCAAATGCCGCCTTATTTTTATAAAAAACCATTTCCCAGATCAAATGGCATAATCAAATCCTTTACAGCAGCTAATGAAGTCCAACTGCCGTTTTTTAGCAATTTCATTTTGGGCAATCCGCTTTCATGCATCAGATCTTCTTTAAGGAATTTCTCGATACACGTTTTATTTAGTTTACTCCAAACACTTTTATCATTTCTTGGAGAAAAAACCTGTTTACTGCGGTCTAGGTCTATTTTGGTTACTGTTGAATCAATTTAAAATACAGGTGCTCTTTATCTTCCAATTTAAATTTAAAAAACTATTTAATAATAGCTGAACAAGCAACTCTTGCGCCGGCATTACCAGCTGGTTGAGAAACAAAATCATCTGCCCCTTGGTGGACGATCAGTCCTTTTCCTAAAATATTCTTATTTGTATCACCACAGTCAATACACCACTCATCAGTTGTTAAAGTAATGGTTCCGTTTCCTTTTTCATCAGCAATAAAATTTCCAATATCACCTTTGTGATATTCTCCAACTCCCCATTTACCATGTTTTTTGAATGTTGGGTTCCAATGTCCACCAGCTGAACTTCCATCGGCAGCCGTACAATCGGACTTCTCATGAATATGTATAGCATGAATACCCGGATTTAGCCCAGCTAATTTTGCAACGAAAGTCACTTTTCCGTCTTTTTCTACAAAAGTTGCAGTTCCAGAAACCTGACTTCCACTTTTTGGTTCGAAAGCAATAACTAATTTTTTATCAGGAGAAAAGGAATTGGTTTTGCAACTAATAAAAAGGGCTAACACGATGCTAAATAATAAGGCTAATTTTTTCATAAAATGTTTTATTTCAAAGGTAAGAAAATTTTGTATTACGAATAATAGGATTGTGTTTTAAATAATTCAATTTTATGGGAATTTTACAATATTCATTTTGAATACCTAATCAATTTATTTGTAGTTTTGAAAACAGCAGTAATTGACATACAACTCTAATTTAAATGTGTTTTTAGGTCAAATAAGGTAACCATGTATCGTTTTCTTACGATAAAATAACAGCAGAACATGAAGCATAAAGAGATCGCGATTATAAGTTGGGATTTATTAAAGCGAACGTATCGAGAATTTGATGATGATAACGCTATAAAACTGAGTGCTTCATTGTCTTATTATACCGTATTTTCACTTCCCCCGTTGTTAATTATTATTTTATCTATTTTTAGTTTTTTATTTGGAAGAGAAGCTGTTACAGGAAGGTTTTTTGGACAGATTAACGGAATGGTTGGCAATGAAGCAGCGATTCAAATTCAGGAAACCATTAAAAATATTGAGTTGTCTGATAGCGTTACATTTGCAACGATATTTGGAGGAGTTATGTTGTTGATTGGTGCTTCGGGTGTTTTTGCTGAAATACAAAGTTCCATTAATTTTATTTGGGGCTTAAAAGCAAAACCGAATAAAGGAATTATGAAATTTATTAAAAACAGACTGATGTCATTTTCCATGATTGCTTCAGTTGGTTTTTTGTTAATGGTCAGTTTGATGGTAAATACAGTTATGGACATTATAAACACAGGATTGCTCGTTTATTTCCCTGACACGACGGTTTATATATTTTATGTTTTTAATATTTTAATCTTATTTGCGACTACAACATTGTTGTTCTCCATTATTTTCAAAACACTACCGGATGGAACTATTGCTTGGAAAGATGCTTTGATAGGATCCAGTTTTACTTCCTTTTTCTTTATGTTTGGTAAATTTGCTATCGGTTTTTATTTAGGAAGTTCAACCGTAGCAACCGTTTATGGTGCGGCAGGTTCCATAATCATTATTTTAATTTGGGTCTATTATTCCGCTATAATCTTATATTTCGGGGCCGAATTCACTAAAGTGTATGCCAATGCACATGGGAAAAAAATCATTCCAAATGCGTATGCTGTTAATATTAAGGTGGAAATTACAGAGATTAAAAAGAAATAAATTGTTGTATTTATTGAAAACTTAGGAGGACTGGATACGATTTTAAAATACTTTTTTTTGTAAGATTTTTTTTAAAATCTTAAAACTGGCAGTATTTTTGCTTTGTTACTTGTAATTCATTTAAATAAACTATGAATAAAACAGTTTCACTTGAAGGAACATGAGACTTAATTTTTGTTAGTGGACTAAAATAGCTTTTAAGGGATATCTAATTAAAAAACCTACCGTCGAGAGTATTTGCTTGTCAACGCTTCAAAAAATATATTCTTATTTTATTCATAAAATGGAAAATTATTAAATTTCGTGATGTGCGATATCGCCGTGATGCGCTTTGAAAAAAATAAATATAAAATTTTTAAAGTAAATTTAATAGTATTATAAATTTTAAAATGGATACCATGAAAATAAAAACAGCAATTTTAGTATTGTTTCTTTCGCTGATTCTAACATCGAGTTATGCTCAGGAAAAAAGTAAGAAACAATTAAGAGCGGAACTCAAAATCGAAAAAGAGAAACAAATAGCAGCTTTGGTTAATTCTAAAGCGTTTGTTTTTATTGGAAGAACAGCCTTAGGTCAAGGATTTAGAAGTATTGATTTGACCACTAATTCAAATTATGTGGAATTTAAGCCAGATATAATTAAGAGTGAAATGCCTTTTTTTGGTAGAGGGTACAGTGGCATTGACTATGGTAACGGGAATGGTGGTTTAAATTTTGAAGGAAGTCCAAAAGAATTTACCACTGAAAAAGGAAGAAAAGCCTATCAAATAAAAGCGACTGTTAACGGAGATACGGATGTCTACATACTATTTCTTTCTGTTTTTTTTGAAGGGAACGCTACACTTACCATTAATTCTAATAATCGAAGTCCGATTTCTTATAATGGAGAAATCAGACCAATAGAAAAAAAATGAAGATAAGTGATTTTTCGATTAAATAGAAAAACCGTCATGTTTATAAGGAACAAGACGGTTTTTATGACAAATAAATAAACTAAAAACTATGTTTATATTCTAGAAACAATATTCATTTTTAGCTACTAATTTTGTAGCGATTGTTTCTCTTAATCCTACAATATTTGGCATATTAGTATATTTTGTAAAACGGCGTAAGCCCATAAGCATCATACGTTGTTCATCCCCTTCAGCAAAAGAGATTACACTTTCTTTTCCCTTTTGAGTAACGATATCTACTGCTTTATACAAGTATAATTTTGCCATGGCAATTTGCTCTTGTACTTTGGCCTCACCTTCTTTTTTAGCTAATTTTTCCGTTCTTAGAATGGTACTTTCAGCCATATAAATTTCAATCAAAATATCTGAAGCTGCCATCAATAATTGTTGGTGTGCATCCAAATCTGGACCGTATTTTTGAACGGCTCCTCCTGCCACCATTAAGAATGCTTTTTTCAATTTACCAATCATTTCTTTTTCTTCAGCAAACAATTCTGAATAATCAGGTATATCAAAAGAAGGAATTCCCATTAATTCTTCTTGTACTTTTGATGCTGGTCCAAGTAAATCAACGTGACCCTTCATCGCTTTTTTGATTAACATTCCTACAGATAGCATTCTATTGATTTCATTTGTTCCTTCATATATGCGAGCAATTCTGGCATCTCTCCAAGCACTTTCCATTGGTGTGTC
Source organism: Flavobacterium algoriphilum (assembly GCF_048158655.1). Lineage (NCBI taxonomy): Bacteria > Pseudomonadati > Bacteroidota > Flavobacteriia > Flavobacteriales > Flavobacteriaceae > Flavobacterium > Flavobacterium algoriphilum. Next base: position 217,336 of record NZ_JBLNKY010000005.1, read on the forward strand.
TTCAGAGAATCCCATTCCACCGTAGATTTGAATTCCCTCATCTGCACAATTTTGAATATCTTCAGAAACAGCCACTTTTAGAATTGAACATTCAATTGCATACTCTTCAATCCCTTTTAATTCTGCTTCTTGATGGGTAGCTCCTTCGGTTTCACGTGACGCAATTCGATCTTCAATATCTTTTGCAGCACGATAAGTAGCGCTTTCTCCGGCATAACAGGATGTTGCCATTTCGGCTAATTTTGCTCGGATGGCACCAAACTGCGAAATAGCGGTATTGAATTGTATTCTTTCATTAGCATATTTTGTGGAGTTTGAAATAACTCTGCGTTGTGCATCCAAACAGGCTGCGGCCAATTTAATTCGGCCTACATTCAAAGCATTCATGGCTATTTTGAAACCATTCCCTCTTTCGGATAACATATTTTCAACAGGAACTTTTGTATCTGCAAAGAAAACCTGACGCGTAGAAGAGGAGCGAATTCCTAATTTATGTTCTTCTTCATTCATAGAAATTCCATTATTTGGATCATTTTCTACAATAAAACCAGTAATATTTTTATCATCTTCGATACGAGCAAAAACAATAAAAACATTACAAAATCCCGCATTGGTAATCCACATTTTTTGTCCTGTGATTTTGTAGTGTGTTCCATCCTCAGATAATACTGCTTTTGTTTTTCCAGAATTGGCATCACTACCAGCGCTTGGTTCAGTCAAACAATATGCTCCAAACCATTCGCCAGACGCTAATTTTGTTACATATTTTTGCTTTTGTTCTTCAGTTCCATACAAAGTAATTGGCAGTGTTCCAATTCCTGTATGTGCTCCAAAAGCAGAAGAAAAGGAACCTGTTGCTCCCGATATATAATCGCAAACCAAAACAGTATTTACAAATCCCATTCCCATTCCACCATAAGCTTCAGGAACTGCGATACTCAAAAAACCCATTTCAGCTGCCTTTTGCATACTTTCCACCGTTAAGGCGAAATCTCTTTTTTCAAAGCGATCTTTGTTCGGCCAGATTTCTTTGTCTACAAACTCTTTTACAGAGTCACGCATCATTAATTGTTCTTCATTAAAATCTTCAGGAGTGAAGACATCTTCGCACTTTGTTTCTTTAACCAAAAACTGACCGCCACGGGTTACTTTTTTTTCAACTGTATCTGCCATTTTTTTATTTTTTAATATGTTTTTATTTATAATCTAAATTCTCAATATCGTCATTCTTCCTGTGAAGATCCCTCTTTTGTCTGAATGACAATTGGATGGAAATCTTTGACTACATCAACTCGTAAATCCCTGCGCTTCCTTGTCCAGTTCCCACACACATACTTACAATCCCATATTTGCTTCCTCTTTTTTTCATTTCGTCAAATAGCTGAACAGACAATTTTGCTCCGGTACAGCCTAGCGGATGCCCTAATGCTATTGCTCCACCATTTACGTTTACGATATCAGGATTCAATCCTAATTCACGAATTACCGCTAATGATTGGGATGCAAATGCTTCGTTCAACTCCACTAAATCAATATCTTTTAATTGTAATCCTGCTTGCTTTAAAGCTTTCGGAATCGCTTTTACGGGTCCAATTCCCATGATTCTTGGTTCCACACCAGCCGAAGCAAAGTTTACCAAACGGGCAATTGGTTCTAGATTCAATTCTTTTACCATTTCCTCACTCATGATTAAAACAAAAGCGGCTCCATCACTCATTTGGGATGAATTTCCTGCAGTTACACTTCCATCCGCTGCAAAAACGGGTCTTAAACCGGCTAATGCTTCTACTGAAGTTCCTGCTCTTGGACCTTCGTCTTTATTTACGATATAGGATTTGGTTTCTTTTTTACCGTTTTCGTTGATGAACGTTTGCTCAATAGTAATCGGAACAATTTGTTTATCGAATCTGCCTTCGGCTTGTGCTTTCAAAGCTTTCATATGCGATTGGTACGCAAATTCATCTTGATCGGCTCTGGATACATTATATTGTTTGGCAACCGCTTCTGCAGTTAGTCCCATTCCCCAATAATAGTCTTCGTTTCCTGCTTTTGCAACAGCATAATCCGGAGTCGGTTTGTATCCTCCCATTGGAATAAAGCTCATACTTTCGGCTCCACCGGCAATAATACAATCGGCCATTCCGGACTGGATCTTGGCGGTTGCCATACCAATTGTTTCTAATCCTGAAGCGCAATAACGGTTTACGGTTACACCAGGAACATCTTCGATTTTTAATCCCATCAAAGAGATTAATCGCCCTACATTTAGTCCTTGTTCTGCTTCCGGCATGGCATTTCCTACCATAACGTCGTCAATACGTTTTTTGTCGAAATCAGGCAACTCATTCATCATAAACTGAATCGTTTCTGCCGCCAACTCATCAGGACGTTTAAATCTAAAAACCCCTTTTGGTGCTTTCCCCACGGCTGTTCTGTATGCTTTAACTATATAGGCTGTTTTCATAAATTATGTATTAAGATTGGAGAATTAAGTATTAAGATTTTCCAATGTTTATGTTAATTTTTTCTTTTAATGATTTTTGAAATGAAAAATTCATATTTGAAACTTCTACTAATTGATTAATAATAGGTTGTATTAAATCTTCATTTACAAGCTTAAGCCTTTTAGCAAGTATTAATTGAGTTACTAATTCAAAAGTTGAACCATTTGCAATTCCTAAAAATTGTACAAATTCTTTATCATAATTTCTTCTAGAACCTTCAGCAATATTAGAAGGAATAGATACTGCACATTTTTTTATTTGATGAATTAAATTAAATTTTTCATCATTAGGCAATAAAGTAGAAACTTCATAAACTTCAACAGCAACATCCATCGTTTTTTGCCAAATTTTTAATTTTTCAAAATTGTGAATAGTCTTTTTTTTAAGTCTTAATACTTCAGTCTTAAATCTAATTTCTTAGAGGTTTTCCTTTAGTTAACATAAATTGGATACGCTCCAATGTTTTTCTTTCCGTGCAAAGGGATAAGAAAGCTTCTCGTTCTAAATCCAATAAATATTGTTCGGATACTAATGTAGGTTCTGATAAATCACCACCAGCCATTACGTAAGCTAGTTTGTTTGCGATTTTTTTGTCGTGTTCCGATATGTATTTTCCGGCAACCATTTGGTCCGTTCCCACTAGGAACATTCCCAATGCTTGTTTTCCAAGAACTTTTACATCGTTTCTGCGAATCGGTTGTGTGTAACCGGCTTCGGCCATTAGTAAAACGTGTTTCTTTGCTTCGGCAATTTGGCGGTCTTTGTTTACCACGATGATATCTTTACCGTGTTGTAAAAGTCCGGTATCAAAGGCTTCGTAACCAGAAGTAGACACTTTTGCCATAGCAACAGTCAAGAAATATTCTTGTAGTACATTTAATTCCACATCATTTTTATGGAATAAATCAGCCGCACGTAAGGTCATTTCTTTCGATCCGCCACCACCAGGAATGACTCCAACACCAAATTCCACTAAACCCATATAGGTTTCTGCCGCAGCGACTACTTTATCCGCATGCAAACTCATTTCGCAACCACCGCCAAAAGTCATTCCGTGCGGTGCAACCACAACAGGAATTCCAGAGTAGCGTACGCGCATCATCGTGTCTTGGAACATTTTGATCGCCATGTTCAACTCGTCGTATTCTTGTTCGACTGCCATCATGAATATCATTCCGATATTGGCTCCAACAGAGAAATTCGCTGCTTGATTTCCAATAACCAGTCCTTGATATTCTTTTTCAGATAAGTCGATTGCTTTATTGATGGCTGCCAAAACATCGCCGCCAATCGTATTCATTTTAGACTGGAATTCTAAATTCAAAATTCCGTCTCCTAAATCTTGTATAATTGCTCCACTATTGCTCCATACTTTTTTGCTTTCGCGAATGTTGTTCAAGATGATAAATGCATCCTGACCCGGAACTTTGGCTTGCGATTTTGTAGGGATATTGTAGAAAAAAGTAGCGCCTTCTTTTACAGTGTAAAAACTAGCATTTCCGGAAGCCAACATCTCGTTTACCCAAGCAGCTGGTGCTAAACCTTCGGCTTTCATGATTTCGATTCCTTTTTCGACACCAATCGCATCCCAAATTTCAAAAGGACCATTTTCCCACCCGAAACCGGCTTTCATAGCATCGTCAATTTTGTATAATTCATCTGAAATTTCAGGAATTCTGTTCGAAACGTAAGCAAACATTCCCGCAAAACTTTTGCGGTAGAATTCTCCGGCTTTATCTGTACCTTTTACCAGAACTTTAAAACGATCAATAGGTTTATCGATTGTTTTTGTCAATTCTAAAGTTGGAAAAGAAGCTCTTTTGGCCGGACGGTATTCTAAAGTGTCTAAATCCAAAGACAAAATATCCTTGTCTACTTTTTTGTAAAAACCTTGGCCTGTTTTGCTTCCAAACCATTTGTTTTCCATCATTTTGTTGACGAAATCAGGAAGCTTGAACAAATCATGTTGTTCGTCATTCGGGCAGTTTTCGTAGATTCCGTTGGCAACATGCACCAAAGTATCCAATCCAACAACATCAACCGTTCGGAAAGTGGCTGATTTTGGCCTTCCAATAACAGGACCGGTCAATTTATCGACTTCTTCAATGGTTAATCCCAATTCTTTTACCAAATGAAACAAACTCTGAATACCGTAAATTCCAATTCTATTTCCAATGAATGCCGGAGTATCTTTGGCAACGACTGAAGTTTTTCCTAAGAATTTTGAACCATAATCAGTAAGGAAATCCAAAACTTCTGTTGCAGTTTGAGGACCAGGAATGATTTCGAATAATTTTAAATAACGCGCAGGGTTGAAAAAGTGTGTGCCACAGAAATGTTTTTGAAAATCGTCACTTCTTCCTTCACTCATAAAGTGAATTGGAATTCCAGAAGTATTTGAAGTAACTAAAGTTCCCGGTTTTCTGAATTTTTCAATTTGCTCAAAAACTAATTTTTTGATGTCTAAACGTTCCACTACAACCTCAATAATCCAATCTACTGCAGCGATTTTCGCCATGTCATCCGTTGTATTTCCCGTAGTAATTCTACTGGCAAATTTCGGATTGTAAATAGGAGAGGGTTTCGATTTTAGAGAATTAGCCAAATGCTCATTCACCAATCGGTTTCTGACAATTTTGCTTTCTAAAGTAAGCCCCTTTTTAGCTTCGGCTTCGGTGAGTTCTTTTGGAACAATGTCCAAAAGTAAAACTTCAACTCCAATGTTGGCAAAATGGCAAGCAATTCCTGAACCCATAATTCCGGATCCAATTACTGCAACTTTTTTAATTGTGCGTTTCATACGTAGTTATTATTTGGTTTTTAAAGGAATACGGTATCACCATTCTTACTTATTGATTGTTTTTTTGAATCGTGGCGATGTCATAAGTGGTTATTATTTGGTTTTAAAGGAATATGGTAGCGCCATTTTTAATTATGGATTATTTTTTTTAATTGTGGCGATGTCATTTTCTGGTTTTTCAGTTTGTTCCGTCAGTTCGCTTACGCTTGTATGATTAAAAATATTTTTATCTTGAATTAATTCATTGATGGTTTCTGCGACTTCAATAAAATGTTGCAATTTTTCCTCGGATATATGTTTTCGCACGGTTTCATTGAATTTCAAAACGGTGTTTTTTGATAATTCTCTTTTCTCTTTCCCAAATTCTGTCAGGTAAATTAAAACGCCACGACCATCATCAGGATTTTTCTTCCTTGAGATTAATCCTTTATCTTCCATTGATTTTAAGGTTCTGGTGAGACTTGTTGCTTCCATCCCCATTTTTGGACCTAAAGCCGTAGAGGGTGTTCCTTTTTCTTTATCCATACTCAGCAATGCAAAACCTGTAGCCATCGTTGCACCGTATTTAGAGGCTTCTTCATTGTACATTCTGGAGACTGCTTGCCAAGTCGCTCTTAAAATATAATCTATTGTTTTATCTTTCATATCTCTAACTATATCGATTTCAAATATAATAAAAAAAAATACTATGCACGCATAATAAGTTGAATTATTTTTTTATTTTTTTTGTATAAACTAAAAAACTCCCCATGACATGGAGAGTTTTTTAGTAAGAATTTTTATCTATTTTAGTTTTTCATTAACAAGTGCGATAACGGTAAAAGTCAATGCTGACATTAAAACAGTGATTGCAATATCCAAAGCCATAATCTGAAAATTAAGATTGGGTGGTAATTTTTTAAATTGATAAAAAAATACATATAAAAACCGATATTTTTCGGGACTATTGGATAATATTTGGAAGTTTATTTCTTTTTGAAGTTATTTCGGGAAACAAAACCTGTGAATTGAATAATCAATTTCTATACTGATATAAAATTTGCTATTAAAGAATATGATGATTTGTTGAAAATTGCTATTTACCCTTTCTTAAACTCCCCATTATCAACATCTTTCAAAAACTTAATCACGCCTGTGAAATAATTTTTAGGATCATCGTATTGTGAAAGGTGGCTTCCGTTAGGACAAAACAAGAAGCGTCCGTTTTGAACTTCGTGGGCAATCCATTTCATGTGTTCGGGATCCATTGTGTCGTACTTTGAACCAATACTCAATGTAGGAACCGTCAGTGTTTTTAATCTGGCTTTGACATCCCAATTTTTCAAAGAAGCATTTCCGGTGATGCCAAATTCACTGTGACCTTGCATAAAAACATATACATCCGGATTGATGTGTTTGAAACACCTGTTAATGGATTCCGGCCATTGGTCCAGTGGTTTTCTTAAAACATGTTCCGTGTAGTAATATTTGAACAGTAATTCGCTGTATTTTGGATTATCAAAATCATTGTTTTTCTCGATATCCTGTAATTGCTTTAGGATTTTCGGATCCATTTGTGGTGCGAGAACGTCTTTTGCGTAAGCATTATATTCCTTAGCACTTGCCATCATATTGGAGATAATCAAACCTTTTAGGTTTTTTTGGTATTTCAACGCATATTCCATCGCTAGGATTCCGCCCCAAGATTGTCCCATTAGGTAAAAATTGGAACTGTCTAAGCCTAATGCAATGCGTACTTGTTCGACTTCCTCTACAAAACGTTCATTGGTCCATAAACTATTGTCTTTGGGTTGGTCGCTGTAATAGGATCCCAATTGGTCGTAATAAATATATTCGATGCTTTCATTAGGGAAATACCCGTCAAAACATTCATACAATTCATGCGTCAATCCTGGGCCGCCGTGAAGGAGCAATACTTTTATTTTGGGATTATTACCCACAGTTTTTGTCCAGACTTTAAAAGTCCCTTTCGGCGTTTTTATCGGAATCATTTTGATACCTCCAGTCACCTGATCGTCTCTTTTTGAGAAATCTAAATAATTTACTTTAATAGGATCTACTTTCGATTTTTCTTGGCAATTAGAAAAAAAGAATACACTTATAACGGAACAAATTAGGATTTTTAGTTTCATGTTTTTTTTTGTTTGAAATACTAACCGTAGATTTTATGAAATAAATTGATGTATTTATCCATCACTATCTTTCGTTTTAGTTTTAGAGTAGGGGTAAGTTGTCCGCCGTCAATGGACCAAACGTCCGGCGTCAATTCAAAGCGTTTGATTTTTTCCCAATTCCCAAATTTTTTATTTAGGGTATCAATTTCGGTCTGAATTCGTTCGATTACTTTTTCGTTCGAGATAATCTCCACATTGCTTTTTCCAACATCTATTCCATGAATAACAGCCCATTGCTTAATGAAATCAAAACTTGGTTGAATGATTGCAGCCGGCATTTTTTGTCCGTCACCAATCACCATTATTTGTTCAATGAAGCGCGATTGTTTCATCGTGTTTTCAATTAATTGAGGGGCAATATATTTTCCTCCGGATGTTTTGAACATTTCTTTTTTACGATCCGTAATTTTCAAGAACCCGTCTTCATCAAAAACTCCAATGTCTCCTGTGTGGAAATAACCGTTTGTAATTACTTCGTTGGTCAATTTTTCATCTTTGAAGTATCCCATCATTACGTTAGGTCCTTTGCAAAGGATTTCACCATCTTCAGCAATTATAACTTCCACATTATCGATTACTTTGCCCACAGTTCCTACTTTAAAACCGTGATTTCTCATATCGTTTACGGAGATTACAGGAGAAGTTTCAGTCAATCCATAGCCTTCCATTACCGGGATTTCTGCAGCAGCAAAAACTCTGGCTAATCTGGGTTGCAAAGCGGCACTTCCGGAAACCATCAAATCCAGATTTCCACCCAAACCATCTTTCCATTTACTAAAAATCAATTTACGTGCAATTTTGAGTTGTAATTCGTACCACAAGCCATTTTTTCCATAAGGTTCGTAGACTAATCCTAAATCAATGGCCCAAAAGAATAGTTTCTTTTTGACGCCGGTTAGTGCGGTACCTTTGGCGTAGATTTTATCATATACTTTCTCTAAAAGTCTGGGAACAGCAGTAATAACTGTGGGTCTTACTTCTTTTAGATTATCACTAATTTTATCGATTGATTCTCCAAAATAGATTGAAACACCATAATACTGGTATAAATACAAAATCATTCTTTCAAAAATATGACAGACAGGCAGGAAGCTTAAGGCACGACTTTTTCCCGCTTCAAAAGGAATTCTAGGAGCACTGTCCAACACATTTGACACTATGTTTTTATGCGAAAGCATGACGCCTTTTGGTTTTCCTGTTGTCCCGGAAGTATAAATAATAGTCGCTAAATCTTCCGTTTTTATATTATTTTTTCTAGCTTCAACTTCATTTTGATTGCTTTGGTCTTCGCCAAGTATTAGAAGTTCATTCCAGTTTTTGCAACCTTTAATTTCGTTGAACGAATATACTTCTTTGATAGTGAGTACTTTATCTCTAATTAAATTTACTTTCCGAAGCACTTCCTCATCGGATACAAAACAATACATGGCACCGGAATGATTTAATATATACTCATAGTCCTCTTCAGAAATCGTAGGGTAAATAGGAACTGTTTGCGCTCCAGTTTGTAACACCCCAATATCCATAATATTCCACTCGGTTCTGTTATTAGAAGAAATGACAGCAATTTTGTCGTCTTTTTGAACACCTAATTTCAGTAATGCCCTTGATATGGCATTGGCTTTAGCGATATATTCTTGAGTAGAAGTTTTTATCCAAACCCCATTTTTCTTTGTTGTTAAAGCATCTGGAATTGAAGTATATTTATCTTGCTGATAATAAGGAAAATCAAAAAGTCTGGTTATAGAAGTCATTATTCTGAGGTTGAATTTTATCGCAAATTAATTAAAAATTAATGATAATTATTAATTTTAAATGGAAATTAAACTAGAAATATTTTATTTTACGAAATCGTTTTCTCTGAATTAAGATTGTGAGGTGCAACTATGAATGCTTAATTTTTATCAATGCCATTGTTTTGGTATTTATTTAAGTCCAAATTTATAGTTTTTTATGCGGCTAAGTTGTAAATTTACAATAGAATGTTGTGCTGCTATTTTTGTTCAGCAGTTTTTTAAAAGATATTTAAAAGAGAATATAGGTTATATTTTGTTTTTGGAATGTATAATTCTGTTTAATACTATTGTTACTAATTTGATAGGTTGGCACAATGGCATCAAGTACATAGAGGTTTTCCAACCTTCCGTCTATGACCAACGAAATGGTACACGAGTTTGATACCCATTGATTAGTAGTATAAAATCATAGTATTAAACAGAATTTTTAATTGATATTAAGTGAATGCGAACTTGTCATCTGATTTCTACCCCATAAAAAAAGCGCTCCTTTCAGGAACGCTTTTTATAAATTATATTTCTATATAATTACTTTTTATCAATCCAATTCCTTGCATTGACAAAAGCTTCATGCCAAGGAGAAACTTCATCCTTTCGGTCTTTTGGATAATTGGCCCAGTTCCATTGGAAAGCCGAACGCTCAATATGTGGCATCATAACCAAGTGTCTTCCTGTTGTGTCACACATCATGGCGGTGTTATAGTCAGATCCGTTTGGATTGGCAGGATAGCCCTCATAACCGTATTTTCCAACGATATTATAGTTTTCTTCCGCCAATGGCAATTGGAATTTTCCTTCTCCGTGTGAAACCCAAACTCCAAGTGTGGAACCTGAAAGTGTAGAAAGCATCACTGAATTATTTTCTTGCACTTTTACAGAAGTAAAAATACTTTCGTGTTTTTGACTGTTGTTGTGTAACATTCTTGGTTTTTGCTCATGCTCAGGATTGATTAATCCCAATTCAATAAACAATTGACATCCATTGCAAATTCCGACAGATAAAGTATCTTCTCTTGCGAAGAAGTTTTTCAGTGCTATATTGGCTTTCTCATTATATAAGAACGCTCCAGCCCAACCTTTAGCCGAACCTAAAACATCTGAATTTGAGAAACCACCCACAATACCAATGAATTGAATGTCTTCCAAAGTTTCACGCCCCGAAATCAAATCGGTCATGTGAACGTCTTTTACATCAAAACCGGCTAAGTACATGGCGTTTGCAACTTCACGCTCGGAATTACTTCCTTTTTCACGGATGATAGCTGCTTTTGGACGCGGTTTTGAGTTGTCGATAATGGGTTTTTTTCCTGTAAAATGTGTTGGAAAAGTAAACTGCAACGGTTGATTTTTGTAATTGTCGAAACGCGCTTGAGCCATTCCGTTTTTAGATTGTTTTTGATCTAATAAGAATGATGTCTTGTACCAAATGTCTCTGTATTTTGGGATACTTAATCCACATGGTCCAAAGTCCAAAGTTTCGTCAGTTGTAACTGTTCCTAATCTATAGAAAGAAACGTTATTTGAGTTTAATTTAGATTCCACTTCAGCATCTGTTTTTGCTTGGAAAACAATCCCGATATTTTCAGCGAATAGGTATTTGATAATGTCTTTTTCTTCGAAAACAGAGAAGTCTATTTTAGCTCCCAAATTCACATCGGCAAAACACATTTCCAGTAAAGTAGTGATCAAACCACCGCTTCCGATGTCGTGTCCTGCAAGAATATTATTGTCAAGAATTAATTCCTGAATGGTATTGAAAGCGTTTTTGAAAAAAGCCGCATCTTTAATTGTCGGTGCTTCATTTCCTATAGTATTCAATGTTTGTGCAAACGAAGAACCTCCCAATTTATATTCATCTTGAGAAAGATTGATATAATAAATAGAACCACCGTCTCTTTGTAGAACAGGTTCCACAACTTTAGTAATATCGGTACAATTTCCACCTGCCGAAATAATGACCGTTCCCGGCGCAATTACTTCTTCGTTTGGATATTTTTGTTTCATCGAAAGTGAATCTTTTCCGGTTGGAATGTTAATTCCCAATTCGATTGCAAAATCCGAACAACTTTGTACTGCGGCATACAAACGCGCATCTTCACCTTCATTTTTACAGGCCCACATCCAGTTGGCCGAAAGGGAAATTCCATCTAAACCATCTTTGATAGGTGCCCAAACAATATTAGATAATGCTTCTGCAATGGCTGTTCTGCTTCCCGCAACAGGATCAATCAGAGCCGCAACAGGCGAATGCCCAATTGATGTAGCCACTCCTTCTATCCCTTGATAATCCAAAGCCATTACACCACAATTATTCAAAGGCAATTGCAATGGACCGGCACATTGTTGTTTGGCAACTTTTCCACCCACACAACGGTCCACTTTGTTCGTTAACCAGTCTTTACAGGCAACGGCTTCTAATTGTAATACTTGCTCTAAATACGTTGAAATATTTTTTTTGTCGTAACTTAAAGTACTATAATTTCTTTGGATAGTTTTGTCCGTCATCACCACTTTAGGCGAACTTCCAAAAAAGTCTTCCAAAGCAAAATCCATTGGTTTAGCCCCAGTTGTTTTTGATTCGAAAGTAAAACGATGATCTCCGGTAACTTCCCCAACTTGATACATTGGAGCGCGTTCACGGTCGGCAATTTTTTGAAGTAAATCGATGTTTTCTTTACCAATAACCAATCCCATTCTTTCTTGGGATTCGTTACCAATTATTTCTTTTGCCGAAAGGGTAGGGTCTCCCACAGGCAATTTGTCTAAATTAATTAATCCACCAGTATCTTCCACTAATTCCGAAAGACAGTTTAAATGTCCACCTGCACCGTGATCGTGAATAGAAACTATAGGATTGATATCGCTTTCTACCAAAGCACGAATCGCATTGGCAGCACGTTTTTGCATTTCTGGGTTCGAACGTTGTATTGCATTCAACTCAATTCCGGAACTGAAAGCACCAGTATCAGCTGATGAAACTGCAGCTCCACCCATTCCGATTCTATAATTTTCACCACCAAGGATAACAATTTTATCTCCAGTTTGAGGTTTTTTCTTAATCGCTTGATCTAATTTTCCGTAACCAATTCCACCCGCTTGCATAATCACTTTGTCGAAACCTAATTTGCGTGCGTCTTCTTCGTGTTCGAAAGTTAAGACAGAACCAGTAATTAACGGTTGTCCAAATTTATTTCCAAAATCAGAAGCTCCGTTTGAAGCTTTAATTAAGATATCCATTGGAGTTTGATACAACCATTTTCTTTCTGCCATTCCGTTTTCCCATGGTCTGTTTTCTACCAGACGAGAATAGGAAGTCATGTAAACTGCCGTTCCTGCCAGTGGCAAGGAACCTTGCCCACCAGCTAAACGATCCCTGATTTCGCCACCGGAACCAGTTGCAGCTCCGTTGAAAGGTTCTACAGTTGTTGGGAAATTGTGGGTTTCTGCTTTTAATGAAATAACCGAATCAAATTCTTTGATTTCATAAAAATCAGGTTTGTCAGAAGTTTTTGGTGCGAACTGTTGTACACGTGGCCCTTTTACAAAAGCGACATTATCTTTATAAGCCGAAACGATATCGTTAGGATTTTCTAGAGATGTTTTCTTGATTAATTTGAATAAAGAAGACTCTTTTTCTTCTCCATCAATTATAAATTTCCCGTTGAAAATTTTGTGACGACAGTGTTCTGAATTGGCTTGAGAGAAACCAAAAATTTCAGAATCGGTTAGTTTTCGTCCTAATTTAAGGGCTAAATTATCCAAATAATCTACTTCTTCCGGACTTAAAGACAAACCTTCCTTTTTGTTGTAGGTTGCAATATCATCGATGTCCAAAATAGCTTCCGGAAGTACGTTGATAGTGAAAATATCTTGATTTAGCTCAGCGTATTTTTGCGAAAGCATTGGATCAAAATCAGAAAAATCAGCTGTTGCTTTTTGAAATTCTTCAATTCTAATGATTCCGACAATGCCCATGTTTTGGGTAATTTCTACTGCATTGGTACTCCAAGGCGTAATCATAGTGGCACGAGGACCAACAAAAAAATCCGTCAATACGGATTTTTCTATTTTATAGGAGTTGGCAAAAAGCCAGTTGAGTTTTGAAATGTCTTGAGCCGAAATTTCGTTTTGCGTTTGTACTGCAAAAACAGCTTTGCTTTGGTTTTCAAAGAAATGGATCATTGTTTTTTAGTTTGTTGTATTGCGATGCAAATTTAGTTTAAATAAATAGTACGAGCAAATGTGAAAAGCAAAGACTTTGAAAAATTATTTAGGGAACGGTTTGCTTTGATACGCGCCTAAATCTGGAGGTAAAGTTCGGGTGTTTCCCATAATATCCAACGGAATCAGATATGACGAATTCCCTTTTGCGAAAGCGCCAGAAGTATTGTCAATGTTGAAATTGTTTTTGGAAATCTTCAGGAATTTTGGATCTTTATTTAAAATAATTGCGTTGTAATGTGATGGATCTGTTCCAAATTGATAGTCTGGATTGGTCGTAAATTGGTTGGAAGTATTGTCAAATTTTAAGAGACAATTATTGAATTGGTATACAAAAGTAGTAGCTGTTTTTTTGTTTAAAATCATTTCATTCGAGTATGAACCGTAAATAATACAATTATTGAATGTTGCTTGGGTCAAATCTTTTACTTCTGGGATTGCTCCTAAAATGTAGTTGCTTATTAAAACCGCCGCTTGTTTAGAACTGTTCCAATTGTTATTGAAAGTGCTATGGGTAAAGTTGTAATTTCCACCGTAAACACATGCTAAACTGGCTTGTCCCGCATTGTTGATAACAAGATTCTCCCCATTAATTTTTGCGGTCTGCGCCAAAATACCATAATTGGCTGAATTGTATATTTGGGTGTTTTTTATTGTAGTAGTTGTTCCGTCGTTGTTTTGAATCAACAATCCGATAGTTCCATTTTTGATGGTGACATGATTCAATTGATTATTGGTGCTGCCATTAGTAAGCCAAATCGTTCCCCATTGTCCTGGAACATCTGAATATTCGGATTCCAATCGATCGCCTTCAAAAATGACTTCTTTTTCCAATTTATCCGTTGCAGACGTAGCGCCATTTATATGTATCGATGCGTTTTTAGATATAACAAGACCTGAATTTACATGAAAATGGACTCTGGCTCCCGCATCAAAAGTTACCGTTTTACCTGAAGGAACCGCAGCGTAACCATAAATAACATACGGTTTTTTATTAGAGAACTGTAATTCATTGCCATTTACGGGATCATTTTCATCGAGATAAAAACCATCGATTTTTTCATCGCCAATGGGGAGCGTTTCCGTTGTTCCATCAGCAAAACGTTTTGGATAGAGAAAAACAGCATCCTGTATAAGCGTCACTAATGTTACTTTTTGCAAATTTTCGCCGCCATCAAATTGAATTTGGTCCGTGTATAAAAAGTCGGTTGGGTTGGCATCTGCAATATTAGCGGTGGTTTCTATCAAAATATACAAACTGTCTTTGGCGAGAAGATCAACATTGGTGAATATTTTTCCATTTGTTCCCTGCATTCCATCGACTGTCATTCTATATTTAGAACTCAATCCTTTTTCTAATTTTATGGTTGGAATGGTAATGTCATTTTTACTGTGATTGTACACTTTAAGGCGGTAGGTACTAGAACCTATGTTTGTAAAAACGGTGTCTAAGTAGATAGTGTCTTTAGAAAAGGTCAAATCGCCCGTGCTGGCTACGGTTTCAAAATCAGAACGACAAGCGCAAACAGTCATCAATATTCCAATAAAAAACAATAAAGTTATGGGACGCATTTCGTTAGTTTTTTTGTAAAAATAAGGAAAATCTTATTTGGATAAGAAATGATTTTCAAATTTGAATTTAGAATAACAATTGCATTTGCTATTTTGTAACTCATCTTTTATTTATTTTTACATTTTTAAAGCTAAAATATGACATTCGACAAAGAAAAAATCCTTGAATATTGCAATCAAATCTCCGAAAACACATTGATGAGAACCTTGAATATTGAATATACTGATGCAGGAGAAGATTATTTAGTAGCTACAATGCCCGTAAATCCATCGGTGCACCAACCTATGGGATTATTACACGGTGGCGCTTCGGTGGCTTTGGCGGAAAGTGTGGGAAGTGCGGCATCGATGTTATATATAAATTCAGACCACAGTGAAGTGCGTGGAATTGAAATATCGGCAAATCATTTGAAAGCAAAACGTGACGGAATCGTAACTGCCACGGCAAGAATAGTTCACAAGGGAAGAAGCATTCATCTTTGGGAAATACGAATTACGGATGAAAAAGACAATTTGATTTCGCTTTGCAAATTGACGAATATGGTTCTGCCAAAAAGAAAAAGTGAAGACAAATAATGGAAGTAATCTTAGATAAAGCCCAAAATCAATTACAGCAAAATTTACCCTTTGTATTGTATTGCAAGCCCAATTCGGATATGGTAATTGGACTTTTTCAGCAAAATGATGAATTGTATAAAGTACACGATTTTACCGAAAAAGGCTTTGTTTTTGCTTCTTTTGATGGCAATCAAACCTATTTAATTCCTGAAAATCAATCCGAAATAGCGGGTGTTGTTTGCGATAAAAAAAAAGGTGACGTTTTTGAAAGGGAATTTAAGGATCCAAGTGCAGCAACCAAAAATAATTTTGAAAGATTGGTTGCCAAAGGAATTCAAGCCATTGAAAAAGACGAATTCAAGAAAGTGGTTTTATCCCGAAAAGAAACAGTTGATCTGGTTGATTTTGATTTGGCTACGGTATTCGAAAAGTTGGTTCGGTTGTATCCCGCTACATTTGTGTATTGTTTTTTTCATCCAAAAGTGGGAATGTGGCTTGGCGCTACACCCGAGCAATTATTAAAAGCCAATGTTAATGTATTTGAAACAATGGCTTTGGCAGGAACTCAAAAGGATAGTGGCTCGGGGGAAATAATTTGGGAAAAAAAAGAGAAAGAAGAGCAGCAATATGTTACGGATTATATAGTTTCAGTTTTGCAAGGCGTGGCTTTAGAAGTTTCGGTTACCCAACCCTACAGCGTTAAAGCGGGGAGTGTTTGGCATATAAAAACAGATATTTGGGGAGTATTGAATTCGAACTCCAGTTTGCAGCAAGTAATCCATTTATTGCATCCCACGCCAGCAGTTTGTGGCTTGCCAAAAGAGCAATCTAAAGCTTTTATTTTGGAAAATGAAAATTACGACAGGAGTTTTTATACTGGTTTTTTAGGGGAGTTGAACAGTAGTTTTGCAACAGATTCGGTAAGTTCTAATTTGTTTGTAAATTTGCGTTGTATGCAAATTGTAGCTTCTCAGGCGTATTTGTATATGGGTTGTGGTATCACAAAAGACAGCGTACCGGAAAAGGAGTGGAGCGAAAGTATCAATAAATCAATGACAATGAAAAAGGTATTGTAGATTAAATATTATAGGAAACAGTTAACAGAAAACAATAAATAATGAAATTAGATATACTTGCTTTTGGTGCGCACCCTGATGATGTGGAATTGGGTTGTGCGGGAACTATTCTAAAAGAAATCTCCTTAGGGAAAACCGTCGGAATTGTTGATTTGACTCGTGGCGAGTTAGGAACTCGTGGTTCCGCAGAGATTAGAGATGAGGAAGCTAATGCTGCTGCAAAAATTCTAGGTGTTTCGGTACGGGAAAATCTGGAAATGCGTGATGGTTTTTTTGTAAATGACGAAAAACACCAATTGGAAATCATAAAAATGATTCGCAAGTATAAACCTGAAATTGTATTATGTAATGCAATTGCCGACCGTCACATCGATCATGGAAAAGGAAGTAAATTGGTTTCGGATGCTTGTTTTCTATCAGGATTGCGAAAAATAGAAACTACTCTCGATGGAGAAAATCAAGCTGCCTGGAGACCAAAAGTTGTGTATCATTACATTCAGTGGAAAAATATAGAACCTGATTTCGTTGTCGATATTACAGGTTTTACCGATAAGAAAATTGAATCTATTTTAGCGTATCGTTCGCAGTTTTATGATGCAAATTCCAAAGAACCGGAATCACCAATAACGAGTAAAAACTTCTTTGAGAGCCTGAATTACCGTTCACAGGATTTAGGAAGGCTTGTAGGAGTAGATTATGCAGAAGGTTTTACGGTTGAAAGATATTTGGCAGTCAATAGTTTAGCAGATTTGATATAATTTTGCTGTAATTTTTTAAAAAAATTATTTGCAGAAGTAAACTTATGTTGTATCTTTGCCACCGCTAAGCAAATGGTGGTTGTAGCTCAGTTGGTTAGAGCATCGGTTTGTGGTACCGAGGGTCGCGGGTTCGAGCCCCGTCTCCCACCCAGAAAGCAAAAGCTTCGAAGAAATTCGAGGCTTTTTTTGTGGGGTAAATTTTCGTGGGATTGTGCGAATTTATTTATTGGCTTGAATATTGTAAAAGAGGAAGGGTATAGTATAAATTAGTGTGATTGATGAAGTCGTTTAGGATTTAATAATCGAAAAAATGTTTCTGAAATTAAATAGCGAACTAGTGTAGGTAATGAGTCATTTACATTTGGGGGAATATTTTTCGTTTTTCAGTTTACGCATATCCTAATTGTTTATCTTTGACCGCATTTATACCGCATTTATACCTGATTTTCAAATACTATTTTGCATTCAAAATTTTTAAATATCATTTAATTAACCAAATGGAAAACGAGCATATTAATTCTAAAATTCTTAAAAGTAATTACATTCCAAATGCTGAGTTTTATAGCCAGATCATAGACAGCTTACAAGATTACTCCATTTTTACTCTTGATAATGAATTTGTAATAAATAGCTGGAGTTCAGGGTCATCAAAAATATTTGGTTATAAACCGGATGAAATTATAGGAAAACATTTTGATATAATCTTTACCGAAGAAGATATAAAAAATGGTATTTCTAAAAATGAAACTGAAACTGCATTAAAGGAGGGAAGAGCAACAGATAACAGATGGCACATTTGTAAAGACAAGAGTGAATTTTATGCGTATGGTCTGGTTTTTCCACTTACTAGTATAGATGGAGAGATGCTAGGATATGTTAAAATTCTACGCGACTTAACGGAAAGAAAAAAATCAGAAGATGCGATAAAAAAATATGTAAAAGAGCTGGAAGATCTGAATACTCATAAGGAAAGCGTTCTTGCCATTCTTTCACATGATTTGAGAAGTCCATTATCCAGTATTATAGCTACTGCAGGATATTTGAAATCAAATTTTGAAAGAATGGAGCCAAATACAGTTAAAGAAATGCTTGAGCTACTTTACAAATCATCAGTTGATGAATTGAATATGTTAGATTATTTAGTCGAGTGGGCAAGAATAAAATACGCAGCGGAAGTATTTTCTCCAAGGAAAATTGATCTTGTTCAGTATGTTCAAAAAGTTTTTGATACTTTAAATGATACTGCTTCTTTAAATACAATAAATCTGCATCATGAAATTAAAGAGAATACCAGTGTTTTTGCAGATGGAAAAATGGTACTTTCTGTTATCCAAAATATAGTTTCAAATGCGATTAAGCATTCACTTCCCGGTGGTAAAATTACTGTTACAGCAAAAACGGAAGAAGATAAAATAATAGTTCAGATAAAGGACTCCGGTATTGGTATGTCTAAAGAAATTCAAGACAAACTCTTTTCACCACAAATGAATATACTTTCTAAAGCAAGGATAGAAAATAAAGGTGCAGGTATAGGATTATTATTGGTAAAAGGATTTTTAGAAAAGAATGGTGGTGAAATATGGGTAGAAAGTACAGAAGGTGTAGGTTCCTCTTTTTATTTTACATTGCCTATGGAGAAGCCATTAAACAAAATAGATTGCGCAGATAAAATTGAGTTTGATGAAAATGCTTAAACATATTTTAAAGTTGAAACATAAAGATTGTAACTGCTAACTAAATCCAAGAAAAGATATTTAAAGTCCACATAAGTGGGCTTTTTTTATGGAAAAAATTCTCTTGAGAACAATTGTCTCTTGTGTGTTTTTGAGTTTAATTGCTTTTTTGAGAATTGTAAATAATAGTATAAATTAGCAGTATTTAAAGTTGTCGTTAGTTCTATCTCATTTAAAATCTATTGGTGTAAGCTAAAATAAAACAATGACACTAATATAAAAAAATAAAAAATATGCCTCAAGAAATTTTACCAATTATAAAGCCTGATGAACTAATAGAAGTGAATCGGACAAGTGAATTAATTCTTATTGATGCTAGTAACGGATATGGAGCTAAAGAAAATTATGGAGCCAAACATTTAGAAGGCACTTTGTATGTTGATTTAAATACTCAGTTAGCCAATATAAACGCTGATGTATCCATAGGAGGGAGACATCCTTTGCCTACACTTGAACAATTTTCTGAAACTTTAACGAGTCTTGGCATAACGCCTACGAGCCACGTAGTAGTATATGATGATAAAAATGGCTCCAATGCAGCTGCACGTTTCTGGTGGATGCTAAAATCTGTTGGCCATAATAGGATTCAAGTGCTGGATGGAGGATTTCAAGCGGCTATTAAAGCTGGATTTCCAACAAGCTCAAAAACAGAAATCCCTTTGAAAAAGGAACCCTATAAAATTGAAAATTGGTTGTTGCCGTTAGCAGATATTCATGAAATTGATAAAGTAGCAGATGACAAGGATTTTCTGGTTATAGATGTACGGGATGAGGAACGATATTATGGAGAGGAAGAACCTATAGATTTAGTTGCAGGGCACATTCCGGGTGTCATAAATATTCCTTTTACCTCTAATTTAGATTCTAATGGTTTTTTCTTATCACCTGAGGAACTGAAAAATAATTATATGAAAGAATTTGGAAATACAGTAGCTGAAAATGTTATCGTGCATTGTGGTTCCGGTGTAACAGCTTGTCATACGCTTTTAGCAGTAGCTTATGCAGGCCTTAAAATCCCAAAATTGTATGTTGGTTCTTGGAGCGAGTGGTCCAGAAATAATAGGCCGATTACAACTTCAAAGAAAGAGTAGTGGTTTGTTTTTCAGTATATATAAATTCAATAAGAGCTTTGAATTCCTTCAAAGCTCTTGTTGTATCGCTTTTGGACAAGGGATAGCAGTGAAAATCCTTTTATTACCCTGTCAGGGATCAAAACGTTGACAGGATAATAATAAGATTGCAACGAATAGCCCGACCCGCTTTTTTCGGCGGGATGCGCCCTAAAGCTAAAACTATTTTTTATCGACTACAGGGCGATTTTCTCTGTTTGCCAATTCCCAGGCGATTACAAAAGCAAGTTGAGCTCTTTTGGCCAACGCATCAAATTCAATTTTATCGACTTCATCTGTTTTTTGATGGTAATCCTCATGTACACCATTGAAAAGGAATACCGCTGGAATTCCATGTTTGGCAAAATTATAATGGTCTGAACGCTCATAAAAATGATTCGGATCTTTAGGGTCGTTGAATTTATAATCTAAATCCATTTTAATATACTTGGCATTTGCGATGGTACAAATGTTATCTAAATCAGTTGATAAACGATCTGCACCTATCAGATATATATAATTGTTTGTATTTGCATGTGCCTCGTCACGACGACCAATCATGTCAATGTTGATATCGGTAATCGTGTTTGCAATAGGGAACAAAGGATTTTCTGAGTAAAAACGTGAACCGTGTAAACCATGTTCTTCTCCGGTAACATGTAGGAAAAGGATTGAGCGTTTTGGACCGTGGCCCTCTTTTTTAGCTTTTTCGAATGCTTGTGCAATTTCTAATAAAGCGACTGTTCCGGAACCATCATCATCGGCACCATTGTATACTTCACTGTCTTTAATCCCTACATGGTCGTAATGAGCCGAAATAACCAGCACTTCGTTTGGCTTTTCAGAACCTTCGATGTACGCCCAAATGTTTTCGGAATCAGATAAGTTTTCATTTCGTTTTGCATTCAAATAGGATGCGGGAATTTTTTGATAATAACTGGTTGCTCCTTTAGGAAAAGGCACATTGTTTTTCTTGTATTGATTGATGAGATAAACACCTGCTTTTTTCTGTCCCTCAGAACCTGTTTGGCGTCCTTCCATTGAATCAGCAGCGACTATGTAAAGATGTGTTTTTAAATCACTAGCCGTAATGGTATTCATGTATTTTGTAGGTTCAACAACTGCAACACCCATTTTTTGAGAAGTGCAACTGATGTTTAAAACGCACAGTAAACTTAATAAGATTATTTTTTTCATGATTTTTTATTATAAATTAAATGTGAAATTATTTTTTCAAAACTTCATTTAAGAAAACTTTGAAATGTTCGAAAGAACGTTTGGCTGCTTTTTCGTTGTAGGCAGCTCCTTTTGAATTGTCATTTCCTGCATCGGGATCTGTGAAAGCGTGTACTGCATTAGCATAATAAACCATTTGCCAGTCGGTTTTGGTGTCTCTCATTTCTTGTTGGAATGCGGTGATTTCTTCTTTGGATTCATACGGATCATCAGCACCGTGGCAAACTAAAATTTTTGCAGTTATAGGTTCTGTAGGACGAGATGCATCTTTACCTAATCCACCATGAAAAGAAACCACTCCTTTTACATTTAAGTGTGCACGTGCAGCTTCAAGTGCTCCAGTTCCACCAAAACAATATCCCATTATAACAATATTATCAGGATTTGCTCCGGATTTAATTAATTGTTGTAATGCTAATGAAATTCGCTTTTGGTATTCCTTGTAGTTAGTTTTGTAAAATCCTGCTTTTTGACCCGCTTCGGCATTGTCTTTTGGATAATTTCCAGCGCCATAAATATCGGCCACAAAGGCATAATATCCTAGTTTAGCCAAAGTTTCTGCGGTAGTTTTTGCATGTTTATCAATTCCTTTCCAAGCGGGAAGAATTAGAATACCCGGTTTTTGTGGGCTTTTTTTCATTGGCTGAATTTGGAATCCATTCAAAACCTGAGCGCCATCACTATATTTTACTGGTTTCAGTTGTGCAAAAGTGCTGTTTGAAAATAATATCATTCCAAAAATAAACAAGGCTATATTTTTCATAATTTTTTTATACAAATATCTAAATAAATTGTGTTTTTTGTATATAAATACCTTTTTTTTGATTTTTTTATAACAAAAAATAAATACTTAAATTATAAAGTAATGTTTCGTTTGAAGGCGCAACCCAATTCTATAATGGAATCCGTTTTTGAAATACCCGGAATATTATCAATTTTTTCATAAAGGATTTTTCTCATATGTTCATGGTTCTGGGCTACTATTTTGATATAAAGTGTAAAAGAACCAGTAACATAATAGCATTCCGTAATTTCAGGAATATTCTTTAATTCATCGATAATTCTGTTGGAATCTTGGTCTTTATTTAAGGTGATACCGGTAAAAGAAGCCCAGTCGTAGCCAATTTTCTTTTCGTTGATAATGGGTTTTATTCCTGCCAGAATTCCTTGGTCTGTCAATCGATTTACCCGCTGATGAACCATTGTATTAGATATTTTTAGCGTAGTGGCAATAGCGGAAAATGCCATGCGGCCATCTTTTTCTAATTCTTTAATAATGTTGATATCAAATTCATCTAATGTGTCCATGGAATTTATTTTAAATTGAAAAAGGTGTTTTCTACTATTTATAAAAGTAACGATTATTTCTCATCTAATTAAAGTAAAAATCATAAGCCTTTATTTTGGAATGACTTATTTCCGTACAAATAAAAGTGATTATTTATTTTAAACGATTAAATTAAGTCAAAATTATCATTTTTTGTTGTAAAATAAAAAATATTATATATTTTTGTTTAAAATTTTCATCAAATAACAAGTCATGGAACAATCACATCAAGCACTTTCTTCAAAATCTGAAGCATTTATAGAAAAAGAAAATAAGTATGGCGCTCATAATTACCATCCGTTACCGGTAGTTTTAGAAAAAGGGGAAGGCGTGTATGTTTGGGACGTTGACGGAAAAAAATATTATGATTTCTTGTCGGCTTATTCGGCGGTAAATCAAGGGCATTGTCATCCAAAAATTGTTGCAGCAATGGTAAAACAAGCCCAAACATTGACCTTGACATCACGTGCTTTTTATAACGATCAATTAGGACCTTACGAAGAATTTGTAACTAAATATTTTGGTTTCGATAAAATATTGCCAATGAATACTGGTGCCGAGGCAGTAGAAACCGCTTTGAAATTGTGTAGAAAATGGGCCTATGAAGTAAAAGGAATTCCAGAAAATCAAGCGCAAATAATTGTTTGTGAGAATAATTTCCACGGAAGAACGACTACGATTATTTCGTTTTCGAATGATGAAAATGCGCGTAAAAGCTTTGGTCCATTTACGACAGGATTTATCAAAATACCTTATGATGATATTGAAGCATTGGAAAACGCTTTAAAATCAACTAATAATATAGCCGGTTTCCTAGTGGAGCCTATTCAGGGAGAAGCCGGAGTTTATGTCCCTGCCGACGGTTATTTGGCGAAAGCAAAAGCGCTTTGCGAACAATACAATGCGTTATTTATCGCTGATGAAGTACAAACCGGAATTGCACGTACTGGGAAATTATTAGCCGTACATCATGAAAATGTTCAACCAGACATTTTAATTTTAGGAAAAGCGATATCAGGTGGCGTTTATCCAGTTTCGGCAGTTTTAGCCAATGATGCAATTATGAATGTCATCAAACCTGGTCAGCACGGTTCTACTTTTGGAGGAAATCCAGTTGCAGCTGCTGTTGCCATTGCAGCACTTGAAGTGGTTCGGGATGAAAATTTATCGCAAAATGCCGCTCACTTAGGAGTTGTTTTAAGAACCGGCCTTAACGAAATCGCTTCTAGAAATCCGCTAATTACATTGGTTCGTGGTAAAGGATTGCTAAATGCGATAGTTATCAATTGTGAAGAAGACTCGGATTTAGCTTGGGATATTTGCATGAAATTCAGCGAATACGGTTTACTGGCAAAACCTACACATGGAAATAAAATACGTTTAGCACCGCCATTAGTTATCACAGAAACTCAAATTTACGAGTGTCTTGGAATTATCGAAAGAGCATTAAACGATTTCAGATAATTTAATTATGATGGAAAAAGCAATAAAATTAATCAAAAATAGGTCTGATATTGGTGCAGGAACCCGAGGTTCGGATTTAGGTATTGATGCTATCGAAATAGCCGCAATTAATCAAGATAGCGATTATTTTAATCAATTTGAGTTTGAAGATGTGAAAACGCATAACGAATCCATTTATGATAAAACCCGAAGCACCTCTGCCAGAAGAATTGAGCACGTTGTGGAACAGTGTACCAGAGTTTGTAATGCAGTAAAGAAAAATCTGGAACAGAATTATTTTCCCATAGTTTTATCAGGAGATCATTCCTCAGCATTAGGATCTATAAGCGGTATTAAAACAGCTTATCCGGAACAGACATTAGGAGTTATTTGGATTGATGCCCATGCTGATTTGCATTCGCCTTATACCTCGCCTTCGGGGAATATTCATGGCATGCCATTATCGGCTGCTCTTGCAGATGACAATTTAAGTTGTCAGAATAATGAAGTGCCTCTTGAAACTCAACAGCATTGGGAGAAAATGAAAAATATTGGCAGCGAAGGCGCTAAAGTGCTGGCCGAAGATATTATTTATTTTGGCGTTCGCGATACCGAAGAAGCCGAAGATAAGCAGATTGAAAAGTTGCATATTCGAAATTATAAAGTTCACGAGGTACGTTATAGGGGACTTCAAACTTGTGTAGCGGAGGCTTTGGCTGAGCTTATGAATTGTGATATCATTTATATTTCTTTTGATGTGGATTCTATGGATTGTGATATGATTTCATATGGAACGGGAACTCCGGTGCCAAAAGGATTTGATCAATACGAAGTTATTGCAATTATTAATCAGATTATCGAAAGTAAAAAGGTAGTTTGTATCGAATTTGTAGAAGTAAATCCGCTTTTGGATACGAAAGGGAACAAGATGGCAGAAACGGCTTTTGAAGTTTTGGAAGCCATAACATCGACACTTATTTTACCTATTGAATAAATTTAGCTATTAATTAAGGTATGCAAAGAAGCCCAAAATCTACAATAGATTTTGGGCTTCTTATTTTTTTAATAAAATTTAAGATATGTAAATATCAACCGATAATAGAATAAACTATGATTTTTTATATCAGTATAGACTAAATTCTATTTTACAATATTCCTAGTTTACACAATAAATAAACTCGCAATAGCAACTGCCTGGTCTGTAGTCAAAGGTTCATCGTAAGATTCTGATCCTGCGTTTGCACCAAATAATGATGAGGTATCGTAACCTGCTTGAATGATATTTTCCTCACCATTGTAGACTGCTTGCGTTGCCTCAGGCATTCCTGCTCCTCTTTGATTTAATGTAATCCATCCTTTAAGACCACGTAGTCTTCTTACTTCGGAGGCATGACGTGCTTCCACAGAATGAATCTGTAGTGCTGCCGTCAACAAATCTGGGGCTGATATTAAATTAGTAGCCTGACCTTTATAAGCTCTTACACCTGTATCTTCAAAAGCCTGAGCTAAAGCTAAAAATGTAGGATAATGATTAAAGGGATCGAAAGCTCCATTGACGGTAAAATCAAAAGTTGGTTTCTCAACAAAATTTGGACTTCCAACACCTCCTAAACCATTAATCAAAAAAGTAACGTGATCAGTTTCATGGTCTGAAATTTGCATAAAAATTTTTTCATCTCTTCCACCGGAAGGAATTACACCAGATTCTAATCCCATGATATAATACTCTTTTTCAAGATATTCTAATGTTAATGCCAGCTGTAATGCTCCTATAGGGTTGCTAGGAGTAGGTTTTATTTTTCCGGCATAAGCCACATTTGTTAATGATGAAAGCCCAAATGGAATTGAGGCTAATGCTAAATTTTTCCCTAATTGACTTATTTTTCCAAAACTATCTCTTCTTGATCCTTTACTTTGCATTAATTCGTCATTAGTAAAAGACGCTATAAATTTTAATATGTTCATAATTTCTAATTTTTTAATGTTTTATATTAGGGTAAGTATAAGGCCGTGAAAGTAGTTGTGATAAATCCTTTTGCAATTGTAATAACTTCGGATGGGTTTTTCTTTACATCAAGTCCTGTATTAGTATCAATAACATCATCTCCTGCAAAATCTTTAGAATTAGGATTTATTAAACTCCTAATTGCAGATGCGTGTCTTGCTTCTACAGAAACTATTTTACCAGCTAGTAGTAAATAATCTGGATTGCTAATTAATCTTCCTGCACCATTATAGGCTGCTACACCTGTGTCTTCTAGTGCTTTGGCAGTGGCTAATACCTGAGAACGACTACTGAAGTTTAAACTTCCATAATTGAATTCTAAGTCAGGGAGTAACTGTTTTTTTGGATTAGGAAGAGCTCCAGTCAACGCTGTTTTAAAGAATTCGCGGTGGATAACTTCATGATAGTACAAATCCTGAAGCACTTGTTGATCTTCAGCGGTAAAATTGGTTGTGAATCCACTTGCATTTACAACTTTGGTATAAAAATCTGCCTCTAATTGTTCCAGAGCATAGGCATAAGTCAATACACCTAAGTCGCCTGCACCTAAATCAAAGACACCATCTTTTGTTCCTGGAAAATGACCTTGTCCATATTTAGATGTAAGGCCGGTACTATTTGGACTGAGAATTAAATCATCGTTGTTGTTACAACCAGATAATAATAAACCAGTACTTAAAACGGTAAGCCCGCTAATTTTGAGGAATTCCCTCCTGTTTTTGATAGAAGAATTTACTTCTTTAATCTGTACTACATTTTTCATAATTTAAACATTTAAAAAGTTATTAATTGTGTTAATAAATGATTTAGTAGGTGTATTAAATTTGAGAAAATTTGCTGATATAAGAGCTGTATATAAGTTTTATGTAATAAGTATTAGTCAATTTCGATGAACAATCCTAGTCACTTAATAATTGATCAAGATTGGTCACACTATTTAATCGAGTAGGTGGGGTATTTTTAAAACGAGTATTTTTTTTGAGGGGGTATAAAATTAGTAAAAATAAATCAATATAGGGTGCTTAAGTATCTTAAATTCAAAAAGTTATATTTTACTAAGGAAAATACTTGCCAATTTATTTAAGCCTCTTTTGTTGCTTTAAGTTTTATGTTTTTGGATTTAAAATAAGGTTAAGTTTAGAGTATTTAAGTATCCTATATCTGGATGGGTTAAAAATTTTAAAATGGAAACTCAAAATATTTTCTAGATTCGGGATTTCCTTTTACAGATTTTACAGATTTGGTATTGCTTTGTTCGTTTTTTAATAAATAAAACTGTTTAAATCTTGGTATATGCATTTTACAAGTAATTATAGGTAATTGTTGGTTCAACTTCACATATTTACGTATATTTGCAATAAGTACTTTTACTTAGTTTTATTCAGCATTGTATGATACAAGTGGACCAAGCCTTATCGATTATTGCAGAAAATAGTTGCAAGATGCCTATCAGAAAAATTAAAGTGGCCAAATCACTTGGTTATATTTTGGCGGAAGCAATTTATTCTCCCATGGATATGCCGCCTTTCCGTCAATCAGCGATGGATGGTTATGCTTTTACACATGGTGAATTACAACAGTTTAATGTGATTAGCATTTCGCAAGCTGGTGATTTTTCGAATAAGAAAATAAAGAAAGATCAGGCAATACGAATATTCACCGGAGCATATGTTCCAGATAATTTGGATACCGTTGTCATGCAGGAACATACTACGATTGAAAATAAAACACTTGAAATTACCCAAATGCCTGTTCTTTTTGCGAATGTCAGAAACAAAGGCGAGCAAATAAAAGAAAACGAACTGGTACTTGAAAATAATGCCCTGATTACTCCTGCGGCTATCGGATTTTTAGCGTGTTTGGGAATTACGGAAATAACAGTTTATGCCAAACCTAAAGTAGCAATTGTGGTTACTGGGAACGAATTGGTAAAAGTGGGTAAAAAATTATCTGAAGGGAAGATTTACGAGAGTAACTCTATTATGCTGGAAGCTGCTTTGCAGGGAATTGGGATTAAAAAAATAGAAAAATTCCAGGTAAAGGATAATTTGAAAGCGACAAAAATAATTTTGCAATGTTGTCTTTCGGGTTTTGATGTTGTGCTTGTTTCGGGCGGAATTTCGGTTGGAGATTATGATTTTGTAAAAGAAGCACTTTTATCTAATGGAGTAGAAGAGTTGTTTTATACAATTAATCAGAAACCAGGAAAACCGTTATTTTTTGGAAAAAAAGACAAAACATTAGTTTTTGCCTTGCCTGGAAATCCAGCTTCAACATTGACCAGTTTTTATATTTATGTGCATCCGGCGCTAAAAATAAATATGGGTTTTGAAGCAATTCATTTGCCAAAAATCAAACGGAAAATAAGTTCAACAATAGAGAATACAACAGGAAAATCCTTGTTTTTGAAAGGGTTGTATGATGATGAAAAAGTTACCATATTGGAGAGTCAAAGTTCAGCCATGTTGAACACTTTTGCGGTAGCAAATGCTTTAATTTATTTGCCTTATGATGTGGTAAATGTTGAAAAAGATCAGGAAGTACTGGTTATACCACTTAATTAATAGATGTAAGATGTCAATAGTAAATAATGATTTTTTGATTTTATTCGGCGTATTATTAGCGGTGGTTGCGTTTTTGTATTCCAGCGTGGGTCATGGTGGCGCTTCCGGATATCTGGCATTGATGGCCATTTTTGCATTCCCTGTTTCGGTGATGAAACCATCCGCCTTGTTGCTTAATTTGTTTGTTTCAGGAATTTCTTTTTTCTTTTATTATAAAAAAGATTTCTTTAAACCCAAACTGTTTTATCCTTTCGCGATAACTTCGGTACCGGCGGCTTTTATAGGCGGGATGATTCCGTTAGAAAATAGTTGTTATAAAATATTGTTAGGAATCGTATTGATTCTGGCAGCGTTGCGATTGTTCGGTTTTTTTAATTCTAAAGAAACAGATAGTGCTAAAATGAATATTCCGTTAGCTATGGGGATAGGTTTTGGAATAGGTTTATTATCCGGAATGTTAGGGATTGGTGGCGGTGTTATCCTGAGTCCAATTATTTTATTATTGGGTTGGGCAACGTTAAAAGAAACAGCAGCCATTTCAAGTTTATTTATTCTGGTGAATTCTATTGCAGGACTTTCGGGCTATTTTATGGGAGACAAAATATTTCCAACAGAAAGTTTTTATTTAGTTCCAATAGCTGTTTTCGGAGGGATGTTAGGCGCCTATTACGGGAGCGGATATTTTTCCAATAAAGTGTTGAAATGTGTGTTAGCAACAGTAATCCTATTAGCGAGCGTGAAGTTGATTGTTTAAATCAATAAATTATAAAGTATGCAAGTATCAATTCTTTGTGGAGGAAAAAGCAGCCGAATGCAGTCGGAAAAAGGATTGGTGTTGTACCAAAACAAACCTTTTATTGCGCATATTATTGAAGCGGTTTTGCCAATATCAAGTAACATTCAATTGATTACGAATACTAACGATTACGATTATTTAGCATATAAGAAAATAAAAGATATAGTAGTTCATAAAGGACCTTTGGGAGGAATATATACAGCACTGGTCCATTCAGAAACGGAGATGAATTTGATATTGAGTTGCGACATTCCATTAATTTCTACCGAAATACTGTTGGAATTGATTGAAAATCATGGTACAAATTTTGAGGTTTCTGTTTTTAAAGATACTGATCGGATTCATCCTTTGATAGGGATTTATGCTACAAGTTTAATACCTGTTTTAAAAAAGGCAATTGCTGCTAATGATTTGAAAATGATGCGCTTCATTTCAAATGTAAAACATCAATTGATTCCGATTCCGAATGCCAAAAGACATCTGTTTAAAAATATAAATTCTGTTGCCGAGTTAAACGAATTGAATACCAATTTATCCTAGTTAAAATGAAAAATTCAAATACACCAAAATTGACAATCGTAGGGGCAGGTCCCGGAGATGTAGAGTTGATCACTTTAAAAGCAATCAGAGCACTCGAAAGTGCTGATGTTGTTTTGTATGATGCGCTTGTAAATGAAGAATTATTGCAATATGCTACAAAGGCAGAAATCATTTTTGTTGGAAAGCGTTTTGGTTGTCACGCGTACAGCCAAGATCAAATCAATGAATTGATTGTGTCGATGGCAAAACGTTTTGGTCATGTTGTTCGATTGAAAGGTGGCGATCCATTTGTTTTTGGAAGAGGAAGCGAAGAAATAGAATATGCTCAAAAATTTGATTTGGAAACTGCTATTGTTCCTGGAATTTCATCTGCTTTAGGGGTGCCGGCGTCTAATGGAATCAGTTTGACACAAAGAAGAGTAGCCGAAAGTTTCTGGGTAATTACCGGAACTACTTCGGATCATAAATTGTCCAAAGATGTGGCTTTGGCTTCTCAATCATTAGCAACTGTGGTTATTTTGATGGGAATGAATAAATTGGACGAAATTATTTCGATTTATCAAAACAACAGAACCGATGATTTGCCTGTTGCCATCATTCAAAATGGTACCAAAAACACGGAGAAAAAAGTGGTTGGAACCATAAGTTCTATAGCGAAGTTAGTCGAAGAGCACCAACTTTCTTCTCCTGCAATTATTGTCATAGGCGAAGTGGTGCGAAATGCTTCAAAATTAAAGACTTATTTTCAAGAGGAATTTTCGGATGATGAGTTTATTTTTCAAAACTTAAATTTAACGGCATGATCGCAGTCAAATATTTTGGCGTCATAGCCCAAAAAACAAAAACTCCAGGAGAAGAATTTTCTTTTTCGGGTTTACCTTTACACCAATTAGTAGCAGCATTAGAACAAAAATACCAATTGAGTCAACTTTCTTTTAGTGTTG
Organism: Flavobacterium algoriphilum; assembly: GCF_048158655.1. Classification (NCBI taxonomy): domain Bacteria; kingdom Pseudomonadati; phylum Bacteroidota; class Flavobacteriia; order Flavobacteriales; family Flavobacteriaceae; genus Flavobacterium; species Flavobacterium algoriphilum. The sequence goes on from NZ_JBLNKY010000005.1 coordinate 248,492, forward strand.
CAATTAATCAAAAAATAGTACAGGATACAGCAAATTATATGCTGAAAAGCAATGATGTTGTTGCTTTATTACCACCATTTGCTGGAGGTTAGGATTTTTGATTGCTGATTAACGATTTTTGATTTAAGATTTTAAAAAAAAACTCCGCATCAGTAATAAATTTTTTGATTTTTGTCTACAAAACCTAAATTTATGGAAACAGCACGATACAACCGACAAATTATACTTCCTGAAGTAGGTATTAATGGGCAACAAAAACTGCAACAAACCAAAGTCTTGATAATTGGTGCCGGAGGATTGGGTACGGCTGTTTTACCGTATTTGGCGGCAGCCGGAATAGGGGAAATTGGAATTGTTGACGATGATAGAATCGAAGTGAGCAATTTGCAACGCCAAGTGATTTACAAAAGCAGTTCGGTGGGGAAAAGTAAGGTTCTCGAAGCAAAAGCTATGGCTTTGGAACTTAATCCTTCTATAAAAATAAATGCATTTACTGAAAAATTAGACTCTAAAAATGTAATTTCATTATTCGAACAGTATGATATTATGGTTGATGCCACGGATAATCTGAATACTAAATTTTTGATTAATGATGCGTGTTGCGTAACCAACAAACCGTTTGTTTACGGTTCTATTTATAAATTTGAAGGACAGGTTTCTATTTTTAATTATGAAAACGGACCTACATACCGCTGTCTTTTTCCTGAGGAATCAGCGCAAGTTGGCAACTGTAATGATGCTGGTGTTATGGGAATATCGGTTGGAATCATTGGAATGTTTCAAGCGAATGAAGTTTTGAAAATGGTTTTGGGAATAGGAGAGTTGTTGTCTGGTAAATTATTAGTTTATAATATGTTGAATAACGAGCAACAGAAGTTTGATTTTTCAAAAACAGAAATAAATACGATCGATAGAGTAGCTTTCGAAAATAAATATACATCAGTTGAAAGTGCAACTATTGAAATCAGTGCTGCTCTTGCATTAGAACAAATGCATCATCCGGAAGTTGTTTTTCTGGATGTTCGAAATGCAGAGGAGCATCCAAAAATAACAATCAAAAATGGAATTCAAATTCCGTTACATCGTTTAGAAGCAACCCTAGATCAGTTGGATATTAATGTGGAATTATTTGTTTTTTGTCAATCCGGAATTAGAAGTAAAAAAGCAATTGAAATTCTTAGAAATAATAATTTCATTAATGCCAGAAGTATTGCCGGAGGCGCTATTGCATTGGATAAAATACTGCATAAAGGAACGGTTTCTGTTTCCTAAAATATAAAAATAAAGAGCATGAGTACCAAAACTTTTTTCATTCAGGGACCAATTTCATCGGAATTTATAGGGAATTCGATTGCGAAACACCAATCGAAAACCACTATTGGAGCACACAATATTTTTTTGGGTCAAGTCAGAGCCGATGCAATTGATGGTCAAACCGTAGCTGCAATTGATTACAGCGCTTACGAAGAAATGGCAGACGAATCCCTAAACGTGATTAGAGAGAAGGCTTTCGCGCAATTTGATTTGATTTGCATGCACATTTATCACAGTTTGGGCGTTGTTAAAGTAGGAGAAATCTGTTTGTTTGTCTTTGTTTCGGCAACCAGAAGAAAGCAAGTATATGAAGCCACTGAAACGATTGTGAATTGGATTAAAACAGATGTGCCAATTTTTGGTAAAGAAATATTCGAAAACAGTACTTTTACTTGGAAGAAAAACAGTTTGTAGTCATAAATTCGAAAGTCTTTTTGAATACTATAAATAACCGTTGGGTGTAATCAATAAAAATTTTAATTAATCTTAAATAAAAAAATTGAGCCACATAGAAACATAGAAAAAAAGAGTTGAATAGTCCAATTCTTGGGTTCACACTAAGGTTTTCTCTAATAAAGTGAAACGCCTTCCAAAATTTTAAAATCTATGTTTCTATGTGTAAAAAATTAAACAAATTGAATTACACTAACGGGTTATAAATAGAATAATCCAAACGAATTAAAAATAACGGTTTTGTTGTTTTCAAGAGGCTGACTTTGCAACTTTAGACTTTAAAACTTTAGACACATATAAATGGTTGATATCACACATAAAATAAGTACGCTCCGAACCGCAACCGCAAAGGCAACAGTAATTGTAAGTCTTCAAGCCACAATTGATGCCGTTGTAAATAATCTGGTTCCAAAAGGAAACGTGCTGGAAATGGCCAAAACGGCCGGTCTATTTGCAGTGAAAAATACGCATTTATCCATTCCTGATTGCCATCCTATTCCTATTGAATTCACATCGGTGGAATATGAAATCAACGAATTAAGCATTGATATTATCTTCAAGGTAAAAACGGTTTACAAAACCGGAGTTGAGGTTGAGGCGATGCACGGTGCTTCGATTGTGGCGCTTACGATGTATGACATGCTCAAACCAATTGACAAAAACATCGAGATTTCGACGATTAAATTAATCAGTAAGGAAGGCGGAAAATCGTCTTTCAAAAATAGATTTCCATCAGCCATTAAAGCGGCGGTTTTTGTTTGTTCCGATTCAATTTTTGCGGGAGATAAACAAGATCGTTCCGGAAAAATTATTGTTGAAAAACTGGAAATTAGCGGTGTTGAAACTACGCATTACGAAATTATACCTGATGAAATTGATGTGATTCAAGAGCGAACTAAAGCTTTCGCAAAAGAAAATCAATTGATCATTTTTACCGGAGGAACTGGGCTTTCGCCAAGAGATGTTACACCGCAAGCACTAGAACCGTTATTAGAAACCAGAATTCCGGGAATTGAGGAGGCCGTTCGCAATTATGGGCAACAGCGTATGCCGTATTCGATGCTTTCCAGAACAGTTGCGGGAACTTTAGGGAATACTTTGGTATTGGCTTTACCAGGTTCAACTAATGGCGCAAAGGAATCCATGGATGCCATATTTCCTCATGTGCTGCATGTTTTTCATATTTTAAAAGGCAAAAATCATGACACCAAATAATGCTGTTTTAACGGATGATTTTGGACGTAAACACAACTATTTGCGTATTTCCTTAATTGAGAAATGCAATTTGCGTTGTACCTATTGCATGCCGGCTGATGGAATTGTATTAAGTCCAAAAGCGAGCTTGATGACCGCTGACGAAATTCACGCCATCGCCCAAACATTCGTCAATAATGGTGTTGATAAAATAAGACTTACCGGCGGAGAACCGTTGTTAAGAAAAGATTTTTCTGAAATAATAGCTAAACTGGCTTCGCTTCAAACTGAGATTTCCATTACTACAAACGGAATTTTGATTAACAAACATATAGACGTTTTAAAGCAATTTAACGTCAAAAAAATCAACTTGAGTTTAGATACTTTGGTGGCCTCCAAATTTCATTCGATTACGCTTAGAGACCAGTTTCAGAGTGTAATTGATAATTTGCATTTATTGTTGAACAATGATTTCAAAATCAAAGTCAATGTGGTTTTGATCAAAGGATTCAATGACGATGAAATTATTGATTTTATTAAACTCACTGAGTTTTTACCCATTTCGATTCGGTTTATAGAATTCATGCCTTTTGCAGGAAATAAGTGGGACAAGAGCAAAATGGTTTCTCAAAAGGAGATTCTGGATCAGGTACAACATCATTTCCCAGAATCCCATGTAGAGAAATTAGAAGACGATAAAAACTTCACTGCCAGAGAATTCAAAATTAAAAACTACTTGGGAAGCTTTGGGATTATCAGTTCGATAACCAATCCTTTTTGTGACGGTTGCAACAGAATTCGCCTTACAGCAAACGGGAAAATAAAAAACTGTCTGTTCTCCAACTCCGAGACAGATGTATTGACGCCTTTCAGAAATGACGAAGCGATAGAAGACTGGATTGCTTTTGCCATTAAAAACAAAAAGAAAGTACGTGCAGGAATGACTACTATCGAGGAGGTAAACAATCCCGCTTTGAATCAAGACAACCGCAGCATGATTGCTATTGGCGGTTAATTTTCTACAATTTTTTTTAGGAGCTAATTACTTCGTATGTTCGTTTCACTCGGGTCCATTATTCGTTACAATCCATTTGGTCTCCAACCCTTTTTCTAGGCGCCGGCAGGAGCTCCCTGTGGTCGCTCTGCCACTACCAGAAAAAGTGGTTCTCCTCCTGCATGGGGTTTTCACTACTCCCGGGGCTAGGGATTTTGTGTAAAAAGAATGTGAATGTGGTTTTCCGTAAAGTTTACAATTAAGAAGGAATTATTTTTGAAAATAATATAATTGTCAAGCTTTTTTTATCAGATTTTTCGGTAATTAATTTGTATGTTTGAAGGAAGTACCGTTTGATGTTTATCGCTACAATCTACCCAATTTAGGGGTAATAAGTCGGATAACTGCAGTACTATATAGTTGGCAGAATATTTAGAAAAAAGACATAATGGAAAATAAATCTAGTTTAGATATTTTAGGATTAAAACCTATAGGGGATGCTGTAAATACAGGAGTTGAAAAATCATTTCAAGGATTAGAAGGTTTTTTAAAAAGTGTTTGTTTACCTGCTCTCGATGAAATAGGACTTTTATTAAAAGATAAAGTAAGACATTGGAGATTATGCAACATCTTAAATATTATGGAAAAAGCAAAAGGGAAGTTAGATTTTCAGGGAGAATCATTGCAAATTAAATCACATCCAAGAATTGCATTATCCATAATTGAAAACGGTTCTTTAAATGACAACGATGAAATTCAAGAATTGTGGGCAGGGCTTTTTACATCATCGTGCACTGAAGATGGACAAGATGACGAAAATTTAATTTTCGTTGATTTATTAAAACAATTAACTGTTGCACAAGCAAGAATACTCAAATTTTCCTGTGAAAGCTCCAGAAAGATTTTATACAAAAATGGGCTTGTAGTTGGTGATGATCTTGAAGCAGACTGTAATCTTTTAATTGAATTGACAAAAACCAATAATATTCATAGAATCGATAGAGAGTTGGACCATCTTCGTTCATTAGAATTAATACATAGTGCAGGTGGTTTCAAAGCTGCAAGTGAAGAATTAATTGCAAATATAACACCAACAGCATTGGCATTAAATCTTTACATAAAAAGTCAAGGCTATAATATTAATACAGCGGATTATTTTAAACATTCTTTAGTAACGGCTGAACAAGTTCAAAAAGAAAAACAAGAGCTTCACAAAATCGAAATGGAAAAACAAAAAATTGAAGCAGAAAAAAGAAGACAAGAAGAAATAATAATACGTCAAGGTAATGTAAATAATTAATACTTCTGCCAACCGCCGCTTGGCAATATGGCGGGTTTTGGGCTTAATTTGAAGTTGGTTTTGTACTTGTAAAATAGTTATATTAACCGAAAGTTTAGGCTTTCTTAACCCACCATTGAGGAACGTTAGCCGTCAGTTTATAGGAACTTAACAGAAATTGTTTAAATAAAATTATTAATTAAAAAATTTAATAAATGAACTTAATTGAATTGAAATCGAAAGTTGAAACTATAATTTCAGAAATTAAAAATAATGGAGTTTTCCCAAAAGAAAATAATTTAATTGATTATAAACTTAGATTAAATATTACTGCTTCAAAATCAAACATTGAGCTTTTTTCAATGAATTTCGCAAAAGACATTCTTTCATTTTCAAATGCTGACGGTGGAATTATATTAATTGGAATAAATGAAGATAGTAGTGGGAATTATGCTGATACAGGTCTTGATAAACTAAATATTGACCTTTTAACAAATATCGATTTAAATGATGTGACCCAACAATTTGTAAAAATTACCAACGTTGGAGTTTCCTTAGATTTACAAATGTTTCAAGTTGGAGCTAGAAAATTCTTTTACATCATTATCGAAAAAAACAACAACATTCTTGTACCTAAAGATAATTTTCCTGAATACAAAATATTGAACGGAGCAATTTATTACAGAGCTTCAAGTAAAAATGAACACGCTAATATTTCAACTGCAAGTTTCAACCGTTTTATTCAAATGAAAGCAAATGAAAAAAGTAAAGAATTTATGGAAATATGGTCAAAACTTTTGCCTGAAATGGTAGATATAAATCCTAGAGAAGTTCTTATTTTGAATCCTATGCAAAATAAAGTTTACGGTTTTAATAGTAAAGATAATGTTTTATCAGGTAGTGACATTGAAATTGATAAAACTCATAATGGAGTGTTTAATATTATTTTAAATGCTATTACGGCAGGAGAAATTGGTAAAATAACTACGAACGAAGGAAAACCTCTTTATAAAATCGTTGGTGAATTTCAAAACAATAGAGATCATATAATTTTAAGTAATCTTGTAAAAGCAATTCAAAATAAAGCAATTTATAAAATAACAACTGCTCAATTGAAAATATTAATAGCGTATTTGAAGTGGGCAAATAGCTCAGAATTTAAAGTTGATGATCCTGATGAAAATTCGATAAATCAAGATTTTAAACAATTTATTTGGATTGAAACTACTGATAGTTTTTCAAAAAAATCTAAAGTTTATTTTTCATCAGAAGCTATTCAAGAATTAGTTAAATCAATAAATAATACTGGATTACACCAAGAAATATTTGGCAAGGAATTAACGATAAAAGAAATTCAAAAAAAACAAAAAGCTGAAAATCTACATATTGCATAAATACCCCCCCCCCCCCCAGCTAGCCCGAGCGTCACGCTCGTGCCCGCAAAGGATTTATATTTTGGAAAGATAATTGAATCATTAAATTATTGCGAAAAACAAAGAGAAGAGAAATTTGATTATGGGCACGAGCGGGACGCTCGCGCTAGCCATTGAAAACTTAGTGAATAAATATGTTTCTTAAATTATTGGCAAATGCTCGTGCCCACAAACCTAAGTCAATTTTTAATTTAAAACCAATGAGTGGAAAATACAAATTTGCTGAAAAATCTGGAGCATATTTTATAAGTTTCCCCCGCTACCGCACGAATCCTTTCGTGTGGTGCATGTAGATTAAAACTAAACTTAATCTTAAAACCAGTAATTATGAGTAGAAATTATAAATTTACTTCGTCCGTTCGACTATCGTCTCGGGTCATAATCCAGAGGGTTTGTACTTTATAAGTTTCTCAGTAGTAGGTTGGATAGGTGTATTTACTCGTAATGAGTACAAAGATTTATTAATCAACCTATAGAATTGTGGAGCAATGCCGTTATTCAACAAAAGATAGACTATGTACACAATAATCCTGTAGAAGGAGGCTTAGTTTATAAAGCGGAAGATTATGTTTACAGTAATGCCATTGATTATTCAGGTCAAAAAGGATTAATTGACGATGTAGTTGTTTTTAGAATGTTTAGTATTTAAATGATAACGAACCACACGAAAGGATTCGTGCGGTAGCGGGGAATAGAAATTAATGTTTAGATTTTCATTCTATTAAAAACAAAACCGCAAACGCACAGCTTTAATCTGCGAATTTGCGGTTGATTTTTTAGCCTCTACACAAGATGTAAAACCGTAATAGAAAGTGTTATTTACTGGTTTGATTATTAATATTTTTTTTAACTTAAATAACCCATTCAAAAAAGTATTATTTTTTACGTTCCATTTCTCTGGATAGCGTAGGGTGTTTTTCGTTCATAATTTTGGTTACAGTAAGATGCATCCAAACCAGACATATTGCTGAGAATAGCAGGATAAATACCCAAGAGCTTGACCAAATTCCTGTTGCAGTCAATAAATAACTAAAGATTATTGGTCCAAAGAAACCACCAATACCGCCTATCATACCTACCATTCCACCGACAACACCAACTTCTGTAGGGAAATATTCAGGAATGTGTTTGTAAACGGCCGCTTTGCCAATTCCCCAAGAAATACCAATCCCAATTACTAAAACTAAGTATACCCACATATTGGCGTCAAAACGAATGTGAGTTATTCCTTTAGCAACTAATTCCTTTTTCTTTACTTCTTGATTTTGGGTTACAACTACTTGTTGCCAGGAAGTTCGGATGGGAAAAATAGAGCTTTCCATACGTTTTTCTACTTTTTGAGCAATAAGGAAATCTTTATCACCAATTTTTACATTGGTATCAGAAACGGCTGTAATAGTTCCTTTTTTTGTAGCCATTACACCAGGACCTGTTGTAGTAATATCCATTTTTGGGATCATCAATAAAGCACTTAATAGTACAGAAGATCCTAATACCCAATACATCACTTTTCGAGCTCCGAATTTATCGGATAAATAACCACCAAAAGCACGAATCACACCAGAGGGCAAGCTAAACATGGTAGCAAATAATCCGCCCATGACAAGACTAGTTTGATACACGTTCATAAAGTTGGGTAACAACCATTGGGAATACGCAACGAAACATCCAAATACTAAGAAATAATAGGCTCCAAATCTCCATACTCTGACACTTTTTAAGGATTGAAGCATTTGAGAAACCGTTTTGGTTTGGTTCTCTATTTTTTTGTTTTTTGCAAAAACCAAGAATACAACACCAATAACTACCAACGCAGTTCCATATATAATCGGTAATAATTTCCAACCATTTTGTGGGTCTTCAATTGAAAAATGATTCAATAATGAAGGGGCAAGAAATGTAGTTATTGCAGCTCCAGCATTTCCCATTCCGAAAATTCCCAATGCTCTACCTTGCCATTCTTTTGGGTACCAAATAGAGGTATATCCAATTCCAACTGCAAAACTGGTCCCTACCATACCAAACAAAAAGCTCAGCAGGGCAAACATGAAAAAACTATCAGCTAAAGGAAGTAGGAACAAAGGGATAGAACAGAGGAGCAGTAATATGGAGAATACATATTTCCCACCAAATTTATCAGTTAAAATACCTATTGGTAAACGCATAATAGAACCTGTTAGAATTGGAATACCAAGAAGCCAGCCCACTTGGACAACACTCCATTTAAAAATTCCATTGTCTACTAGGAATGTTACTAAAACACCATTTAAAGTCCAACATGCAAAACATACAGTAAATGCAAGTGTATTTAAAACCAAAATTTTATGGGATTGGGATAAAGAGTTTGAATTTTTCATGATACTTATATTTTTTACAAATATAAGTACTAAAACTTAGTTTAAACCTGTGTTTTTGCAGTTTGCTAAAAATAATTAAGTATTTATACTTAATTTATATTGAAGTACGTAGTCTTTGGAAAATTGGAAAGGCTCTTCCTGAAAAAAGATTACAATAAAGAATATTCTGTTGCTTTATTAGAAAGTTCCATAAGATTTTTTACTTTCAATTTTTTCATCAAATTAAAACGGTGAACCTCTGCAGTCCGCTTACTGATGTCTAAAGCTTCGGCTATTTCTTTATTTCCTTTTCCAGATAATAAAAGTTTAAGAATTTCTTTTTCTCTTTTGGTTATCATCAGTTCTTCGTCAAGTACTTGCTTTTTTTCCATTACCCCATACGGATTGTTAAGCTGACCAATTAATATAGAGGAGATGTCGCCACTGAAATATTTTCCGCCATTAGCAATAGTATGGAGTGCTTTAAGAAATTCTTCTTTGCTGGAACCTTTAAGTAAGTATCCATCGGCTCCGGCTCTGATTGATTTTAATACGTACTCTTCGGATTCATGCATAGAAAGCATAACAATTTTTACCATATTGTTTTGACTTCTTAGTTTTTCGACTACCTCAATACCGGTCATATTAGGCATACGAATATCTAAAATGAGTAAGTCAGGTTTGCTTGTTTCTACTATTTTTAGGGCTTCTAAACCATCAATAGCTTCACCTACAACTTCTATGTTTACTTCGTTTTCTAATAATGATTTGATACCATCTCTTACAAATACATGATCATCTGCCAGAACAACTCGAATAGTATTACTCATAATTTACTTAATTTTTAAATCTGATTATTACGTATATTAACCTAAAAATAAAGGCTAAGATACGTATTCTAATGAAATTATTTTATTTGGATTGAAAAAAGAGTGAATTTTGTAATTTTCCGAAGATTATATAGGAATATTGAAAGTAATGCGAGTTCCTTCACCAGGAATCGAGTTGATGAAAACCCGACCATTAATATATTGAATCCTTTCTTTCATGAAAAGCAATCCCATTCCAGACTCGCTGTTTCTTTTTTTCTCGACGGTTGTAATATCAAATCCTTTTCCGTTATCGTCAATCGTAATACTCAAAATTGTGCTGCTATGAGATAATTGTACAATTATATGCGAGGATTCGGCATATTTAAGAGCGTTGTTAATGGCTTCTTGGGTCAGTCTGTAGACGTTAATTTCAATTAAAGAATCCAATCGTTTATCAAAATGGGTCTTATTATAAAAAAGAATATTCTTCCCTGTTAATTTTGATAATTCCTGAGTCAATTTTGCAATGGAGGAAACAATGCCATGGTCGCTCAATTCAGGAGGCATTAGATTAAAGGTGGCGGTACGTACTCCTTTTATAATGTCAAGCGATAATTTTTTCAGGTACTCTATTTTTTGAGCCGCTTTTTCTTTATCATCCAGATTAATGCTTTCCAGACTAAATTTTAAGCCGGTAAGCATTTGTCCAATTCCATCGTGAATTTCTCGGGCAATCCTGTTTTGCTCGTTTTCCTGATTTTCGACAATTTTACTCGAAATAATCTTTTGTTGATTGATTTTATCGGTTACATTTTCGGTATTCAATCGTTCAACTTCTTGTTCCGCTTTCTTACGCTCGGTAATATCAAAACAGATAATCAATAATTCAGATTCTTCTTTTTTTATCGTTACGGGAACCATCGATAAGTCGAGCCAGAGGGATTCGCCATCTCTATTAGTAATATTGAGCTCTCCTTGCCAGCCACTGCGTTGTTTTTCGGCAAGAATCCTGTCAATTACGATTTGCTCTTTTTCTATTGGAGTCAGAACCTGAGAAAAGGTTTTGTCAGAAATAAATGGGTTGTATTGAAGCAGTTTTGAGAATTTTTCACCAATATGAATCACGGTACCATCAGGGGCAACCCGGCAATAGAGCAACGTATTCTCCATGGCATAATTGAGCGATTTCAATTCTTTAACAGAATTTTCTTTTATTTCGCTAATTATTTCCGTGTTATAAGCGAGTTTTAATGCGTTTTTCTCGGAAGATAAAAGTTTAGAAATAAGTTTTTCTACTTTTTGATTGGTCGGTTTAAAGATAAACAAGAATTCCAGTAATAAAACAAATAATGTAAATACTAAAATTGCGTATTCCGTTTTACTTTGCAGCGTCACTTTTTCTAGCGCCTCTTTGTCGTATACATCAACAATTTGGTTCATTTTAGAAAGAAAAACTACTTGGTTTTCAAGGATAGTTTGTACTAATTTTTGATTTTCGGGTTCCTTTGTATTTTGTTTTTTATTTTCTAAAAAAAGCGTTGCAGCGTTAACTATACTGTCAAAATTAGGTTTGATTGCCTTAAATAATACCGAAAGAGTTTTGCTTTTTTCTTTTGGAAAACCAAGGCTGTCATTTCCTTTTTCTAAATTAAAATGGGTAGTTTTCCAAAGCGAAAGCGTTTCGTTAATCCTTGTAATTTCCTCATTTTTTTTGGCAGTATCCGTTACGAAATTGAAAATTAAAACTTCTTTCGTCAACTTCTGGCTCAACATTCTTTGTTTTCCCGAAATATTGATTATTCGGGAATCACTCAGCTGGCTGTTAAGATTGTATTGTATCAACAACTGGCTTAGCAATACCGTAATGGCAATTGTTAATAAGGCGAAAAGATACAATCGCCTTAAGTTTTTAAATGAAATAGTATCGATAGATGATCCTTTGGCGCTTTTTGTCATAACGAAATCAAATTACAGTTCAAGAGACTCTTTGATCAATTCAAGATTCGCAGCACTGTAGTTGATTTTTAAGGCTTCTTGCTGTCCTTTTTCAGACATTTTAAGCCAAGTTTTCAGAATGATGTTTTTCATTTTTTCCCTGTCGTGTTTGTGTACAAAAGGGTCTAAGTAATACTCTAGAAATACTAAACAAATTACATCTTCTAATAGCTGTGTTTCGGCGTCTTTTTTAAGTAATTTTTTTTCGATCAGAAAAGAAACTCTGGCGATAAATTCCTCGCTGTACCCTGCTTTTTCTAAAATAACAGCGGTTGTTTTGGCGTGAAATTTTTTCAAATCTTCGCGCCATTTTAAATAACCCACACGATCCATTGGATAGGATTCCCGTGCTATTTTCCATCGGCAAATGTGTTGTGCTTTGGAGGCAATTTGAACTTCTTCTGATGCATTTGGATGAAAATCCATCAGTCTTTCATACATTCGATTTGAATATAATAATTCTTTTGGATAGCTTATAGCTTGGTATGTTTCGTGGTTTGGATCTTGAGCATTCTCTGCGTCAATCCATTTACTTGCGTTCTGGAATGGTGTTGCTGTCATTAGAAATGTTTAAAATCAAAGATACATAATTATTCCAAAAAGCCAACGAATACTTCATCTTCTACAACTTTTACAGGGTAGGTTGCTATTGAATATTTCTCCCCATTCAGATTGGAACCATCTACTAGAGAAAAAGTTTTCTTGTGCATTGGACAGGCAATCTTTGGAATACCATCTGCAGAACCAGTCATCCCTCTTGACAAGACCATTTCCATTTTGTGAGGACAAGCATTTTGACAGGCATACCATTCATTTCTTCTTTCGAAATTAAAAACGGCAATCTGTTTGTTTTTATATTTAATACATCCTCCTCTATTACTAGAAAAGTCTTTTATTTTTCCGGCTTTGAACCAAACTTTAACGTCTTCTAACGAAACAGCTTTGTAATCGTTTAATATATTTTCCATAATTTTATTTTTTTATCTTTCCATTACTCCCAAAAAGCCGTTGAAGTACTATTTACTGGAAAGAATTTAATTATTTATTACCACGGTTTTGGCATTTTTTGATCTCTTAACGGTACGTATTCGATAGTATCATCCGTTTCATCTGAATTCAAAAAGTGACTAAAACGTTTCATCAATCTTGGTTTTTCAAGTACCTGTTTCCACTCACATTCAAAAGTTCCAACAAGCGATTCCATTTCAGATTCTAATGCTTCACAAATACCGATACGGTCGTGAATGATAACTTCTTTTAAATAATCCAATCCGCCTTCCATTTTATCCAACCAAGTTGCGGTACGTACTAAAGGTCCCGCTGTACGGATATAATACATTAAAAAACGATCTAAATATTTAATAACAGTTGCTTTATCAATTTGCTCTGCTAGTAGAACAGCGTGTTTTGGATTGGCTCCACCGTTTCCACAGATGTAAAGATTCCAACCGCCTTCCACAGCTATCAGTCCAAAATCTTTTCCTCTTGCTTCGGCACATTCTCTAATACAAGCCGAAACGCCTCCTTTAATTTTATGCGGAGCACGAATACCTTTGTAACGATCTTCAAGTTCAATGGCAAATCCTGCACTATCATCCATTCCATAACGACACCAAGCGTTACCAACACAACTTTTTACGGCTCTCAATGATTTTCCGTATGCGTGGCCACTTTCAAAACCATTTTCGATTAGTATTTTCCAAATTTTTGGTAAATCGTTCAAATGTGCTCCAAATAAATCGACACGTTGCGCTCCCGTAATTTTAGTGTATAAATCAAATTGTTTGGCCACTTCTCCGATAACAATTAATTTGTCTGGAGTAATCTCGCCTCCTGCAACCCTTGGCACTACTGAATAGGTTCCGTTTCTTTGAATATTAGCCAAGAATCGGTCATTGGTATCTTGAGTAGTAACGTGCTTGTTTGCGGTGTCATTGTAGATACTTGAAAAAATAGAAGCTACAACCGGCTTACAAACCTCGCAACCATCGCCATTTCCGTGGTGATCTACAACTTCGTAAAAGTTAGTGTATTTATTGATTTTTACGATATCAAATAATTCTTGTCTGGTAAAAAGAAAGTGCTCGCAAATGCTTTCTTTCACTTCTTTGCCAATTGATTTTTGGGCTTCTTTAACTAAATCAACTACCATTGGCTTACAACCGCCACAGCCTGAAGTTGCTTTTGTTAATTTTACCACATCTGATACTGTTTCACAGGTTTCATCAAGTATTGAACAGCAAATTGCTCCTTTTGTTACATTTTCACAAGAACAAATTACGGCAGTATCTGGCAAATCCATAACACTTCCCATACTAGAACTTTCTCCACCTCTTGAACCCAAGATTAAATCTTCTGGATTAGCAGGCAAGGCCATAGCATTGCTATAAATTTGGAACATACCATTATAATCACACGAATCTCCTACAAGTATACCGCCCAGTAATTTTTTTCCGTCTTTGGTTACATTGATTCTTTTATAAATTCCGCTGAATTTGTTTTCATAAACTATGGCTGTCACACCTTCACTTTCTATAAAAGGATCACCAAAACTCGCCACCTCAACACCAATTAATTTTAGTTGTGTGGACATATCGATGGTTTCCCTCATCGTTTTTGCCCCTTTCAGGATTTGTTCAGCAGCTACATCAGCCATTTCATATCCAGGAGCTACAAGACCATAAATCATATGATTATAAAGTGCTACTTCTCCGATCGCATAGATATAAGGATCTGAAGATTGCATCTTGTTGTTTACTAGAATTCCTCCTCGTACACCTACTTCAAGTCCGGAAACTCTTCCTAGTTCATCCCGTGGTTTAATCCCCGCAGAAATTACTAACATATCCACTTTAAGAAGATAATCGCCTTCAAACATCATTCCCGTTATGGCATGTTCTCCAGCAATATATTGTGTTGATTTGTTCAGGTGAATGCCAATGTTGAGTTCTTCAATTTTTGATTGCAACATTTCACTCGCCCCTTTATCGAGCTGTCTTGGCATCAATCGAGGAGCAAATTCTACTACGTGTGGGTTTAATCCTAAATCATATACCGCTTTAGCAGCTTCTAATCCTAATAATCCACCACCAAGGACGGCAGCTTCTGTAGCTCCATTTTGCTTTATTTTCTTGGCGTAAGCCATGATTGCGTCCAGATCCTCAATAGTTCTGTATACAAAAACGCCTTCTTTATCCACCCCTTCAATAGGAGGTACAAAAGCAGCGGACCCTGTAGCTAAAACTAAGTAGTCGTAAGTATGTGTTTTTTCTAAATGGGTATGTATTGTTTTTTGTTCCCTATTAATATCAGTGATTAATTCAGAGGTATTTAGGATTATATTATTTTCTTCGTACCAGTTTGATGTTGATAATGATAAGTCATCAGCGCTTTTACCTGCAAAGTATTCACTCAAGTGAACTCTATCGTATGCGCGTCTTGGTTCCTCTCCAAATACGGTGATTTGATATTCTTCTTGTCCAGATTTTGTGATGAATTTTTCACAAAATTTGTAACCTACCATGCCGTTTCCGACTACTATTACTTGAATCATAACCTCATTAATTAAGTATTATTAGACAAATATAAGTATTAATACTTAATTTTCATACTTAATTTTGTGTTTTTGAAATTAATTGGTAATTATTAAAAAAAGGATGTTTTAAATGGGGTATTTATAATAAAAAACCTCTTTTTATGAAATAAATATTTTGCATTTAGGGGATTAAGTGATTTATAGCAAAAAAAAGCTCCCAAAAAGTATGTGGGAGCTTGAAGTTAATTTAAAATTATGTACTTATGTTTTAAAATTTTTATTTTTGAAATTACTTAGATTGATAATATTTTTTTCTTAACCAAAAAGCGACATTTACTAAAATTATCAAAGCCGGAACTTCTACTAATGGCCCAATAACGCCGGCAAATGCCTGTCCGCTATTGATACCGAAAACTCCAATAGAAACTGCAATTGCCAATTCGAAATTATTACCCGATGCAGTGAATGAAAGCGCTACGGCATCCCGATAATTGGCTCCAATTTTTTTAGAAACAAAAAACATCAGGAAAAACATAATGGTAAAGAAAATCACAAGTGGAATAGCAATTCGAATTACATCCAGCGGTAAATCAACAATCATTTCACCTTTTAAACTGAACATGATTACAATTGTAAAAAGCAAAGCAATCAAAGTAATGGGAGAGACAAAAGGAATAAATTTTTGATTGAACCATTTGTCGCCAATGTATTTCTTGATGGCATAGCGGCTAATTACTGCTAATGCAAATGGAATTCCTAAATAAATCCCAACTGTTGTAGCAATTTGGGCAACCGTAATATTTAATTCCAAACCTTTTATTCCAAATAAAGGCAACATGACTTCCAGGTAGAAATAAGCATATAAACCAAAGAAGAAGACTTGAAGTAAACTATTAATTCCAATTAATCCAGCTGTTAATTCTCTATTTCCCTCAGCTAATTCATTCCAAACAATTACCATCGCAATGCAAGGCGCAATCCCAATAATGATTAAACCGGTCATGTATTCCGGATAATCTTTCAAAAAGAATGTTGCTAATAAAAACATTAAAAACGGACCAATAATCCAGGTGATTAAAAAAGAGGCGGTGAGTAATTTTGGCTTTTCAAACATTAAAGGAATTTTTGAAAAATCAATTTTAGTCAATGGAGGATACATCATTAATATTAATCCAATTGCCAAAGGAACATTGGTCGTTCCGCTTGAAAAAGAATTGATAAAGCCGCTACTTGACGGAATAAAGTAGCCAATAGAAACGCCAATTGTCATTGCCAGAAATATCCAAAGTGTAAGGTAACTATCGAGAAAGTGTAATCTTTTTTTAGCTGCCATTTTATGATTTTATTTGGGAGAATACATAGAACATCTCGGTAGCAATTTGCAAACTGCGTTCCTGATATTTTTCTGCTTGTTGTGGCGTATTGTCAAACGCTTTTGGATCTTCAAATGTGATTGGAATACGCATTTCAGCACCTGCAATAAAAGGGCAACCTCCATCTGCTTGCGAACAAGTCAATATTGCTGCAAACTCCCTTTTGGGGTTAAAATCATCATCATAAGTTTTTGAAAAACCAATAACAGGATGTTCATTGTCGGAATATTTTATGGCATAAATTGGATTATTCCCTATTGCAATGGTTTTAATTTTAAAGCCTGATTGTTCTAGTGTTTTCGCAGCCATAGGAAATAAAGCAGTTGCTTCGGTACCCCCAGAATAACAAAATACATTTTTTATATTAAAATGAGCTGCTGCTGTTTGTGCCCAAACTTGGGATAAATGGCTTCTTCTGGAATTGTGTGTGCAGATTAAGTTTAGCCTGATTTCTTGTTGGTTTGTAGCTTTGTTTTGAATAAAATCAATCAGCGGTTGCAAAATAATTTTGCGTTCTGCTGTTATGTTTTCAAAATCAAAAGCACGGATTACTTTTTCGATTTCAGGAAATAGGATGGTTTTTGTTAGAGTCATTTTATAGTTTTAAAAAATTAGCAACAGCCTCCTCCAGGAGTACAACAGCTTGATTGCGTAGGGATTTCGGATAATTTTATTTTTTGTTTTTCTGCAGGAACGCCACATTGATCTTGTGCTAAACAAGCTGTTTGTTTGTTTAATAGAGTGAATGTTGTTCCGTTGAAACCTAAGTCGTATTTTCCAATCGTTTCGGCTTGATATTCTACTTCAATTTCGTGATCCTCGATTCCTAACACTTTTTCTGAAAGGGCAATAATATCCAAAAGTTTTTGCGGTTTTAAGCGGTGCTCGAAGTCATTGGCATCCCATAATTGGAAATTTACTAGGGTTTCTTTTCGAACTTTTCCACCACAGTCGATAAAGTTTTTGGTGATTAAACCCACTTCGGTTACATGGAAATGTTCTGGGACATAGGTTCCGTTTGGCAATACAAAAGCAACGTCTTCTAACGTACTCAACTGATTTTTAATTTCTGATAATTTCATATGATTATAATATTTGTTTTTTAAAAGGAATATGGTATCGCCATTCCTAAATTATATTGTTTTTTCTGAGTCCTGGCGATTTCATGATTCTAGTATTTTTAAAATTAACAACATTGATTTTTCTTGTTTTCTAAATAGGTATTGATATGCTGGAAAAAGCCTTTTATTTTATTAAAACCTTCTTCGTTGAGACAGTAGCAAATGGCATTTCCTTCAAAATTACCTTTTATAAGACCGGCATTTTTTAGTTCTTTCAAGTGCTGTGAAACGGTAGGTTGGGCTAGAGGCAGTTCGTTTACTATATCACCGCATACACAACTGTTTACTTTGATAAGGTGTTGAATAATGGCAATACGTGCGGGATGACCTATGGCTTTCGCTAAAGTCGCCAATTCATTTTGCTCGTTTGTAAAATGTTCTGATTTAGTAATTCCCATCGTTATATATTTATATTGCAATATTACGATATGAATAAGTAAAAACCAAATTTAGAATACTAATTTTTGTTTAAATTTTTAATTAGCTGTTGCTAATAATACTAAAAGTATTTTAAAGGTAGTGCTTACTCAGAAAAGGGAGTCCGGAAGCGTTATAAACGGGTTAGGTTTTCTTGTTATAATCGAAAAAAATTGTAATAATCTGTTAAATCTGGGTTCTGTTCTACTATATAAATTTTTTCCACAGGTAACTTAAGAAATAATTGTTAATTTTAAAATACGTTTCTAATTTTTGTAAATCATACAACATTCACATCCATTTCGATAGAAAATTAATTAAATCTTCTCTCAAATCTTTAAATAGTTTCTCAAAAATGACGATACTTTCCCGGTGTTTTTTATGGTCTGAAAATTTTTCATTATCAATACCATTAGGATTATCGAGCGCTGCAGCATCAAGGTACACTTCGTGACTTTTAATATCATGACTTAGGATGTCGATTTGTTCCTTTTGGATAATTAGTTGATTATTAAAATGATCAGCTAAGGAGCGTACCTCATTAGATGTGTTTTTTTTTGCCACTTCCAAAATTCGGTTATCCATAATTTTAAGTTCATCTTTATAAAATGAAAGTTTGTCTAACCACGTTTTATGTTCTTCATGTAATTGATAGATTGTTTTTTTAGTTTCCATTTTTGTCTTTTTTAAATAATTTGAGATTAACTGAATCGGGTTGGTTTTAATTTTAGAGCTAATTGTGAAAACTAAAGAAAGGGGAGATTTGAATTTTAAAGCTGAAACATATCTTTTGGGATAACGTGAAAGCCTACGGATTTTACTTTGTTTTCAATGTCACTTATAGCTACCATTTTAGAGGTATGCACGGTGAATTCTCTGGGGAATATTTCAGCATTCAACAGCACATCTTTTATTCCATCGAGCCCTAAGACGCTGGCTTTAATTTCGATTAAATCAACTTCTTCTATAGCATTTGTTCCAAAAATTTGACCGTGATTTCCCGGTATTATATTGTCTTTTAATGCGCTCATGTTTTTATTTTTAAGATTATGAAAGTACTTTCAAGTTATTCAGACACATATTTAAGCTGTTTAAAGTTAGTGATTTAAGTTGTATTAATTGTGGAAAATAGAATAGAAAATATCGATTTTTGAGTTGTCAATCACAATCGATTTTATTGTTCAGTATGGAAATCTACTGTTACTGTTTTATGTAATGGGTAATGTCGTTATTTTTATATTGCTTAATCAGTATTTAAGGCAATCATTTGACTTTTTCAAAAATAGAAGTCGTGGTAAATAAAGAGATGTATTATCGTTTACCAATAGTTAAAACAAAATATCCTATTCTAAATTAAGTTTAAGAATGGGATATTTTGTTTTTGGAATAATTAATCGTCGGATTTTTTTGTAGGCGCCGCTGTTTGTTTTTTGTCTAAACCTCGTTTTCTTAATAAAGGTGCAACACTAGGTTCTGCTCCGCGGAAACGTTTATATAAGACCATTGGTTCTTCGGTTCCGCCTTTCTCTAAAATGTTTTTTCGGAATGATATGGCTTTTTCAGGATTGAATAAGTTGGTTGTTTTGAAGACTTCAAAAGCATCCGTATCCAAAACGCCTGACCAGATGTAACTATAATATCCAGCCGAATAGCCACCTGAGAAGATGTGATTGTAATACGTGCTTCTATATCTTGGAATGATGGCATTGATTAGGCCTATTCCGTCCATTGCATTTTTCTCAAAAGTATTGCTGTTTAATGTAATTGCCTCTTTTTGAGTGTGGTATTTTAAATCTAAAAACGAAGCTGCCAAATACTCTGTGGTCATAAAACCTTGATCAAAAGTGCTTGATTCTTGCATTTTTTTAATCAAATCATCCGGAATGACCTCTCCTGTTTGATACTGTTTGGCATACATTTTTAAAACTTCAGGTTCTCCGGCCCAATTTTCCATAATTTGCGAAGGTAATTCAACAAAATCTCTTGACACATTTGTACCGGCCAAACTTCGGTATGTTACATTCGATAATAATCCGTGTAAAGCATGACCAAATTCATGAAAAAAAGTTGTCACCTCGTCAAAAGTCAATAAAGCCGGACTATTTTCTGTTGGTTTAGAAAAATTGCAAACAATAGAAATTACTGGACCTTGTCTAAATCCATCAACTGTTTTTTGGGTTCTATAGGACGTCATCCATGCTCCGCCACGTTTAGAATTTCTAGGGTGAAAATCCATATACAAAACACCGACAGGCGTTCCGTCGGATTCTGAAACTTCCCATACCTCTACCTCTACATGGTACTTTGGTACGTCAAGTAAGGGTTTGAATTGTAAGCCGTATAAGTTTTGGGTAACTTGAAAAACGCCTTTTCGGACATTTTCTAAACTAAAATAAGGTTTTAATTCCTGCTCGTCCAAATCAAAACGTTCTTTACGGATTTTTTCAGTATAAAATCGCCAGTCGTAGGGTTGAACCGAATCATTGATTCCGTCTTTTGTCATCATTTCTTGAATATCTGCTGCTTCCGTTTTGGCAATTTCTAAAGCTGGCTCCCATAAATCATTCAAAAGTTTATAAACAGTTTCTGGAGTTTTGGCCATAGTTTCCTCCAAAACATAATGAGCATGCGTTTCATAACCAAGAAGTCTGGATTTTTCGCCGCGTAGATTTGCCAATTTCAGCGCATTTTCTTTATTGTCAAAATCGTCATCATGATTCGCACGGGTTTCATAGGCTTTCCAGATTTGCTGTCTTAAATTTCTATTGGCACTGTACTGCAAAAACGGAATCACACTGGAATTGGATAAGGTAAAAACCCATTTTCCCTCGTTTCCTTTTGATCTCCCCTCGGCAAGAGCAGCAGCAATTAATTCCTGAGGTAATCCGGATAAATCGTTTCTATCTTTGATAACCAATTTGTATGTATTGGTTTCAGCCAAAACATTTTGGCCATATTTCAAACAAGTCAGTGAAAGTTCCTCGTTTATTTTTCTCAGTTTATCTTTGTCTGAATCAGCTAAATTGGCTCCGCTTCGTACAAATGCTTTGTATAAATTATCTAAAACTTTAGCTTGTTCTGTATTCAGATTTAGCTTTTCTTTTTCATTCCAAAGTGATTTTACTTTTGAGAATAATTTTTCGTTCAAATAGATGTTGTCATTGTGTGCCGCTAAGTTTGGAGCAAGTTCTTTGGCTATGTTTTGAAGGTCATCGTTGGTATTTGCGCCATTCAAATTAGAAAAAACCATAGTAGCATTCAAAAGAAAGTCACCTGAATTTTCCATGGCAAGAATGGTGTTTTCAAAAGTAGGTACATCTGTATTATCTGCAATTTGATCGATTTCTGTCTGATGCCGTTTAATGCCCTCTAAAATAGCGGGTTTAAAATGTTCGTTTCTTATTTTATCAAAAGGCGGAACATTATACGGTGTATTATAGGGTTGAAAAAATGGATTCATTGCTTGATTTTGGTTTTTTTCTGGGTCTTCCATTGGTACCATTTTGTAGTTGTTTATAAAAAAAAATAATTTTTGTAAATTTAAAAGAATCAGACTTGATTAGAAAACCAAAGAATGTTACTTAACTTTATTTTAAGAATTTAAAGGGTAAAAAATCTTGTTTAAAATAAAAATGGATTCTTACCAAACTAACAATTAATTGAATTAATTTAGGGATTAGAAAGCTTAAAATTTGAAAAGAATGTATAAATCGTTTCCATAATAAAATAAGAATTAGAGGTTGTTTTTTATACTTATAAAATGCATTTTTATTTAAAAATGATTATCTTAGTGTTCTGTAAGTCAATTTAATAAAACATTAAAATGGAAAACAAAGATGACAAATTAAATCTAAATAATACGAAACCGGTTTCTAAAGATAAAAATAAAGTGCCGGATTCTCTTATTTATCCTCCAAGCGAAGATATTTATAATCAGTTCCACAAAGAAATGGAAATTGACCCGGAAGATATTACTAGAAAAAAAGCACCTGTTGAAATTAATAACGTCAGGGAATTGAATCAAAAAGATTTTTATGAGGATGAGTCTGGCAGTGACTTAGACGTTCCCGGATCTGAACTGGATGATGATCAGGAAGATATGGGAAGTGAAGACGAGGAGAATAACAATTATAGTATTGGCGGTGATAATCACAGCAATTTAGACGAAAATACAGGAAAAAGTTGAACCCAATCTAAATGTTTTTTTAGCTTGCATATTGACTAATTACACGAATATATCAATTTCATATTTTTTAGTTTTATTTTAACTCTAATTTTATTTATTATGATATCTTTAAATAAATACAATCAAAAGCGTAATTTTAAGTACATCAGTGAACCTGAAGGTGCTATTAAAAAATCTATAACCGAATTAGTTTTCGTCATGCAAAAGCACGCAGCATTTCATTTGCATTATGATTTTCGGTTGGAAATAGACGGAGTATTAAAAAGTTGGGTTTTACCTAAAGGGCCGTCGATGAATCCTGCGGATAAAAGACTGGCGATTATGGTGGAAGATCATCCTTATGATTACAAAGATTTTGAAGGAATTATTCCTGAAGGAAACTATGGTGCAGGAATTGTTATGATTTGGGATAATGGAAGCTATACCTTAGCGGATAATGAAGGCGTAGCTAATGTCGAAAAAAAATTAAATTGTGATTTGAAAGAAGGACATCTTAGTTTTATTCTTAATGGAAAAAAGCTCAAAGGTGAATTTGCATTGGTAGAACTAAAAACGAAAGATGATAATACTTGGCTTTTTATAAAGAAAAATGATCAATATGCAAGTAATGAGGATGTTTTGGATCAAGATAAGTCTGTGATTTCGAATATGACATTAGAAAGTTTAGAAAAATAGCTTGATTGAAAAGTTGTTTAAATTAAGGAAAACTCCAAAGTTTTGAAGCTTTGGAGTTTTTTTTGCTGTGGAATTCTTTTGATTCCTAAAATTAAGATTAGTGTATTGTTTCTATTTTTAAATACAATCGATCGGCTTCATTTTTTAGTTGTTTAATTTCGTTTTGCCAATGGATAATATCATCTTCTATCAAGTTAATCTGTTCCTCCCTTTCGATTTCTGTTCTTAATAATTTAAAGTCTTTGGCATCAATTAATTTATTTTGATCCTCCTCTAAATTAGCATTGTTGACAAATATTATTTTCTTTATTTCTAAAATTCTATAGTTGATAGAGTCTTTTTTTTCTTTTGAGAGTCTATCCGATTCTATTTTTTCTTGAATAGCAAGTTGTATTTTTTCCTCGTCAGTTTGTTTTTGTTGTAGTTCAATTTGTTGGTTTTGAAATTCGGTTTGGTGATTTTTCTGTTCAAATTCTAAACTTCTGTTTTCTTGATACGTATTGAAAATCAGTGTTCCAATAATTAAAGCTAAAATTCCACAAGCTAAAAAAAAGATACTTTTATCTAATCCTAAAATAGTTAGACTTACTACTTTTTTATTTTCTATTGGTAAAGCTGTAATGTTTTTCAGAGGTGGAGGAACTACAGCTAAAATGATTTTTAATTCAGGGATGTCTCCGGCATATTTCCATTCGTCCATACCTTCGAACCATATTAATGTTGTTTTTGTTATTTTTTTAGCTTTTAATTCGTCTAAAAAAAACGGACCACTGTTTTCAGTTCCGTTATGAATGTAATAGGTTTTCATTTATAATATTTAATGGAGTGCTTATTTATTCAGGTTCGGGAATTAGATTATATAGAATTCTCAGTGCTAAAACACAATTCACTTTTTTTCTTTAATAATTTATCCTTGTAAAAACAAAAATAACAAAAATGATTTTGTTTTTAGAATAAAGAATCAAAGAAATATTTTAGATTTCTTGAAGTAACAGGAAATCGGATGCAATAGCCTATAGGTTTTAATGAAAAAATAAAGCGATGGCAATCTCCATTGCAATTAATATGATAACCACCCATTCCAGGCGGGAGCTTTCTCGCACGTTCAGTACATCGGTGAACAACGTAAGATTGTTTTCTACAATTTGCAAGCGGTAATCGAGATCTTTAAAACGGGTATTGATATCAAAATTAGCTTTAAGATGGCGGTTGAGTAAATTGAGTTCTTCATTATCCCAAACGAGATTTGGGTCATCAAGAATATATAAATTGTCTACAATACTGTTCTTTACATTCAGGACTTTTCCAATGTATTTAAGCAAATTGGTTTTGGAAATACTGAGTTTTCCGTGTTGTTCTAATTCGAGAATGTAGTGTTTTGAAGAGGTAATGAGTTCGTCAGTCAATACTTCGTAATATTCCAGCGCAACAGATTGGGCAATATTAAGCATAACGATTCGCATGAGGGAGGAATCTATTTGAGAAACGGTGACATAATTGTTTTTTACTAGGACCTTTTGTATAGTTTCGTCAGTTTCAATGCGGTATTCTTCGGATAAATCCAAATCAACTAAAGTAGTGGCGTAATTTTTTATAAAGTTCACGAATTCACTTTTGGCAATCGCATCATAATTTGCAAAGACCACAACACCATAATCAAAAACATATAAAAAACGCTCATTCTCCACCAATGCATAAAATACTTCGGAAGTAGAGCCCGAATTTGCTTCAGCACGAAAATCTGTGCGAAATTTCTTCATATTGAAGGATTCCGCAATTTGAACAGCTTCGATTCTGATTTCCATAATCAAACTATTTTATACAAATTTAAGGACAATTCGGATTTTATATTCGTCTTTGAATTGTTTTTTTGTTTTAAATTATCAATAGTTGCGAATCTCTCTTTTACTAAATTGGATTTGTTTGTTCTAGATATGTGTAAATAAATAGAATAGTTGTTGATTTTATGATAAATTTACTATTAAATTACTTTTTTGTATCTCGCAAAGGATTTTAAAAAAAATAAAACTAAAAAACTAAAAATAGAATAGCATGAACGATATTGCAAAACGTTTCACACAAAACCCATTATTATCCCCAGCAGATCTTCCAGCTAGTAGAGAAGGTCTTGAAATTACTTGTCTCCTTAATCCAGGGGTATTTCAATTTGATGGGAAAACATGGCTTTTGGTTAGAGTTGCCGAAAGACCAAAACAAAATGACACCGTAATTTCTTTTCCAATTCTTACGGAAAGCGGGGCTATTAAAATTATTGAAATTCCTAAAGACGATCCGGAATTAGATGCCAGTGACGCCAGAGTAATTAATTATAAAGGAGTGGATTATTTAACTACTTTATCTCACCTGCGATTATTATGCAGTACCGATGGAAACCATTTTTATGAGCCAGAGAATTATCCGCCTTTAGTTGGTGAGGGATTGCTGGAAACATTTGGTATAGAAGACTGCCGGGTTACTTTGCTCGAAAATAAATATTACCTGACCTATACAGCAGTTTCTGATAATGGAGTAGGAGTAGGTTTACGCACTACAACCGATTGGAAAAACTTTCAATCCCATGGAATGATATTGCCACCTCATAATAAGGATTGCGCCATCTTTGATGAAAAAATAAACGGGATGTACTATGCTTTGCATCGTCCAAGCAGTGTTGATATTGGTGGGAATTATATTTGGATAACGTCCTCTCCAGATGGGTTGCACTGGGGAAATCACCATTGTGTTATAAAAACAAGAGTAGGACTATGGGATAGTAAAAGAGTGGGTGCCGGAGCTGCTCCCATAAAAACTGAAAAAGGCTGGTTGTCTATTTATCATGGAGCCAATGCTGCACATCAATATTGTTTAGGGGCTTTTTTAATGGATTTAAAAGATCCTACAAAAGTAATTGCACGCACTGAAGAACCTATAATGGTGCCAACTGCAACTTATGAATTGACTGGTTTTTTCGGGAATGTAGTATTTACAAACGGACATATTGTACAGCCTGATGGTGATACGGTCACTATTTATTACGGCGCTTCGGATGAGTTTGTTTGTGGTGCGGAGTTTTCTATCAAAGACATTTATTCACTTTTAAAATATAACTAATGTTCAAAAAATTACAAACAGAAATTAGTCATTTTAAAAGTCAGACCCACAATTTTCAAATATTAGTACTTACGAATCTGGTTTATGCCTTCGTTTTGCCTGTTATAGATATTTTTGTAGCTGCTTATGTGATGCGAAGTTCTAATGACCCCGTAAAAGTGGTGATTTATCAGCTTACTATTTATGCCGGAATTCCGCTAACTTTTTTATTGAACGGCTATTTGCTGAAACATTTTAATATCAGGAAATTATATTCGGCAGGAATGATGCTTAGTGGCGTTTCCATGATGATTATGATGTCATTAAAGACATTAGACTTAGTAGGAATAGGATTTGCAGGTATTACTATGGGATTGTCTTTTGGCTTTTATTGGTCTAACCGAGATTATTTGGCATTAGCCATCACCAATGATACGAATCGAAATTATTATTATGGTTTGGAAACCTTTTTTTACACGATCATAGCTGTAGTCATTCCGATTACAATTGGTTGGTTTATTGAGTCAAGCGGAGACGAAGCGCAAATTCACACGGCCTATTTAATTATTACCGGAATGGTATTTTTAGTAACTGTAGCAGCCTCTATAGTTTGTTTCAGAGGGACATTCCAAAATCCCGAACAGAAAAAATATGTTTTTTTTAAATTTCATCAGTTGTGGTATAAATTACTGTCTTTATCAGTATTGAAAGGCTTGGTACAGGGTTTTCTGGTAACAGCACCCGCCATGCTGATTATGTTATTGATAGGTAAAGAAGGAGCGCTAGGAACTGCGCAATCCATAGGAGCTATAATTGCTGCAGTAATTATGTATGTTTTAGGAAGGATTTCAAAACCTTCTGACCGAATAAAAATATTTACAGCGGGACTTGTTTTGTTTGCTTTAGGAGCGGTGATCAATGGGTTGTTATTTAATCAAACCGGTGTGATTATTTTCATCTTATTATTGCTGATTGCAAAACCACTAATGGATTTGGCGTATTTCCCAATTCAATTTAAAGTAATTGATATCGTTTCTAAAATTGAAAAAAGAGGCGAATTTGCTTATATTTTGAACCATGAGGCAGGATTATTTGCAGGGAGATTTTTAGGCGCGGGAACGTTTCTTATTTTGGCGTATGCCATTTCAACTGAAATTGCGTTGCGATATGCTATTGTTATCGTTGCTGTTTTGCAGTTGAGTTCTATTTTTGTAGCCAAGAAAATTATAGCAGAAGGGAAATTGCTTTCTCCGGATGAACCAGTAATAGATAGCAAAGTACGGAGCGAAGTAGCCGAAAAAATGGTATAATACCGATTAGTTTCTAAAAGTGTGTTACAATTAAATCAAAATATGAAATGAATACTATTTTCAAAATTACTTTTTCGGGTTTGTTTCTTATCCTTCTCGGGTTCAATGGAACAGCCCAAGTTAAACAACAAAACATAGCGCGTGTGGACCAAATGCCAAACTTGCCCAAACCATTTCAAATCATCGATTATAAAAAAATGGCGGTGCGTTTTGATAGTACCGTGTATGATTTCAATGCCAAAGGTAAATTTTGGCCGATGGTATGGATAGACAGCACAAAAAAGAATTTTCCACAAGACGTTGTTGGTATGTATACTGCCGTGGCTGACGTAAGACAAGGCACCAATAACAAAGGAATGTTTCATGAAGCACTCGCTACAATAGGAGCTACATTAGGGGCCAGTTTAATAGGTATAGACAAAAGCAAACAACAAAATTTGAATTATGTTGGTATGCTAAAAAATTATTTCAATACCGAAACAGGTTGGGACATTATGATGAACAATACGGCTCCGGAGGTCGCTTTATTAGGCGGTGGTTATGGCCGCGATTGGTGGTATGATGTGTATCCAAATCTCCTGTTTTATGCCGTTTATGATAAATACCCTAACGAACCTGGTTTTGAGGTAATCGCTAAAAGTATAGCCGAAAAATTCTTTAAGGCCGATTCTATTTTAAATGGAAATTATGATTATTCTTATTTTGATTACGGCAAAATGAAACCGATGAAAAACAACATTTGCGCACAACCCGATGCCGCGGCGGGGCATGCCTGGGTTTTGTATGCGGCGTATAAAAAATTTGGAGATCCAAGGTATTTAAAAGGCGCCAAAAGTGCATTGGCTGCGCTACAATCGCAACCTATAAATCCTACGTATGAATTGCTAATGCCTTTTGGGGCTTATTTGGCAGCAAGAATAAATGCAGAAGAAGGAGCAGAGCATTACGACACGAATAAAATGTTGGGTTGGACCTTCGATGGAACTGCAATTTGTAGGGAGGGTTGGGGTGTTTTGGTGGGCAACTGGAATGGAATGGATATTTCAGGTACCGTAGGTAGTACCGTGGATCATGGTGGTTATGGCTTTTTGATGAATACCTATGATATGGCTTGGCCGATGGTTCCAATGGTTCGCTACAATCAATCGTATGCAACGGCAATTGGGAAATGGATGTTGAATGCCGCTAATGCTTCACGCTTCTTTTATCCGCAGTACATGCCAGATGAGCATGAAACGATACCGCATCTTGCTGCAGTTAGCAAAGGAGTAATCGGGTATGAAGGCATCATTCGACAGTCTGGTTATAAAGCGTATGAAAATTTAAAAGGACCAGTGGCACAAGGTGACGGGCCGCTTTGGGTACTGGGACAAAATCCGGAAGAATCGCAATTCAGCGTTTATGGCAGTGGACACGTGGGTGTCTTCGGAAGCATTATCCGTCCAACGAATGTGAATGGAATTCTACAATTGAATCTACTGGCTACTGATTTTTATAGAGATAAAGCGTATCCTTCTTTTTTATATTATAACCCTTATACGATTAATAAAAAAGTTTTAATACAAACAGAGCAAGGAAAAAAAATCGATTTGTACAATACTGTTTCGGGGCGTTTTGTTGCGCGTAACGTTTCTTCTTCGGCTAAAATAAAGATTGCTCCAGAAAGTGCAGCGGTAATTGTCTGTATTCCATCAGGGGGGGGAATCACGTATCAAGGTGCTAAAATGTTAGTAAACGGAATTGTGGTCGATTATAAGTTTCAACAGAAAAAATAAAAGGATTTGCTTATGAAATGTAATCTGGTAATCGTTACACTACTTTGTTTTTTTTCCTTTGACAGTAGCTCAGTAACCGCACAAAATACGTTATACTCACAAAATTGGTGGAAAGAATCAGTCTTTTATCAGATTTATATGCCCAGTTATGCTGATAGTAATGGCGATGGATATGGGGATTTTATAGGAATGACCGAGAAGCTGGATTATTTGAAATCATTGGGTATAAAAGGAGTCTGGCTCACGCCATTTCTGACTTCTCCAAAGGTGGACAATGGGTACGATATTGCTAATTATTACGAGGTAGATCCTACTTATGGCAGCAAAGCTGATTTTGATAAATTTTTGAAGGAAGCCCATAAAAGAGGAATCAAAGTAATTATGGATATGGTTTTGAATCATACTTCTACGGAATGCAAATGGTTTCAAGAATCCCGCAAATCAATTGACAATCCGTATAGGGATTATTACATTTGGAAAGATAGACCCAACAATTGGGAATCTTTCTTTGGTGGAACAGCATGGGAAAAGGATACGTTGACCAATCAATATTACTATCATAAATTTGATAAAAAAATGGCCGATCTCAATTGGTCTAACCCTAAAGTGGTGGCTGAGGTTCAAAAAGTGCTTCGATTTTGGTTGGATACAGGGGTGGATGGATTTCGATTGGATGTGATTAATTTTTTAAACACTAACGGAATTACAGCTGATAATCCAGTAAAAGACAGGCTACAACAACACACCAACGACATTGATCAGGCAGGTGTAAAAGACGCAATGCGAATCATAAAATTGACTGTAAGCGAGTATGATAATCGGTTCATAGTAGGAGAAATAGGAAGCGATAAAATTGAGGTTTTAAAGCAATATCAATCGCAAGATTTATTGGATGTTGTCTTTAATTTTAACTTTGGAAGCATCAAAAATTTTTCCTCGAAACGTATTTTTGACGAGTTGCAAAGCATGGAAAAAAACATGAGTAATTACCCAACTTTGTTTTTTGGAAGTCATGATATGCCCCGAATGATGGACCGATTAGCCAAGGGGAATCCGGATAAAGCTCTAGCATTAGCGGCTTTGATGCTTACCGCTAAAGGAGTTCCCTTTGTTTATTATGGTGAAGAAATTGGGATGCGTAATAGTATTGCCAAGAATTTGAAAGGAATGGTTGACATTCAAGGAAGGACTCATTACGAATTGGCTTTGGCCAAAGGAAAAAATCCGGATCAAGCACTCGTTGAAGGAAATGATCACAACCGTGACAAATCCCGAAGTCCAATGCAGTGGAATGGAACTCCTTTCGCAGGTTTTTCAACTACGAAAACATGGATAAAAATTAACTCTGATTACAAAGAAACCAATGTTCAGCGTTTAATGAACAAAAAAAAGTCAATTCTTAACGGTTATAAAAAGTTGATTGCACTGCGAAATAATGAAAAAGTCCTGCAATATGGAAAATATGAAAGACTAGAACATCATAACAATCAAATTTTGTTTACCCGGTCTTTTGAAGGAGACCAAATTACGGTACTAATAAATTTTGGTAAAGAAACGAAAGTGAATGTTCCAAAGGGAGCAAAAATCCTAATGGGAAACTCAAAATTGAAATTAAACGCCTTTATTATTTATAAAAACTAGTAATAGCGGAATTTGATCAATCGAATATTTATTACTTCAAAACCATTATAATGAATCTAAACCTACCTGATAATTTAGAAAAAAGTACTGCTTTTGAACAGATTGCATTGGCATTAAAAAAAGAAAACTTTACTGTTATAAAACAAGATGAATCACGTCCTTGGGGAGGTTTTTTTGTGATTGACGAAAGTCAGGCAAATGCTTTTGCCGCTAAATTTTTCCCGCATCTTGAAATGGATGCGATCAGAATTACAAATAAGCTGAGTCCGAAAATTTTGGTTATAGCCCCAAATAAGCGTTTGTCATGGCAATTTCATAATCGCAGAGCAGAAATATGGAAAATTCTCTCCGGAATTGTTGGAGTAAAAACCAGTTTGACAGACGAAGAAGGAGTACTTCAAAAATTGGCTCCGGGTACTTTTATACAGTTGGACAAAGGAGAGCGCCATCGATTAATAGGATTAGATTCATGGGGAATAGTAGCAGAAATTTGGCAACATACAGACCCTCAAAATCCTTCTGATGAGGAGGATATAGTTCGTTTACAGGATGACTTCGGCAGATAAATAAAAGTATTGTTTTCTAGTTTTGGATACTATTGAAGTATTGGGATAGAAGTAAATAATTCTGGCTTAGTTCATATTTTTCTAATTGAAATACGAAGGAATCACATAAAGATGATTTCTTTATGATTTTCAATAGGGATAAATGAAAGTTCTTTTTAGTTTTAAAACATTATAATTCAATTAACATTGAAGAATATAGACCTTTGGTGTAAATGCTTAATTTTGTTCGAAATCTCAAATTTAAATGAACAAAAATATTCCAATTTCTATATTAGAATTAGCAATAATTACCCAAGATAGCAATGCCAGCGAAACTTTGCAAAAAACAAAAGAGGTGGCGCAACTTGCCGATAGTTTGGGGTATAACCGATTTTGGTTAGCCGAACATCATAATATGGCACACGTCGCTAGTTCGGCAACAGTTGTTCTGATTGGTTTTATTGCCAGTCAAACACAAAATATTCGAGTTGGTTCCGGTGGAATTATGTTGCCAAATCATTCTCCGCTTATCGTTGCGGAACAGTTTGGAACATTAGAATTGCTCTATCCCAACCGAATTGATTTGGGTTTAGGAAGAGCACCAGGAACGGACTCGATGACCGCACAAGCCATTCGAAAAGATTTCTTTGAACAATCACAACGATTTCCACAAAATGTGGCTGCACTTCAAGATTATTTTTCAGTGGAAAATGCCACTGCAAATGTGAGGGCTTTTCCTGCAGAGGGGACAAAAGTCCCTGTTTGGATTTTAGGTTCCAGTATGGACAGTGCTGCGTTGGCTTCTGCCAATGGATTGCCGTATGCATTTGCAGGGCATTTTGCCCCCAAACAGATGTTACAGGCTTTTGAATTTTATCGCGATAATTTTCAGCCTTCTCCATTTTTGGACAAACCCAAAACTATGGCATGTGTTAATGCGATCGCCGCCGATACGGATGAAGAAGCTGAAATTTTGTCAACCAGTTTGACGCAAATGTTTCTAAATTTAATTCGAAACGACAGAAAAGGACTGCAACCTCCCGTTGATTCTTTAGAAGGTATTATGAGCGATGCGGAGCGTTTTCATGTAAACCAAATGACTGCTTGTTCATTTGTTGGAAGCAAAGAAAAATTAGCAACCGAATTGCAGCAATTTATAGCTTATTCAGGTGTTGATGAATTGATGATTACCAGTCCGATATTTAATCATCAGGACAAACTAAAAAGTTTGCGACTCGTGAAAGAAGTTGTCGATACTTTAAAATAATATTTTGCTTAAAGTATAGGAATCGTTTGAAAATAAAAAACTGAAACAAAAGCGGGATCACTGAAAAAGTATCGGTTTTTTGTAATTAGATTTTTTTAGACAATTAAGCAAAACTCGATTTCACTTAAGAAACTCATTTTCATGATAAAAAAAGAGTAGAAAATCTTATTTTTCTACTCTTTTAATTAAATCTAAATTTTTAAGTGGACTAAAAAAACTTGAGGTTTTCTTTTTAGAATAGCCGGAATTTTTATGTTTGGAGTATCTTAAAATAAACTATGATTTACTTTGCTTCAAAGCATCCATCAATTCTAACATATCCACCACAGCATAAGTAGAAGAATAGTCAGATACTGCATAAGGTAATATAAGGCTGTTGTTGTGAATAATTGAACCGCAAGAATACACCACATTGGGTACATAACCTTCTCTTTCATCTTCTAGTGGGGAAAGTAAGGGTTCTTTAAGTCTGCCAATTTCCTTCGAAGGATCATCAAGATCAAATAGCGAAGCCCCTATGCAATATCGTCTCATGGTACCTACACCATGGGTAAGAACCAGCCAGCCTTCTTCGGTCCAAAGTGGTGATCCACAATTTCCGATTTGTGTAAATTCCCATGGATAACGCGGTTCTTGAAGTAAAACAGGATCGTTCCATTGCGTAGCCCTATCTGAAAACATAAGGTAATTGTTAACCCCATCTATTCTGGAAAGCATGGCATACTTGCCTTTTATTTTTCTAGGAAATAGTGCGAGGTTTTTATTTTCAGCACCAACCCCATACAAGGGCATTACACGAAACGTATAAAAGTCTTCGGTAGAAATAAGTTTTGGAAGAATCACATGACCATTATAAGCTGTATAGGTAGCCATTACTTTACATGATTGATCATCATCCATAAAGCACACAAAGCGGGCATCTTCAATACCGCGACTTTCAGAATCTGATATCGGAAATATAACACGTTCGGTAATATCGGAATCGTGCTTAAATTGTAAATCATAAAACGAATCAGCCAACCAGATCACTTCTTCGAGGGCCGTTCTCCTCTCTTGGCGAATCATTGGATCGCATAAGGCTTTGGTTACCATACTTTTTAACACGGCATACTCAAATTCATTCGGTAATTCCTGCATAATATGGGCCGAGTATTTGTTCGACGTATGCATTTCTGCCAATTTTATCAAAAATCGTTCTTTGTTATATAGCGTTTTGTGTACAATCTCAGCTTTATCAATGTTATTGCCAATTTTCATCACATGTAGATTGTTATTCTTATCCAGAATTCCTCTTCTAAAAACGATTGATGAGATATGACCTTCGCCAGTGGCACGGAAAGAAATAACGATCCGTTTTTCACCAATTTCAAGGCCCGACTGATCGAAATCTGCCACAATAGAAGGGTTGAAAAAAGCTGCTGATTCTATAGCGTACTCCATTGTACAGTAAGAACCAATGAGCATTTTTCGTTCAGCAGACAGGCCGTCATAATTGATTTGCATCCCTTCAATGATTCCTCTAATTTTTTCACAATGCCTGAAAAATGTGCTTGAAATATTTCGATGCCGTCTGGCAAACTCCCGAAGTGTATGTTCTAGGGTCTCTACGACTTGTTTTTCGTCTAACATCATTATATGGCTTACCATTTTTTGGGTACGTTTATCGCCGTTTATAAAATATCTGGCAACAACCCTCTTAGAATCAGGGCTAAATATTACATTTTTTCGGATGACAGAAACTCGCATAGTTTTATTTTTAAATTATAAGGAGTGTGCTTTTACTGTATTAATGAAACTCGGTTAGATATTGAATCATTATATAGTTTTGGAATCTCTTAAATCATTTGGGATTTTGAAAGCTAAAACTTTCAATTATGCTTTATATCAAAATTACGAAAAAATAAAGTTAAAAAATTGGTTTTCAGTATGAATGCTGTTTTTTATTCCTAATAATGAAATGTTACAGAAATAAAATTTTAAATATTGATCCGGATTAGCATTCTATTTTTAATTGATTAATAAAAAAGTAAATCACATCATAAGTCCAGGTTTTTATAAAAACAGTACTGGCTTCTAGAATCAATCCTAGCTGCTTTTAAAAATATAAAATTTGGTAACAATTAAATGTAGAAAACCCGAAACTTGCGTTTCGGGTTTTGATTCCGCGGTGAAAGAGGGATTTGTACCTCTCTCTTGGGCTATTAACAATTCATTAACGATATCGTGTCGATTTGATGGTATTAAAAACTAGGGGTATTTCTCTTATTTTGACTCCTATAAACAAAGGGAAATATTTATGTTGAATGTTAGTCAAAAGGAAAAAAAATGCGTGAGATATATTGCCTGTGAAATGTCAAAAGCAGAGCGATCTGTATTTGAAATCGAATTGTCTTTAGACGATGATCTACTAGCTGTATTTGAAAATTTTAAAACAATTTGGATTAGTTATCCCAATAGTGAATTGCCAAAAAGAACTATTTCTTTCGAAGAAATCCTTAACAAATATAATAAACCAGAAAAGGTTAAATCTGTAAAAGTTTCCATAAAAAAAAAGGCAGTGCTATCTATGGCTTTCCTATTGGTTTTTTGTCTGGGGTTTTATTTCATTGGAATGACACAATCTGAATATACAAATCATAGAATTGCTCTTAAAGGGCAGCGCCTTACTTTTATTTTACCGGATAGCAGTACTGTTATTTTAAATTCGGGTAGTGAAGTTAAATATTCCAGTGATTTTGGAAAACAAAGAGATATTTGGTTGGAAGGAGAAGCGTTCTTTAAAGTTACAAAGAATATTAATTCTCCTTTTATTGTCCATACCAATGATTTTAATGTGAAAGTTTTAGGAACAGAATTTAATGTCAGTAGTACTATCGTTAATCAAACGGTTTCTTTAGCAAAAGGAAAGGTACATGTTTTACTTAAAGAAAGTAAGGATGAGATTAACCTAATACCAAATGAAGAATTAGTTTGGAATTCTAAAACCAAAGTAGTGATTAAAAGAAATTTTGATGTTAATAAGGTTTCTGCATGGAAAGACAATATACTCATTCTGGATGATGAGAAATTTAAAGACGCACTTCTAAAAATTAATCAATTCTATGGAGTGAATTTTATCATTAAGGATGCAGTCATTGCAAATCAACATATAAAAGGTGCTTTTAAAAACCTGACAATTGATGAATTTATAACTTCTCTAGAGTTTATTTCAGATGTAACCATAATAAAAACCATTCAAAATAACATCGAGATTACCAAGTACCATGAAAATTAACCCAACAAAAATTGGCAGTAGTGATTGCTTTTCAGACGATTATTTATTTCAACAAATTCGGAATGGCCAATACGAGGCGATGGAACTTTTCTTTAATAGGTATTATACTCCTTTGTGTCGTTTTGGAATGAGTTATGAATCAAACTCTTGCCTTGTCGAAGAAAAAGTCGCTGATATTTTTATTCAGTTGTGGAACAATAGAAATATTATTGATAAAATTAAAAACCCGAAATCCTATATCTATGTAATAGTAAAAAACAATTTAAAAACAGCACGGAAATCAGAGCACTTTCATCAACAAATCGATGAAGAAAAAACTATAAATACTATGTTTTCTCCTAGTAGGGAGCAGGAGATTATTGAAAATGAACAAAAGGAAATAAATACCAGTTTGATACGTGAAATCTTAGATATTATCCCTAAAAAA
Source organism: Flavobacterium algoriphilum (assembly GCF_048158655.1). Classification (NCBI taxonomy): domain Bacteria; kingdom Pseudomonadati; phylum Bacteroidota; class Flavobacteriia; order Flavobacteriales; family Flavobacteriaceae; genus Flavobacterium; species Flavobacterium algoriphilum. The sequence continues at coordinate 284,938 of NZ_JBLNKY010000005.1, forward strand.
TCACGTCAGGCCTTTGAACTCAGTAGAATCGATGGACTAAAATACAAAGAAATTTCGGAAATTCTAAACGTCACTCCTAAAACGGTTGAAAATCACATAGCTATCGCACTAAAATATATTAGTAGAGCCTTGGAGTCCTATAAAAAAAGAGGGTTAGTTAACTCCATTTAGTAATGAGTACAAAAACTAGCTTTTTTTAAGATCAGTTTAGTTTGAAAAACAACAATAAATAATCATAGATAAAATGAAACAAAAAATTATACTAACCTTATCCTTATTACTACTGTTTGGTATTGAGGTGACTTACTCGAATACTTCAAATAAAAGTATTGTTGAAGTAAATGCAGCTATAAAAGAGAAAATTAATTTAAACCTAAAAGACGTATCGATAAAGCAAACCTTTATCCTCATAGAACGACAAATAAACAATAAGTTTATTTATATGTCAGACCAAAATTTTCTTCAAAAGAAAATTTCCATTACGATAAACAACCAAGATCTAAACCAAGTTTTAGCGGTTTTAAAAACGAAGGCTAGTCTTGATTTTAAGATCACTAAAAGTGGTGTTTTAGTAAAAGAAGTGATTGGAATTACTCCTAAAATCATTCCTAAAAAGGACCAAGAAAATCGAAAAATTACAGGAATGGTTTTGGATGAATCTAATTTGCCTATTCCTGGTGCTTCTGTTTTTGTAGCAGGAACTAGGATAGCTACAACCACTGATTTTGACGGGAAATTTACTTTAAATGTTCCTGTAGACGCAACTATTTTGTCAATTAGTTATGTGGGATTTCAAACTAAAGAAATCAATATTGAAAATAAGATCGAAATTAAAGTAGTACTCAATCAAGACGAAACGTCTCTAAAAGAGGTAGTTGTAACAGCCTTAGGTATAAAGCGTGAAGAAAAATCATTGGGATATGCCGCACAATCACTGGGTGAAAATGCTGTAAAAGATGCCAAATCAAATAACTGGGTAAATTCTCTTTCTGGAAAAGTTGCGGGTCTAAATATACAGGGATCTGGTGCAGGTCCTATGGGTTCTTCCAGAATAACACTTCGAGGTGAGTCATCACTTAATCTTGATAATAACCAAGCTTTAATAGTTTTGGATGGAGTTCCTGTGAGTAGTAAGATTACAGGTACAGGATTCTCTTCTCACCTCTCACAGGATAGCCCCGTTGATTTTGGGTCTACATTATCAGATATAAATCCCGAAGATATTGAAAAAGTTACGGTATTAAAAGGTGCTGGTGCAACTGCTTTATATGGAACTAGAGCCGCTGGTGGTGCAATTATTATTACTACCAAGTCGGGCAAGACTAAAGATAAAGGAATAGGAGTAACAATTAGTAGTAATTTTAGTTTTGATCAAGTAAATCGTTGGCCGGATTACCAATTTGAATATGGAGAGGGACGAACAGATAAATACTATTCTTACTTAGATAGCGCTGATGGTCTAAATACAAGTACAAATGTAGGTGCAGGAAGGGCATGGGGACCAAAATTTGACGGACAGTCCTATTTTCAATATAATCCTAATGCTGCAGATGGTAAACCTACTGAACGTACTCCGTGGGCTGCTAACAAAAATTATATTTCTGGATTTTTTAAAACAGGTACTACACAATCAAATAGTATCGCATTAGAAGGGGGAAATGAGAAAGGGTCTACCAGATTATCGATTACTCATCTTAAAAATGATTGGATTCTTCCCAATACTGGTTTTGAAAGAATAAATGCTTCTTTATCTGTAAATCAACAAATCTCTGATAAGCTCAAGATAAATGGTAAGATGAATTATACGAACAAAAAAAGTGATAATCTTCCAGCTGCCGGATACAATAATCAATCGATTATGTATTTTCTTATGATTGGTACAGCTCCAAATATAAAACCGGAATGGTTTAAACCTTATTGGGAGCCTGGACTTGTTGGTGTTAAACAAAAGAATCCCTTCAATACAGGGCCTGACAATCCTTATCTTGGAATGTATGAAATGCTCAACAAAATGAACAAACATGGGGTGATTGGAAACGTATCAGCAACGTATCAGTTTACTAATAAGCTTGAATTTATGGTGCGCTCTGGTCTGGACATGTCAAATGAATTCAGATCACAACAACGTCCTTTTAGCATGACTAAATATGCTCGAGGAATGTATAGGGAACAAAATGTATTTAGTTATGAAATAAATACGGATGCCTTGTTAACCTATAAGAATGCACTAAATGATAATATTAATTATAACCTTACAGCTGGTACAAATTCAATGAGACAAAACTATGATTTTGCAGGACTTTATGCGGATCAGTTATCTCAGCCTGGTATTTACCAAATATCAAATAGCTTGGATCAAGCAGTTGCAGATCCTTTAAAAACAAAGAAAGCGATTAATAGCTTTTATGGTTTAGCACAATTTTCCTATCAAGAAAAAATATTTTTAGATATTACGGGTCGTAATGACTGGTCAAGTACTTTGCCTTACGGTAACAATTCCTTTTTCTATCCTTCGATTAGTTCTAGTTTCCTGATTCACGAGATAGCAAACTTACCGTCTGTTTTCTCCTTTGCTAAATTTAGAGTTTCGTGGGCACAAGTTGGTAACGACACTAGACCATACCAAACCGATAAATATTATGACAGGATATATGGTAATAGCTTTACCAACACAACAACATTATTCAATGCTAATTTAAAACCAGAGATAACTTCTAGTATAGAAACGGGTATTGATTTTAGAATGTTTAAAAACCGCTTATCGATTGATATGGCTTATTACAATAATAATAGTCGCAATCAAATTTTAGCAATTCCTTTAGACCCCGTGTCCGGATACTCAAATGCAATGGTAAATGCAGGTTTAATAAACAGTAGAGGAATGGAGCTTGCTATAACAGGAAAATTAATAGCAAAAAGTAAATTCAAATGGAATAGTACCCTCACTTGGAGCCGCAATAGAAGTTATGTTAAAGAACTTGCTCCAGGCATAACAAACCAGGTTATTTACAACCATGAAAGTAATGTTAGCATTGAAGCCAGAGTAGGTGGCAGAATGGGAGATATGTACAGTAGAGGTTTTCAGAGATCTCCAGACGGTCAGATTATTTATACTTCAGCCGGTTTACCTGCTACACTAGATCCTATAATGAAAAAACAAGGTAATGCTTTTGCTGACTGGAAAGCTGGATTGATGAATGAGTTTACTATCGGAAAAGTGAGACTGAGTTTTCTTTTAGACGGACAAAAAGGAGGTAGTATGTATTCCCAAACCAATCATAAGAATAATACATTGGGAAAAACCAAGGTTACGCTTCCTGGTCGTGATGGTGGAATTATTGGTCAAGGTGTCGTTTTACAATTAGATGGAACGTATCTTCCTAATACCGTTAGAGTAGCAGCAAGTTCCTACTATGAAAATTATTATACCATCAGTAATGGAGAAACTAATATTTTCGATGCTTCTTTTATCAAACTAAGAGAAGTTCGTATCGAATTTAATTTACCTAACAGCCTCTTAAAAAAGGTAGGAATGAAATCTGCAAGTCTTGCTTTTTACGGAAGAGACTTATTTAATTTTACCAAGTTCCCAGGTTTTGATCCCGAAGGAGGAAATCTAAATAATGGCACACTAACTCCAGGTGTAGAATTAGCTCAATTTCCTTCTACCAGAACGATAGGAACCAATCTTATCCTTAAATTTTAAATTAATAGATTATGATAAAAATAAATAAAAAATATAGTTTTCTCTTTTTGGTTGTACTACTTATATCTTCTTGTACAAGAGATTTTGAAGAGATCAATACAGATCCAAACCGTCCGAAACAAATTACTCCCGGAGTTATGTTGGGTCAGTTACAGTTTAGAATTGTAAATACAAGTATGACTGCTTCTCGGAGTTTCACACATGAGCTCATGCAGGTTGATGCGCCTCGTTCTAGTCCATCAGGAGTTGGACTGCATAGGTATGTAGTTAATCCAGGTTCGGCAGTCTGGTCTAACTTTTACGGATATATGACTGATATAGAGGATATATACAAAAGCTCCGAAATTTTACAGGAAAACAATTACAAAGCAATCGCTTTGATTTATAAATGTTGGGCCTATTCTATTCTTACTGATTTGTATGGAGATGTTCCCTACTCCCAAGCAATTAAGGCTACTCAAGGCAACTTTAAACCTGCATTTGACAAACAGAAGGATATTTATATTAAAATTCTAAGGGATCTTGAAGAGGCTAATACCTTGCTTAATTCAGCCAAAGCCCTTACTTACGGAGGAGATCTTTTATACAATTCCAATAGCCTTTCGGGAGGGACAAATCCCGGAATTGTTAAATGGAAAAAATTCACCAATTCATTACGACTTCGATTGCTGCTCCGATTGTCAAAACGCAACGGGGAAATCAATAGCAACGAACAAATTACAGCGATTCTGGCTGATCCTGTAAAATATCCTGTATTTACAAGTAATGCTGATGATGCGATTTTTAAATACACAGGGACATTCCCTTATTACAATCCATATTTTAATATGAGGCAACTAGAATGGAGAGATGGAACCTATGTAACTAAATTCTTTATTAACAAAATGAATACGGATAATGACCCAAGAAGAACTTTATGGTTTGGTACAGTAAGCGTTGGTGGCCAAAATATTTACCAAGGCATTGAAAGTGGGTATCCTATTTCTACAGAATATCAGGTGGGAAAAAATACTAGTTACAATGATATTATGAAAACCTTACCACAACTTGGTGTAATGATGACTTGGTCTGAAGTAGAGTTTATTAAAGCAGAACTTGCTTTAAAAGGCTTTACTACGGGAAAAAACCCAAAACAACATTACGAAACTGCTATAGCAGCTTCAATGACGCAATGGGGTGTAACGATGCCTCCAAATTATCTAGCTCAAGCAGGTGTAGTTTATGATCCCAACACTTCAACAGAAATTCAGTTAGAAAGAATCATTTCACAAAAATATTATGCTTCCTTTTTTGTTGACTATCAGTCATGGTTTGAAAAAAGAAGAACTGGATATCCAATTTTACCAAGAGGATCGGGAATACCAGTTGAAAATGCATTTCCAAATCGTGTGCCTTACCCAACTTATCTACAATCGCTTAATCCGGAAAATCTAGCATTAGCTTCAGCCTCAATTGGTGGTGATACTAGCGCAACCAAAGTATGGTGGGATAAATAATATTTTAAAAACCAAGGAGTTTACAACTTATAACACTGTAAAAATCTATTCAAAAACATATTTGCAGGTTACATTAAATTACAGTTAAATCAAATATAATATATAATGAAAACAGTACCTAAAAAAATTTTAATCCTATTTTCGGCTTTACTGCTCACAAATACGATTCTAGCTCAGACAAAATCTAGTACATCTAACCTCCGAACATTAATTGTCTTTTTTGATGGCCTAAGGCCCGATTATATCACCCCTGAATTAATGCCAAATGTATATTTATTCAGTAAAAAAGGAAGTTATGGTAAACAACATCATAGTGTATTCCCCACGGTAACTAGGGTTAATGCATCCTCGTTATCTACCGGTTGCTATCCAGGCAGTCATGGACTAATGGGGAATACGGTTTATTTTCCTGAGATAAAAGAAACAGCAGGTTTAAACACGGGTGATGCAGCCGAATTAAATAAAATCGCTAAAGCAACAGACAATCATTTATTGACATCCGTTTCACTAGGAGAGGTTTTAGAACAAAACGGCTCAAGCTTATTCGTTTTTAGCTCCGGTTCAACTGGACAAGCCTTAATGCAAAATCATAAAGTAAGTGGAGGAGCAATCATTAATACCACGATGATTCTACCGGAGTCTTTGAAAACTAAAATACTTAGTGAAATTGGAGCAGCTCCAACCGGTCTTGGAAATCACAAATGGCTAACAGATGCAGTAATAAAATACGGTTTAACATTAGATGGTCCATTAGTAAGTACCCTATGGTTTGGTGACCCAGATTCGGCTGCTCATAAAAATGGAATAGGATCCCCTGAAGCCATTGAGTCTATCAAATATGTTGATGAACAGTTTGGAAGAATTATTAAAGCTCTTGAATTAAAAGGACTCGATCAAAACTTTAATGTTGTCATTTCTTCCGATCATGGTTTTGTGACACATATTGGGAAACTAGGCCTTACAGATTTCTTAATTCAGAAAGGACTAAAAAAAGACAAGGAATCAACAGAAGTAGTGGTTGCCGAAGGATCAATTTATGTGAAGGATCATGACGAAAAGAGCATAAAAAATATTGTTGCAGCCTTGCAGGAGCAGAAATGGATAGGCGGTATTTATACTAAAGCTTCAAAAGAAGGAGACCTAAAAGGTGTTGTAGAAGGGACTCTTTCTTTCGAAACTATACATTGGGATCATGACCGATCAGGAGATATCCTAGTTGATATGAACTGGAATGATACCAAAAACGAAGCGGGATATGCAGGTGCAAGTTTCGCAAGAGGCGTTGCAGGTCATGGTGGCTTTAGCCCTTATGAAATTCATATCGCATTATTAGCTAATGGTCCTAGTTTTAGGAAGAACTTCGAAGGTAATTTACCTACATCTAACGTAGATATAATTCCCACTATTCTACACCTCCATAATTTAAGTCTTCCTAAACAAATGGATGGTCGCGTGATGTATGAATTGCTCTCAGAGAATCCTCCAGCTGACACTCCTAATTCAGCTAAGATTGAAACAATCAAAACGGAAACAAAGCTACCTTGGGGAGTTTATAAATTAGAATTGGAAAGATCTGTTTTAGGAAAATATAATTATCCTAATTTCACGAAAGTAATTAGAAAGGAAAAATAATAATATTGACTCTATTATAAAATTAAAGATGGTGTCTTAAATGCTAGGACACCATCTTTTTTTGTTCCAAAAAATAGTCGTAAATACGTTAGGAGATTAAATTACTTTTCAAGAAACTAAAACAAAACGTCCAAGTACGGTAATTACTAGGATTGCAGGTTTTTTATGGTCTGATTTTTAGTTTTGTCGGTTAGTAGTGACATATTATAGTAATGAAAACATGTGATTCGAAGAGACTCAGAAAATTTACGAACTCAATATGCACGTTTTTAGCAATTTAAAGATTAGGTTAAGAAATTATCAAAAAAAAGCTTTAAAAAAGCTTGATAAAGCGAATAAAGGGGCTACTTTTGCACCCGCAACAACGCAGACGTTCTTTAACAAACTGGCAAGTAATACGAATTAAACT
>NZ_JBLNKY010000006.1:0-250255 GCF_048158655.1 Flavobacterium algoriphilum
AGCCTGTTGGGAAACTAGAAGTTTTGATACCACAACTTGTGCTTGGAAAACAACCGGCACACAGCCAGCAGAACCAACCACGGCATTAGCCTGTTGGGAAACTAGAAGTTTTGATACAACAACTTGTGCTTGGAAAACAACCGGCACACAGCCAGCAGAACCAACCACGGCATTAGCCTGTTGGGAAACTAGAAGTTTTGATACAACAACTTGTGCTTGGGTTAATGACAATACAGCGAAACCTGCAGCACCAACGAAAGTAAACTGTTGGGATACGTACACTTTCAACACCACAACTTGTGCTTGGGATAATGACAATACAGCGAAACCTTCAGAGCCAGCGAAAGTAAACTGTTGGGATACGTATACTTTCAACACCACAACTTGTGCTTGGGTTAATGACAATACAGCGAAACCTGAACCAACATTAATTGAAAAAACAGCGTGTAATAGGGACAGCGCTATGACTATAGATTTAAATAGTGAACTATCTCCCGAAATACCAAACAATGGAACTTGGATTAACAACAGTAGCGCAGTATTAAACGGAAATAGATTCTCTCCTTTTAATTTACCTGATGGAATTTATAATTTTGAATATAAATATCAAACTGTAAATGATGAATGCACTAGAAGTATATTTTTAAAAATAACTCTTTCAGATAATGATTGTGGTATTGTGTTAGGTTGCGGTATAATTGACGTTCACAATGCCTTCTCTCCAAATGGAGACGGTACTAATGAAGCCTTTGTTATCGAAAATATTGAAAGTACATTGTGTTACCCTGATAATACTGTGGAGATTTATAATCGTTGGGGCGTTTTAGTTTATGAAACTAAAGGATATGATAATACCAGTAAAGCTTTTACAGGTTTTTCTAAAGGTAGAACTACAATTGGTCAATCTCAGGAGTTGCCAGCTGGAACCTATTTTTATATATTAAATTACACTTCTATTGGTGAAAATAATCAAATTATGACTAATAAAAAAGATGGGTATTTATACCTTGCAAGATAAATCTGATTCCTGAGGGCTAACAAAACCCTCAGGTTTAAAAAACAAACTAAATGAAGACAAGAGTACTATTATTCGCCTTGCTGTTTACTGGAATTATAAGTTATGCCCAACAAGATGCCCAATTTTCCCAATACATGTATAACACTATAAATATCAATCCCGCTTATGCAGGATCAAGAGGAGCCTTGAGTATATTTGCCTTACATCGTACACAATGGGTTGGACTCGATGGAGCACCTGTTACAAATGCAGTTTCAGTCAATACTCCTATAAATAATAGTAACCTAGGGTTAGGTGTTTCTATCATTAATGACAAAATTGGACCAACCCATGAGAATACTATCTCGGCTGATTTATCTTATACCATTCCTACTTCAGAAACTTTCAAACTTTCTTTCGGTATCAAAGCAACTGCCAATTTGTTTGATTTAGATGTTACACGACTGAATCCTGTTGATGATGACCCGACTTTACATGATTATAATAATAAATTCTCCCCCAATATTGGAGCAGGGATTTATTATCATTCAGACAAAGGGTATGTAGGTTTATCAGTTCCTAATTTAATAGAGAGTAATCGTTATGATGATAATGAAGTGAGAATTTTCAAGGAAAAAATCAATTATTACCTTATTGCGGGATATGTGTTTGATTTAAATGAATCAGTAAAATTTAAACCTGCGTTACTTACCAAAATGGTTCAAGGTGCACCACTTCAAGTTGATGTTTCAGGGAGTTTTATGTTTAATGATAAATTTATGGTTGGAATTGCTTACAGATGGAGTGCTGCTTTGAGCGGCATGGTTGGTTTTCAAGTCTCAGATAGTTTATACATTGGATATGGCTATGACAGAGAAAGAACTAATTTAAAAAATTATAATTCAGGTTCGCATGAAATATTCTTACGCTATGAAATATTCAACAGTATCGATAAAATTACAAATCCAAGATTATTCTAAAAATAATTATTATGAGAATTATATACTCCTTTACCTAATAATAGTAGTTGTTTTCTATATAAAACAAATCTAAATGGTCAGAACTGCGAAGCACATCACGAAGGCCAATATTTCGATAAAATGTTAGTAAAACCAAATAGAACGATCTTCATTATTATTTGAACTATATCCCGATATCAAAAAGCATAGAATTTAGCGCAAGATTTGAGAAATATCTTTGAGAAAACAACCGATAAAATTATTGGACTTTCAAGGTTAGCTTAATGGCATGATAAAGTAAATCAATCTGGGTTTAAATCTTTCAATGCTAAAATAAAAGCTTTTAGAGCGCAATTTAGAGGTGTTAGAAACGTTGCGTTTTTCCTTTTTAGATTAACTAATATTGATGCATAATTTTTAGCGCTCCACAGGTTTCCGGATTGATCCATTAGTAAATTGTTAAGTCGAAAGAAAATTTTAGAAATTTTACTACGATTTTGCTACAACAAAAAAAAGCTCCAGATTTCTCTGAAGCTTTTTTAGTAGCGGGAACTGGACTCGAACCAGTGACCTTCGGGTTATGAGCCCGACGAGCTGCCTACTGCTCTATCCCGCGATGTGCGTTTGTAATTTCAATAAATTCTTAGTAGCGGGAACAGGACTCGAACCTGTGACCTTCGGGTTATGAGCCCGACGAGCTGCCTACTGCTCTATCCCGCGTTGTTTCGGGTGCAAATATACGACGAAATTCGAGACTTTCAACAAAAAATTAAAAAAATGTTTTATTTCGTCTATTGGCTTGATATGTCTACCTTTGCAAAATAAATTATAATAAAAATGTCACATAAAGCAGGTTTTGTAAACATCATAGGGAATCCAAATGTTGGGAAATCAACATTAATGAATGCCTTTGTTGGAGAAAGATTATCAATAATCACATCAAAAGCACAAACAACACGTCATAGAATTTTGGGAATTGTAAACGGGGAAGATTTTCAAATGATCTTATCGGATACGCCCGGAATAATCAAACCAGCATACGAAATGCAGGAATCGATGATGAATTTCGTTAAGTCGGCTTTTGAAGATGCTGATATCCTGATTTATATGGTTGAAATTGGAGAACAAGAGTTGAAAGACGAAGCGTTTTTTAATAAAATAATCCATGCCAAAATTCCTGTTTTATTGTTGCTGAATAAAATTGATAATTCAAATCAGGCACAACTGGAAGAACAAGTGGCTTTCTGGACTGCGAAAGTTCCCAATGCGGAAATTTTCCCAATATCGGCCTTACAGAATTTTAATGTGCCGGAAGTTTTTGGACGAATCATTCAATTGTTGCCAGAATCTCCAGCTTATTACCCAAAAGATCAATTGACAGACAAACCGGAACGTTTTTTTGTCAATGAAACGATCCGTGAGAAAATCTTGTTGAATTACAGTAAAGAAATTCCGTACGCAGTAGAAATTGTTACTGAAGAGTTTTTTGAGGATGAAAACATTATCAGAATCCGTTCTTTGATTATGGTGGAGCGTGAAACGCAAAAAGGAATCATTATAGGTCATAAAGGTGCTGCTTTGAAAAAAGTAGGGATGGAGTCTCGTGCTGATTTAGAAAAATTCTTTGGAAAACAAATTCATATTGAGTTGGTGGTGAAAGTGAATAAAAACTGGAGAAGCAACGCGAATATGTTGAAGCGTTTTGGGTATAACCAATAAGAGAAGTATTCAGTGTTCGGTTTCTTAGTGCTCAGCTCTAAAAACTTTACGATGAATGATATTAGAATTCGAAATGTCCTAGCCCAGATGGGAACGGCATCCTTTTATGTTTTTCTTTAAAACATAAAAGATAAAGTGGACAGCTGGAAATAGCTCCTAAAAAAGCATTAAAAATTTAGATTGAAGTCGCAGTTAGCGTGCTTTTTAGCTGAATACTTAAAACTGACCACTGGAAACTAAAAAAAGCATACCTTTGCAAAATATTTGAAAATAGGATTATGAATAACATTGTTGCCATTGTAGGAAGGCCAAACGTAGGAAAATCGACGCTTTTTAATCGATTAATCCAAAGAAGAGAAGCTATTGTAGATTCAGTTTCGGGTGTAACCCGTGATAGAAACTACGGAAAAAGCGAATGGAACGGAAAGGAATTTTCTGTTATTGATACGGGCGGTTACGTACGTGGGTCAGATGACGTTTTTGAAGGTGAAATTCGTAAACAAGTAGAACTTGCTATAGATGAGGCTGATGTTATCATTTTTGTAGTTGATGTAGAAGAAGGGATTACACCAATGGATGATGCTGTTGCGAGATTGTTGCGTAAAGTGACTAAACCGGTTTTGCTTGCCGTAAATAAGGTGGATAATGCGATGCGTGAGAAAGATGCAATTGAGTTTTACAACCTTGGTTTAGGAGAATATTATACGTTTGCTAGTATTTCTGGAAGTGGAACTGGGGATTTATTGGATGCATTGATTGATGCTTTTCCGGTAAAACCAGAGCCAACTCAGGAAGAAGTTGTATTGCCTCGTTTTGCAGTTGTAGGTCGTCCTAATGCTGGAAAATCTAGTTTTATCAATGCATTAATTGGTAAAGACAGATATATTGTTACTGATATTGCGGGGACAACCCGTGATTCTATTGATACAAAATTTGACCGTTTTGGGTTCGAATTTAACTTAGTTGATACGGCAGGAATTCGTCGTAAAGCGAAAGTGAAAGAAGATTTAGAGTTTTACTCGGTAATGCGTTCCGTTCGTGCCATTGAGCATGCTGATATTTGTATCTTGATTATAGATGCTACTCGTGGTTTTGAAGGCCAAGATCAAAGTATTTTTTGGTTGGCTGAAAAAAATCGTAAGGGAGTTGTAATATTAGTAAACAAATGGGATTTAGTTGAAAAAGAAACGATGTCAACTCGTGATTATGAAGCTAAAATCAGAGAAGAATTAATGCCATTTACGGATGTGCCTATTCTTTTTGTTTCTGCTTTAACGAAACAACGTTTATTAAAAGCATTGGAAACTACTGTAAAGGTTTTCGAGAACAGACAACAGCGTATTGCTACTTCAAAATTCAATGAGTTTATGTTGAAAGTGATTGAAGCATACCCACCACCAGCGACAAAAGGAAAATATGTGAAAATTAAATATTGCATGCAATTGCCAACACCAACTCCACAATTTGTGTTTTTTGCGAATATGCCACAATATGTAAAAGAACCTTACAAGCGTTATCTGGAAAATAAAATTAGAGAAAACTGGGACTTTTCAGGAGTGCCAATTGACATTTATATCAGAGAAAAATAGTTAGAATCCCGAGAAATCGGGATTTTTTTTGGTTTAAATTTATTTGATGGAAAATGGAATAAATCTAATCACTTCTTTTTCTAAAGTTATCATAGGATAATCTTGAAAGTTTTAGAAGTTTTGTAATCATCATACAGTACAGTGTAAATCATAAACAAGATTAATGGTATACCAATGCAATATTTATCCTAAATAGTTTTAACCTTTTTTTGTACTCTTAGTTTGTGGAAGATACTAAACCGGATAATGTCTCTATTAAAATAATCTACTCCACTGGCCCGTTGTTGAAAACTGTTTAAATAGCCAAGTTCTACAGCGAAATTTTTGTTAATACCATATTGTATAGCACCATAAATCCTATTTTGATCAAAAGTGTTTTTGATTATTTTTTTACCAAAATTAATCAGTAATTCATCGGAGACTATTGCTTTTAAAAATTGGGTTTCTTTTTTCCAAAAAGTATATTCACCTTGGATGCGGTATCTAAATCTCCACGAAAAACTGGTTCCCGATAACAATTCTTGTTTATTCGCATTATGAATAAATCGTTCTTCCAGTTGAAAACGCTGATTCAAAGTAATTTTTTCCAAATTTTGTTTCCAAGTAATATCTTGTTGTACTCTATATTCGGGGATGTTAAAATCATAATTTAATTCAGGTTCTTGAGTAGCGACAGAAAAATAGGCAAAACCAACTCCTGTCTCTAAATGGTCGTTTATTTTATAGCGTCCTTGCACGCGTATGACATATACATTTTCGGTTACAGATTTTAGAAAAATCCTATTGTCAAATTCAGTATTTAATGACCATTTGTTGTTTAATGTCAATTGGTTATGATATCGTGTCCAAAGCAAGTTTTGATGGTTTATGTTTTTTTCGGTTTGTGCATTGGATATACTGCAGACTAAGAACAAGAAAAGAATTTTGATTATTTTCATGAAGTTTTATTCAATTTTTGGCAAATTTACATAAACTCTATAAAAATGATAGGATAGATTAAACCTTTTATTCATTTAAGCATCTTATCACTTTATCTAAAATAAAGTTTACATGTCTAAATTCTATGCTTTTTTGGTTTTATTACTATTTTGTTTCTCTGCTAATGCCCAAGATGAGTTTACTATTAGAGGAACAGTCCTTGATGTTACTACCCAGATTCCTTTACAGGCAGCAACAGTTTATTTTTCTAACGTAAAAGATTCTACAGTTTTAGAATATGCTACTACTGATAAAAATGGTCTTTTTAAAATTACGACCAAGAAATACGATAAGCCAGTTTTTTTGAAAGTTTCCTACATGGGATACCAGAGTTATGTTGAGGAACAAAAGGAGATTGCAGAGAATAAAGATTTTGGTAAAGTCTATTTATTAGAAAGTGTAAATGCATTAGCTGGTGTAGTTATAAAAAGTGAAGCTCCTCCCATTCGTGTAAAAAAAGATACATTAGAGTTTAATGCTAATTCTTTCAAAGTGCGTCCAGATGCCAATGTAGAAGCCTTATTAAAACAATTGCCCGGTTTTGAAGTGGATAGTGATGGTAAAATTACAGTAAACGGTAAGGAAGTGACTCAGTTTTTGATAAACGGGAAAACTTTTTTTGACAGAGATGGGGCAATGGCTTTGAAAAACCTGCCAGCCGAAATCATTAATAAAGTTCAAGTTTCTGATTTCAAAACCAAAAAAGAAGAATTATCTAAACAAGAATCAACTTCAGATTATTCGAGTATTAATTTAACTATAGATGAAAAGAAAAACAAAGGTTTTTTTGGTAAATTTTTGGGGGGATATGGCACAGATGATCGTTATGAGGGCAGTTTTGTAATGAATTTTTTTAATAACAAACAAAAAATAAGTGTTTTAGCTTCTTCAAATAACATTAATTCTACCGGGTTTTCTATGGATGAGGTATTTGATAGCATGGGCGGTGGTAGAAACAGTAGAGGAGGAGGCAGTGGGGCTTCAGGAAGCGGTAAGGGAATTACCCAATCTAATTCGGCAGGATTCAATTATACCGATGAATGGTACAAAGGTTTTGATGCCACTGCAGGATATTCTTTTTCGAATACAGTTACTGATAATGAAAGTAAGTCGAAACAAACCAATTTCTTGCCTATGGGTAACTTCTCCACCGAATCGGAGTCGAAATCAAGAGATGAGAATACTGGAAATAAGGTGAATTTGGAGTTTGAATATAAAATTAATCCAACGACCCGAATTGCTTTTATGCCAAAAGTGAATCTGTCAAATTCTAATAGTAATTCTAGTGCTGAAAGTTTATCCAGAGGTGAAGATGATGAACTTTTAAACGAAAGCAGATCAAAATTATATAGAGAAAATAAATCAACTAATTTTGGGAACACGATAAACTTTAATAAAGCTTTCCAAAAAAAGTCTCGTAATTTAAGTTTTGTTTTCACTAATAGCAATACCAATAGTGGCTCAGATGCTTTAACGGAGTCTAAAACTATTTTTTATCAAAATGGACAATCTGATGACGAGAGAAATCAAAAGAGTAAAAATGAAAATACGTATGATTCCTACTCAGCTGATATTGAATATACAGAGCCGATAACCGATTCTATACGAGTTCGTTTTGGTTCTGATTTTGGATGGACGAAGGAGATTAAAGATTTGAAAACATTCGATTTTGAGGATAATTCTCAATCGTATTCAGTTTTAAATGAGTCCTTGTCTAATTTTATTACTTCCGGTCAAAATTCCATTAGTCCAAAAGTAGGCATTACTTTAGAAAAAAATAAATTTACGTTTAATTTGAATTCCAGCACTTCCATTATTGATTTCAATAATCATTCATTATACTTAAATAAAGCAACCGATTTGAATAAAAAATATGTGTTGCCCTATGGAAGAGTGCAAATTAGATACAAGTTGGACCGTTCAAAATTTTTTACTTTGCGATATGATTATTCTAATAGTCTGCCTTCTTCAAGTCAATTGCTGGCAGTACAAAATTTAGCTAATCCTTTGAATACGATAATAGGGAATCCTAATTTGAATCCTAATGCAAAGCATAGTGCCAATATTAATTTCAGGAATTTTGATTTTCGTACCCGTTCTGGTTATAGTTTGTTTGTAAGGGGAGATTATAATAATAGTGAAGTGGTTTCCATATCGGTATACGATGCCAATAGAAAAAGGACTACGACTTATGAAAATATTTCAGGAACATACTCTACAGCTATTGGAGGAAATTGGAATCAATCCATAAAAAGAGAAGCACATTCGTTCCGATATGGGATTGGTTTAAACGGTAGTTTTTCTTTGGATAAAGGTTTTACCAATGGCGTTTTGTATGGTGCTAAATCATTAGGGATTACACCAAGGGTATATTTGAATTATGATTATGGGGAATTATTGACCATAGCACCATCGTATAGTTTATCTTACAATGAATCAAAATATTCAAATTATGTAACCGATGGGACCTCAAATGTAGTACACCGAATTAATTTACAAACGACCAGTTATTGGCCTAAAAACTGGATTTTTGGAAATGATTTCGGATATACCTATAATTCTAGAATTGCAAGTGGTTTTAAGAAAGATTTTTATTTATGGAACACCAGTTTGTCTTACAGCTTCTTTGCTAAAAACATGATTGCGAAAGTAAAAGTGTATGACGTTCTAAATCAGAATCAGAGTTTTTCCAGAACAATTTCGGCTACTACAATTCGTGATGAGGAAAATACAATTTTAAAACGATATGCCATGTTTTCACTAACCTATAAAATTCAAGATTTTTCGGGGATGAAGAAGCTTCCAAGAGCTGAAAATAGAGGGCAAGGAGGATCAGGAGAAGGAAGAGGAGGACCAGGAGAAGGAAGAGGAGATTTGATGGGGAATTAAAAAAAGCGGTTGTAAATTAAATTTGCAACCGCTTTTTTTTGCTATATATACACCATGTAATAGCGATATTTGAGAATTTGGGATAGAAAATTTACTATAATGAATAACGAAGGGTAATGCCATAAGTTTTTTGGTCTCCTAATACACCAGCATATTGCCCAGCATTACCACCCGCAGGTAATAATTGTTCAAAATAATCCTTATTCAATAGGTTGCGCCCCCATAAGTAAACTGATAAACCTTCTGAAGCTCGGAAACCGATACGACCGTTAAGTAGCGCATAAGAATCAACTACTAGATACTTCGAAGGAGACGCACTTGAAGAAAACGAAGAGCGATAGTACGTGTCTAAGGCTAAGAAGAACTTCCCTACATTACCAAATAATTTACCCGAATCAGAGATTTCACCTCCTAATGATCCTGCCCATTTTGAGATACCAGGAAGGACACTACCTGAAATATCCTTAGCATATATTGCATTATTATTTGTATCTTTTAATCCTGTTTCTTCCATTGGCAGTGGTGCATTCTTGAAAGTTACATGTTTACCATCTGTGTAAGATACGGCACCGGTAAACGATAGATGTTTATTGACAGTAATACTAGCATCAAGCTCAGCACCGCGTACACGTACTTTTTCTGCGTTAGCAAGATAACCACGGTTTAGACTCACATCAGGACTTTGAACCAGCGTTTGAAAGTTTTTGATGTCTGTATTATATAATGTGAAATTCAGTATAGTATGGTAAAAAGGTGTGGTTTTTACTCCCAATTCAAAATGATTTACTTCTTCAGGTTTTATTTCAGCAAGTGCTAGAATCGGACCATTAGCATCGGTAGGTATCCCACCGACATTAACACCAACAGGTTTGTAACTTCTCGCATACGTTGCAAAAGTATTGACAAGGTCAGTCGCTTTGTAAGCCAATGTTAAGTTTCCGGAAAAGTTGGTGTCGTCTACATCCACTTTGAAAGCCTGATTAGAATAAACCTTCTTTTTCAAGGCAAGTAAAGCTGGATCAGTTGTTTGAAGACCTCCGTAAGTTTCTCTACTGTAGTCCAATTTTTTCTTGTCATAATTATATCTCAGACCAGGCAGTAAGTGAAGACCTTCAGTAATTTCCCAATCAAGTTGACCAAATATTGCCCCACTGAATGTGTTGAGTGTGTTTCGGGTTTTTATTCCATATCCGTCTAAAAGTCCAGGTGTTTGCCATAATGAGTAGCCATTAGAATCGTTTGGTGTATCTTGAGAAAAACGCCACTGAGCGGATCCAGCTTCTTCTATCTGGATAGGATCTGCTTTAAGTTGCTGCCCGATAGCGAATATACCAATTAAACCGCTTAACCTATTGGAGAAATCTCCTGCATAACGAACCTCTTGTGACCATTGTTGATGTTTTGACGTGGCTTGAGATAATTTAAGTACTTGAAGGCCTGTAAAATCTCTATCATTGGATGGGTCCCAATTCCAATATCGCCAAGCTGAGGTTGAAGTAAGTGTTCCTTCTCCAATTTTAGTTTCTACATTTAGTGATATACCTCCTAAATCTTGTCCGGAACGCCAAGGAGTATCATGGTCAATCTTACGGTCGAATGGATTTTGACTTGGAAGGCTATAATATAAATCAGAAATAATCTGATTGAATTGTCGGTAGGCGGCACGTTTTGTTGGGGTAACACCAGCAATAACTTGCGCATAACCATCCGGACGTTGACGCGAGAAATCAGCAGCTAATGTGATATCGGTATTTTCTGTTGGTTTGTAAAGCAGCTGCCCTCTAACTCCTTGATTATTCAGATCGTTTACCGATTTTCCGGTTGCAACATTTTCTATTAGACCATCACGTTGCGTTCCTGAAAAAGATAATCTTCCGGCAATTTTTTTACTTAAAGCTCCAGTGATAGAAGCCTTAGCCTGAAGGAATCCATAGTTTCCAAAGCTAACCTCCAAGTTGGCACCTGAAGTGAAACTAGGTTTGCGAGTGGTTACGTTAAAGGCACCAGCAGTCGTATTTTTACCAAACAATGTACCTTGTGGTCCACGTAATACCTCAATTCGATCGATATCAATAAAGTCGAGTGTTGTGGCAGCTGGACGCGCATAATAAATCCCATCAACATAAAAACCCACACCTGGATCGATACCATCGTTAGTAAGTCCAAAAGTGGAACCCAGACCACGAATGTTAATAGTTGTGTTTCTTGGATTTGAAGAATATAGCTGAACTGATGGGACTAATTCCTTCAAACGATTTACGTTGAAAGCTCCTGCTTCCTCAGCCTGTTTGCCACTTACAACAGAAATTGGAATGGGAACATTTTGAGCTTTTTCTATACGACGTCTGGATGTGATGACTACTTCAATAAGTTGATTCTCCTCCGAAAGGATTATTTCTAAAGGGATATCTTGTAATTCAGTAATTGTAACTTCTTTAGATTTATATCCCACATATTGTATAATAAGCGTAAAAGGAATTTTTCCTTGGGTATTAATAGTAAACTTGCCGCTGGAATCCACAGTAGCACTATATTTAGTGCCTTTTAATACGACATTAGCACCCTCTAGGGGTGATTTTTGGCTATTCGTTACTACTCCAATGACAGCGGTTTGTGCAAAAGATGGAGAGAATATGAATAGTATTAATAGAGTTGTAATTATTTTTGTGAAATTAGTTTTCATTATATTCTTATTATATGTAATTAGTAGAGTTTTGGTTAAATTTTTTTTACTAGCACATACACATCATTTCATCATTCTTTTTACTTGCAAGTACTTGTTTATTTCTTATTTGTTCATTTAAAATAACGAACGTGTTTAAGTACGTTTTCATATGTTTAAAATTGGATTATTAATTATGCATTAAATTCTATGTAAATGTATAACTAATTCTATGAAAATAGTAGAGTTTAAAAAATATTTTTTTATTTGTTAACTAATGAGGAAATTGTAATGCCTTGCATAGCCTTTAAGGTCTCGTCTCTAATAGTCATTAATCCGTGCCTTAATAGGCATTCAGGCTCACTTTTACAATCAGAGCAGGGTTCGTAAAAATTTAATGAAGCACAGGGAAGTAATGCAATCGCACCATCAAATAATCGATGAATATCGGCCAAAGTAATATCGTTTTTTGATTTTAAAAGATAATAACCACCAAATTTACCTTGTTTACTCCCTACAAAATGTCCGCGTTTTAAGTCCAATAAAATCTGTTCCAAAAACTTTTTTGGAATATTGGCAGCTTCAGCAATTTCAATAGTTCTTGAAATGTGATTTTCGTCTTGTTGCGCTAAAAACAGTAATGCCTTGAGGGCATATTTGGCTTTATGTGAAAGCATTTATAATTATGTTTTATAATGTAACTTTTAAATGAGATGCAATTTCAAATTTATAAAATGAAAGTAAAACAAACATAAACTATTTTAATTTGTAATGCTGATTTTTTGAATGTATATCTAAGGATATGATTAAATAAGCATACTTTAAATTGATTTACCAATCTCCACCAGATCCACCACCAGAGAAACCTCCGCCACCAAATCCACCACCGAAGCCTCCTCCGCCACCGCCAAAACCACCACCAGAAGAGCCTCCAAAGCCGCCGCTGTTTCTGCCAAGGCTACTAAGAATAAGAACATCAAGCAAACTAGGTCCGCCACTTCTGTTACCAGAATTTCCACCTCCACCTTTATTTCTTGAAATGAGCACCAGAATAATAATGACGATAACTATAATTGGCATAATTGGAAAACCTTTCTCTTTCCCTTTGATTTGTTTTCTTTCTCCTTTATATTTTCCTTTAAAAACATCAATTATAGCATCGGTTCCTTTATCAAGTCCTTTGTAATAACTTCCGGTTTTAAATTCTGGGATAATAATAGTTCGGGTAATTTCACCTCCAATTCCAGCTGTTAAGCGATCTTCAAGTCCATAACCTGGAGAAATCCATATTTTTTTTTCGGCTTTAGCCAATAAAATAAGGACCCCATTATCATCTTTTGCAGTCCCACCGATGCCCCAAGTTTGTCCCCATTTGGGAGTAAGAATACCAATATCTTCGCCTTTAAGGCTTTCGATAGTAATAATAACTATTTGGGTTGTAGTAGAATCAGAATATTTGACTAGTTTTTCTTCTAATTGTGCTTTTTCGGTTGCACTTAAAATTTTAGCATAATCGTAAATGGAAGTCTGAAAACTAGGTTTTTCAGGAATTGTAAATTGGGCAAAAGTAATTTGTGTAAATAAAAGACAAACTAATAGCTTAAGGAAAATTGGGTTATTCTTTTTTTGTAATTGCATTATCCTTTAGATATTTCGTTTGATAATTCATTCGTATCGCCTTCTAGCCAAGGAAAATATTTCTGCAATTGCTCACCGGCTCTAGCAATTCCATCGATAAGCCCTTTCTTGAAATCTCTTTTTTTGAACCCAGCCACCATGATATCACGAGTACAATTCCAAAAATCATCTTGAACCACATCATTAATACCTTTGTCACCACAAATTACAAAATGCCTATCTTCTATTGCTAAGTAAATTAAAACACCGTTTTGAAGTTCAGTTTCGTCCATTTTTAATTCATGAAAAACTTCCATTGCGCGATCATACGCATCAATGGAAGTTGTTTTTTCTATATGTACTCTAATCTCGCCAGAAGTGTTTTTTTCCGCCATGCGAATAGCTTCAACAATTGCTTGCTCATCTTCTTTGGTTAAAAAATCTTCTACTTTTGACATTGTTTTTTAGATTAGAATTTTACTTCAACGGGTTTGTCTGCACCTTCAACAGCATTAAAATATGCTTTTTCTTTGAAACCGAACATTCCTGCAAATAAGCTATTTGGGAACGTTTTAATATGAGAATTATAAGGCTTAACTGCTTCATTGAAGCGGGTTCTTGCGGTAAGAATTTGATTTTCCGTACTGGCCAATTCATCTTGTAATTTCAAGAAATTTTGGTTGGCTTTCAAATTAGGATATGCTTCAACGGTTACTAATAATCTTGACAAAGAGCTGCTCACGCCACTTTGTGCTTTGTTGAATTCAGCTAATTGTTCTGGAGTAATATTTGCTGGATCAATCTTTACGGAAGTCGCTTTTGCTCTAGCTTCGATAACAGCAGTTAAAGTTGACTTTTCAAAATCAGCGGCTCCTTTAACCGTGTTTACTAAATTTCCAATAAGGTCATTTCTTCTTTGATAAGCCGTTTGTACATCTCCCCAAGATTGTTCTACTGTTTGATTTAAAGTTACTGCGGTATTGTTAATTCCTTTAACCCAGCTGTAAATTCCAATAATTACAACTACTGCGATAATCCAAGGTAAAAATTTTTTAAAATCCATTTTTTATTTAATTTAAAGTTTATTGTTTAATTGTTATTTTTATAAAATCTGCAATCAACAGTTATAGTTGGTTTTTAATATTTGTTAATTGCGTTCGTATTGTTTCCAGTTTTCGAATAATATCAAATTTATCCAATGTTTTCTTCTGACCTTCTTTCAAATGTGTTTTGGCGCCTTCCAGCGTAAAACCTCTTTCTTTCACTAAATGAAAAATGAGTTGTAAATTAGTAACATCTTCAGGAGTGAACATGCGGTTGCCTTTGGCATTCTTTTTCGGTTTTAGAATATCAAATTCATTATCCCAAAAACGAATCAGTGAGGCATTTACGTCAAATGCTTTGGCTACTTCGCCAATGCTGTAATACCTTTTATCTTTAGAAAGTTCAATATGCATATTGTTTTTATTTGACTTTTTAATTTTCTAATTGAACACCATTCTTTCGGACTATTGAGATGGAACATTTTTATTAATCTAATGATTGATTTTCCTGGTTAGCCAATTTTGAAATGGCAACATACTCAATTGCTGAAATATTTCCGTAATAAAAATTTAATGGATTCACGACATTCCCATCTTTGTGCACTTCATAATGCAAATGTGGTCCTTCGGATCTCCCTGTACTGCCCACATATCCTATAATATCGCCGCGTTTTACATGTTGTCCAGCCCGAACCTTATATTTACTTAAATGGCCATATAAGGTTTCATATCCATAACCATGTTTAATTACGATGTGATTTCCATAACCGGATACCGAATTATCAGCCTTGGCTATTACACCATCTCCCGTAGCATAAACGGGAGTTCCTATGTTTGCGCTAAAATCCATCCCTTTGTGCATTTTTCTCGCTTTGGTAAAAGGATCTGTTCGATATCCAAAACCAGACTCCAACCGTTTCAAATTCTCATTACTTACGGGCTGGATAGCAGGAATCGCGGATAATAATTTATTTTTAGCTTTTGCTAAGTCTAAAATAATATCCAGTGATTTCGACTGAATCGCTAATTCTTTAGTAAGCACATCAACCCTTTTTGTCGTGTTCATTACCAATTGGGAATTGTCATAACCTGCTAATTTTTTATAGCGATTAATGTCGCCAAAACCTGATTTCCGTACGGAGTCAGGAATGGCAGAGGCATTAAAATAAATTCGGTATAAATTATTATCTCTATCCTCAATATCTTCAACAACACCATCAACCTGATCCATTTTTTTATTTAAAATAGAAAAATTTAACTTCAAATTGTCAATTTCACGCGCTTGTAAACGGTCTTTTGGCGTTTCAAAATAGGGAGTGTTTAATAAAATGATAAAACATAGAAATCCGAACAAGGCCGATGCTACTAAAAATAAGGTTATAACAGCAAATTTCTTTCTTTTTCTTACTTTTATTTTTCGGTATGCTAGATTTTCGGAATCGTAATAATATTTTACTTTCGCCATGTTTTAAAATACCCTATTTTTGCACATTGTAAAATGTTAGTCGAACAAATTTAATAAATGTTTCATTTGTTCAACCCTTTTTTCAGGAATAAATATAATAATGTGCCTATTCCAGCTATTCGTTGCAAGTTCTCGTCTTGAAATATTTTTTTCTAATGCGCCAGCAGGAGCTTCCTCGGGTCGCTCTGCCATCTCATGAAAAAATAAATTTCAAAACCGCGAAGCTTTTCACTGTTATCTGGGGCAAAACAAATTAAAAGATTCAATTCTAAATAATCTTTAAATTTTTGAATCTTTAAATATTTAAATTAAAAAAATGACATCACAAGACGTACGTAAACAATTTCTAGATTTTTTCGCATCAAAAGGACACTTAATCGTTCCATCGGCACCCATAGTTCTAAAAGATGACCCAACCCTGATGTTCAACAACTCAGGAATGGCACAGTTCAAAGAATATTTCCTAGGAAATGCCACGCCAAAAAGCAATAGAATTGCCGATACACAAAAATGTCTTCGGGTTTCAGGAAAACATAATGACTTAGAAGATGTAGGTTTTGATACGTACCATCATACCATGTTTGAAATGCTGGGGAACTGGTCTTTTGGAGATTATTTTAAAAAAGAAGCGATTAACTGGGCTTGGGAACTTTTGACAGAAGTCTATAAAATCCCAAAAGAAAATTTATACGTTTCCGTATTTGAAGGAAATCCAGAAGAAAACGTACCATTCGATCAGGAAGCTTGGGATATTTGGAAGGGATTAATTGATGAAGACCGAATCATTCTTGGAAACAAGAAAGACAATTTCTGGGAAATGGGC
The DNA here is from genome assembly GCF_048158655.1 of Flavobacterium algoriphilum. NCBI lineage: Bacteria > Pseudomonadati > Bacteroidota > Flavobacteriia > Flavobacteriales > Flavobacteriaceae > Flavobacterium > Flavobacterium algoriphilum. The sequence goes on from NZ_JBLNKY010000006.1 coordinate 16,742, forward strand.
GACCAAGGACCTTGTGGACCTTGTTCCGAAATTCATGTTGATTTACGTTCAGAAGAAGAAAAAGCATTAGTTTCCGGAAAAAGTTTAGTTAACAATGACCATCCACAAGTAGTGGAAATCTGGAACAACGTATTTATGGAGTTCAATCGTAAAGCCGATGGTTCTTTAGAAAAACTTCCCGCTCAACACGTTGATACCGGAATGGGATTTGAGCGTTTGTGTATGGCATTGCAAGGAAAAACTTCTAACTATGATACTGATGTTTTTACGCCACTTATTGAAAAAGTAGAACAAATTACAGGTTTAAAATACACTTCAAACGAAGTTTTAAATATCAGCGAAGAGCAAAACAAAACCAATATCGCTATTCGTGTGGTGGTAGATCACGTTCGTGCAGTGGCTTTTGCTATTGCAGACGGACAATTGCCATCAAACACAGGTGCTGGTTATGTAATTCGCAGAATTTTACGCCGTGCCATTCGTTACGGATTTACCTTCCTGAATATCAAAGAGCCGTTTATCAACCAATTGGTAGCAGTTTTGGCAAATCAAATGGGGGAATTTTTTCCGGAAATCAAATCGCAACAACAATTGGTCACTAATGTGATTCGTGAAGAAGAAGCATCGTTCTTAAGAACGTTAGACCAAGGATTGCAATTGCTGGAAAATGTAGTTACAGAAACTAAAACGGCAACGGTTTCAGGTACTAAAGCTTTTGAATTATATGATACTTTTGGATTTCCAATTGACTTAACAGCATTGATTCTAAGAGAAAAAGGATTTGAATTGGATGAAGCAGGATTTAACACTGCCATGCAAGCCCAAAAAGCGCGTTCGCGCGCAGCATCAGAAGTTTCTACCGAAGATTGGTCGGTGTTGATTCCTGGAAATGTAGAAACATTTGTGGGTTACGATCAATCAGAAAGTGACGTGAAAATCACTCGGATCCGTAAAATTGACAGTAAAAAAGACGGGATTTTATACCAAATCGTTTTAAATAACACGCCATTTTATCCTGAAGGTGGAGGGCAAGTTGGTGACAAGGGAACTTTGGTTTCTGCAAATGAAACCATCGAAATCATCGATACTAAAAAAGAAAATAACCTGATTTTGCATTTTGCCAAAAAATTACCGGAAAATGTAAACGCTAGTTTTACAGCTAAAGTAAACCAGGATTTGAGAAATTTGTCTTCTAGAAATCACTCTGCTACACATTTAATGCACCAAGCGTTGCGAAGTATTCTTGGAACACACGTGGAGCAAAAAGGATCTTTGGTAAATCCAACTTATTTGCGTTTTGACTTCTCTCATTTTGCTAAAATGACGGAAACCGAATTGCAGCAAGTGGAGGATTTTGTAAATGCAAGAATCCAAGAGCAATTACCACTTATCGAAAGAAGAAACATTCCTTTTGCACAAGCAGTTCAAGAAGGAGCGATGGCGTTGTTTGGAGAAAAATATGGGGATGAAGTTCGTGCCATAAAATTTGGCGAAAGCATGGAATTATGCGGTGGAATTCATGTGAAAAACACTGCGGAAATCTGGCATTTCAAAATCGTTTCTGAGGGAGCGGTTGCTGCAGGAATTCGTCGTGTCGAAGCCATTACAAGTGATGCCGTTAAAGCACATTTCGCATCGTATGAAAATACATTAAATGAAGTAAAAATAGCGTTGAAAAATCCTCAGGATATTTTGAAAGCCGTTCATTCTATGCAAGAAGAAAATACCAAATTGGCCAAACAAATTGAGGCTTTGGTAAAAGACAAAGTTAAAAATTTGAAAGCGGGTTTAACAGCAGAAATACAGGAAATAAACGGCATACAATTCTTAGCGAAACAGGTGGATTTAAATCCGGAAGGAGCAAAAGATTTGGCTTATGAATTGGGAAATTTAGGGAATAACCTATTTCTTGTTTTGGCTACAGCCGACGAAGAAAAACCAATGTTAACCTGTTATATTTCTAAAGAATTAGTTGCCGATAAAAACCTAAATGCAGGACAGGTAGTCCGTGAATTGGGTAAATTTATCCAAGGTGGCGGTGGTGGACAACCGTTTTTTGCTACAGCAGGAGGAAAGAATATAGCAGGAATTCAAAACGCCTTAGAAAAAGCAGTTGAGTTTGTAAAGTAAAATAATAATAATTTTTATACTAGAAAGAAACCCTTTTAGAGCATAAGTTCTATAAGGGTTTATTTTTTGCCCAGTCTGCTATATTACAGGGTCTTTATATCCTACTTTGGCTCAATTAAAAATAGTAGTTTAACCGAAATATTGGGATTGTAGCGATGAATATTGTCTCTTTTATTTTATTTTTTTAGGTTTGATCTATATAAAACCAAAAGGTTAGACAAAAGTGAATACGGGTTATTTATAAATTATGAAAAAAACAAAATATGTGTATTGTATCTTATCAGTTTTTTTATTGACAATTTATTCGTGTTCAAATGATAAAGATGAGAGCATAAAATTATTAAAAAAGATAGTTGCTACTTCAGCAGATGGTACCTCTTCAACAACTTTGTTTACTTATAATGGGAATGAAATCGTCAGTACTGATGGCGATGAGAAACATGTTGATTTTTCTTATACTGATGGTTTGATTTCTAAAATAGCAACGGTAGATAAAAAAAATCAACTTCTCGAAACCATTGAATATAAATATGTCGCCGGCAAATTGGTACATGCAAAGTCTACAAATAATTATACAATAAATTACATTCATAATTCAGATGATTCTGTTTCTTATGAAAAACTAGCCATTAATTCCGGGAATCAGGAAGTGAAAATCTATCATGGAATTTTGTATTTTCAAAACGAAAATTTCATCAAAGACGAAAGAATATTAGGTGACACAGCAGGAGTTACTTCTAGCTACAGTATAAGTTTTGATTATGATTCTAAACATAATCCATTGTATAATGTATTGGGATACAAAAAACTATTGGATTATAATGAAGCAATCTCTTTGAATAATAGCCCAATAAGTATAGTGATTATAAGTACTGCCAAAGATGACCAAATAATATCATCAGCTAAATTTTATAAAAGTTCTTTTACATACGATGTAGAGAACTACCCAACCGAAAAGATTTCAGAGAATGCTATTTCTACTACTGGTTACTTGAAAACACAATATTTCTATTAATAAAAATCATAAGTTTGCAAAAACTGGTTGCAACCCTTTCAGAGTTTTAAAACTCTAAAAGGGTCGTTTAATTTTAACTATACATGATGAATGAAAAAAGAGTTAAATAGTATTTAATTCGCTAAAAATTATTCAAATTTGTAGTAAATTATAAAGATGCAATTTAGAACCCAAATACCCATTCCTAAAAGCAATCAACCTTTAGATTATAATTCTAAGGTGGTGTCTTTAGGTTCCTGTTTTGCTGAAAACATAGGTGAAAAATTCAATTATTTTAAATTCGGAAACACCATAAATCCTTTCGGAATAATTTTCAATCCGGTTTCTATTGAAAAAATCATTTATAAAGCCATAAATCCCAAATTATTCACTGAAGAAGATCTTTTTTTCTATAACGAACGTTGGCATTGTTATGATGTGCATTCAGATTTGAGTAATGCTGATTCACGCGAATTAATAAATAATTTGAATGCGATTGTCAAATTAATGAATCAACAAATAACTAAATCAACACATATTATTATCACTTACGGAACTTCCTGGGTGTATCGAAATATAGAACGTGATTCTATAGTTGCAAATTGTCATAAAGTACCACAAAAGGAATTTAAAAAAGAATTAATCTCTGTTTATGAGTGCAAAGAAAGTATCGCAAATACTATCAAATCAATTCATTCGATAAATCCAAGTTGCACTATTATTTTTACAGTTTCTCCAGTGCGTCATATCAAAGACGGTTTTATCGAAAACCAATGGAGTAAAGCTAATTTGATTTCGGCAATTCATAGGGTTCTTAATGCAGAATATTATAAACTGCAAACGGAATACTTTCCAAGCTACGAAATCATGATGGATGAACTTCGTGATTATCGGTTTTATGCGGAAGATATGTTGCATCCCAATCAAGTGGCAATCGATTATATTTGGAAACGCTTCAAAGAAACATCAATTTCAGAAAATGCTTATTCTACAATGGATGCCGTTGAAAGTATTCAAAAAAGTCTTTTGCATAAGTCTTTTAATCCTGATTCTGAAAGTCATTTGAAGTTTGAGTCCAAACTCAGAGAAAAAATCACTAAATTGGAAAATCAATATTCATTTATGAAATTTTAATTATGCTTAGAAGAATACTTATTGGAATAGGAGTTATTGGCGGAATATTTTTATTGTTCAAATTTTGCGATTTTAAGAAAAAAGATGATGAAGACATCAGTTACAACACAAATCTAATTCAGCAACAAATTATAAACGTAGGGAAACTTGTGGTTACCGAAGGACACTTCTCAGAGGTGATAACTTATAAAAATCAACAGAAATATTTGTTGGACATGCTTTCTTTTGAGAAAAAAGCCCTTGTTGTTGTCAATGCCGATGTGACTGTTGCTTATGATTTGCATAAAATGAAATACGATATTGATGAAAAAAATAAAACCATCACGATTGTAAGTATTCCAAAAGAAGAAATAAAAATAAGCCCTGATATTCAATTTTATGATGTAGAACAAAGTAAACTGAATCCATTTACGGGAGATGATTACAACAAAATCAACAAATCGGTTAAAGCGAATTTAACTAAGAAAATAGAAAAATCGTCCCTTAAAACGAATGCTCAAAATCGCTTAATTAGTGAATTGTCAAAAATACTGATTCTCACTAATACCATGGGTTGGAAATTGCAGTATGAGGGAAAAGTAATTGAAAGCGAGAAAGATTTTGGTCAGCAAATTAAATTATAAACAAGAATTGCACTAATTTTTACAAATTAATTCGTGGAAATTAGTGCAATTACTTCGTCTGTTCGCTTCGCTCGGGTCGTGTTTAACCCTTTTTATGTTTTCGGAGAAAAAACTAAGCTTTCTCTTTATCAAAAATCAAATCCAATCCGCCAGCAATTAAGTGCGCTACTTTGGGTCTTTTTTCTTTTAATTTTTCAAGATAAGCGATAACTTCCTGTAACAGTTGAGGTTCGTTTCTGTCTTTCAAAAGTTCCGTGATTTCAATGGCTAGCAGCCAGTCATTTGAGTGATTCATTTTTAGTTTTTCAAAAACTGGTATTAAAGAAGCGTCCATATCTTTGGATTGTCGAATCATTCGAATCGTTTGATACAAAACCTCTAAATCATCACGTTCCACGGTATGTTTTGCCTTGATGGTTTTACTTGTTGGTACGTGCGAAATCAAATCAAAACTATTCACATCAGCAGGACCGGAAAAAGCCGAAATCACTTTTTTTCCTATCGCCATATCATAATTACCCCATTCCGGTTGAAACAAAATAGTTTCTTTGTGCGTTACGGTACAGTTTCTTAAACTGATTAAAATAATTTCGCCATGCAGATTTCTGGAACCAGTTATAATTTCTCCTTTTACGATAATATCTCCTTCAAACTCCAATGTTACATTATGATTCTCAGTTATGGAATAAGCGCTTAAATCTCTTGGACTCATATCTTCAATAGCGAGATTTATACCTTTTAGTTTTCCAATGGGACTTCCAAAACCTTTCGGATGTTTGATTGTTCCATGACCAACTAATTCTTTTTCTCTATACGATAGGGCTGTTTTTCCTGTAGTTTGGATATAAACGGGTTTTCCTTCTTCTTCAATAATAGTAGTGAAAATTCCCGAAATCTGTATTCCGGTACTTAGTTCTATAGTTCCTAATGCATTGGAATGAATCAATTTATTAATTCCTGATAGTCCACCGGTTCGCAATGCCATTTTATTAGCAAACTCCTCCAAAACCAAGCTTAGGTATCCAAAATTCGGAGTGACGTAGAGTTGCGGCTGTAGTTTTGTAATGTCAAAACTTTGGTTGGCTGCTGATATATCGTAAGGGATCTTCTTTACATTATCCGTCATGCACCATGCGCTTTCACCAATAGACGAAAGCAATCCTGCACCATAAATTTTTGGGTTTTCTAAAGTTCCAATCAAACCGTATTCCACGGTCCACCAATGCAGGTTTCTAATTTGGGCCATTTCGGATAATTCTCCCATACTATTTTGTAAATTCTCCACCGCTTTTTCGGCAGCATCAATATCGGCTTGAGGAGTATCTTCCGCCTCTTTCAAGATAGAAAGTAGTCGAATGGCTTCATACATTTGGTAATCCTTATCTGAAGAAATCGCTTTACAGCCTATTTCTCCAAAACGCCGCAGGTATTCCGCATATTCTGGATTGGCAATAATAGGTGCATGACCGGCACCTTCGTGAATAATATCTGGTGCTGGCGTGTATTCTATATGTTCCAGCTGACGAATATCAGAAGCGATAACCAGTACATTATAGGCTTGGAATTCCATAAACGCATTTGGTGGAATAAATCCGTCTACCGCCACTGCTGCCCAACCTATTTCGGTCAGAATCCGATTCATGCCGTACATGCTTGGAATGTGGTCAATTTCAATGCCTGTTTTTTTCAGCCCTTCGAGATACGAACTATGCGCTACTTTCGAAAGGTAATTCACATTTTTGCGCATTACATATCTCCAAACAGCTTGACTTATAGGTGTGTAGTCGCTGTAGTCTTGAGGCTTAATAAATTGCTTTAAGTGCTTTGGCAATCGGTCCAATAATGGATTACTTTCAATAGTTGCGTTCATTTCGAAATCGTTGTAGTTACAGTGCAAAAGTACAAATTTCAAAAGCTATTTCCGTCTTTTCATTGCAAGTTTTTGCAACCCCGTTTGTTTTTCTAATGTTCACAAAAGAGCGAATAAATAAGGGTGTTCCTATTTTTGCCCTTTCCTTTGTAGAGGGTTGGGGGGGAGGAGTCACTTTGCAACAAGAACCAAAACGGCTTTCTCAAAAAGCTTTTCATTGTAAACGAAGTTCACTGAAAATAAAAGTTTAATGAAGTGATCCGGGCTAGGGATTTGGAGATTGATAACATTTTTTGTGTTTATTACTTCACCAATTCAAACACCAACACCTGCGTTTTTTGCATCTCAGAAAAATTATTATCAGAAATAAAAATAATAGATTGGTGACCATTTGCCAATTTTGGTCCAAAAGTTAGTCCTTCGATATTATCAATAAAAATACCTAAATCATCCATGTTCAGCATCAGTTTTTTGGAAGCCAATTCAAAATGTTGATTCTTTAACGAACCGTAGTTTTTAACATTAGTTGCCTTTTTCAAGTCACACAAAAATACTTTTATAGTGCAGGCTTGCGTACCGGTAGAATAAGAGCGTTCCACTACCAACAACTGGTTTTTACCATAATATTGAATTGCCGAAACGCCATTCACAGCAAAAGCACCTTTTGGATTCGTTTCCAGTGCAATAGGCTCTAATTTGTATGCGTATTGAGCCGTATTCTTTTTTGTTTTAGCATTAAATTGATACAATCGAATCAAGCCTCCTTTGCTGGTATTAGCTTGGTCGCCGTCTTCAAATAAAGGTTCCTCAATGTTGGTGTAAATGTTTTTGTATTTTATGTCAAAAGTAATTCCTTCTAAAGTCCCATTATTTCTTGGGCCTTTTTCCTCTTTTTGCATTGCTAAATTTGCTGGTAATTTGGCTTTAAATTTGAAATTACCTTTCAAATCCATAAAGTTTAGGGACGGATTTTGTAAAATTAATTTAGCTGCGGTAACTACACGAGCGCCTTCACTAGTCCAAACTAAGGAGTTAGTTTTTGGATTGTATCGCAGATCTTCTGGATCACATGCCGTAGTAGGACTGGTATTCCAGTTTCCATAACTTTTTGCAAATTCGTCTTTTAAAGTGGTAACGCTTTGAAAATGGATGTTTTCTAATTTATTTTCGACCAAACGAATTTTTGCAGTGTAAAATCTGGAATCGTTAAAAACCGACCTGTCGTCGCATATGAGGTAATACAAATCTTGTTTCGCATCATAATCGATTCCGGATAAACCACCAATTTTAGTAGCTTGAAAAGTTTGATTAAAAGGAATTTCTAACGAACCGATAAATTTTAAACTGGGAGTGGGTTTGTTTTCAGCAGTTTGTTTTAAATTGGAACAAGAAATAAGAAGAGATTGTAAAACTATGAGAATTAAAAATTTGCGCATATTTATCTAGTATAGTAATCCTTTGGTTTTTTAGTAAATTATTTTGTTTCAAAGATACTCGTAATTCAAAAAAAATAATTGGTCAGTCTTTGATAATTAGTTAAGGATTTAGTTCTTTTTGGTATTCCTGAAATACTCAATTTTATAATTAAACATCTCAGCCATATTCATAGCACGAAGTTTAGCTTCTTCGGCTAATGGGCCTAAAAATAAACTATCGGTAGTTTCAATGAAAATTTCCATCCAGCGATCAAAGTGTTCTTTGGTAATGGGTAATTGTTTGTGTGGGGGAAATGGGCTGCCGGAATAGGTGTGTTCTTCGAGTAAAATTGTTTGCCAGAAACGATACATTTTTTCTAAATGTTCCGGCCAGTTGTTGCTTATTTTTTCGTTGAATATTGGTCCAATAAATTCATCTTTTTTGACTAAAGAGTAAAAGGTATCAACAAGTAATTTGATGTCTTCGAGACTGGTAATATCCGTAAGTTGTTGCATGATTTGGTATAAAAAAAGCCTATACAAAGATAGGCCATTTATAACAAATAATAGTTTAAAAGGTTCTCGCTACTTTAAATTTATATCACGAGCTGAAAAAAATATTACTTTTTAACAGGTGGAAATTGCTCTAAAATTTTAGCAACAAATTCATTAATTTGTTTTTCTTTTTGACTGCGGTTTTCAGTCAAATAACCAACACCTTCGCCTTGCCAGACTAATTCTTTTTTCTTGGCATCAATTAAATCTATATACAATGTTCCTTCGGTTGATGAGGAAACATAAGTACTTCGGCCTCCCCATAAATAAGGATTCCAACCCCATCCCCAACCATAACCCCATCCGGCGTTGTATTGGTTTACGTCAATTTTTTCTCTTTCTTTGGTTAGTATATTAATCAGCAAATCTGGATTTTCACTTTTAGTCATTCCTTTTTTACTTAGTTCTCTGTCTATGGCATTAAGTACTCTTTTCTTATCCAATTCTGAAATTTCAACTCGATCAATTCCTTTTTTATGAAAAGCATACGTTTTGTATTGACTAAAATCTATATTGTTATCATAATCTGAATATACTCTTACGGAACTGCAAGAGGCAATTGCGAAAAGTATAAATACGGTAAGGAGTTTAATTGCTTTCATGATGTGATTATTTGATTACTATATGTTTACTAAAGATACGCTCAAATTTTTAAAAATCCAATAAATTGTCGGCCACTATATTAGGGACGGTCACTTTTAATAAAGGTTGTGCTTCCATCGCTCTTTTTATGGCAAATATTGCTCCGTCATTTCTAGCCCAGCTTCTTCTGGATATTCCATTGTTAACATCCCAGAAAAGCATTGATTCTAAACGCCTTGAAGCCTCTTTTGAACCATCAAGAACCATACCAAATCCACCGTTAATTACCTCTCCCCAGCCAACTCCTCCGCCATTGTGAACGGAGACCCAAGTGGCACCACGAAAGCTGTCTCCAATGACGTTTTGTATCGCCATATCGGCAGTAAAACGGGAGCCGTCATAAATATTAGCCGTTTCTCTGTACGGAGAATCAGTACCTGAAACGTCATGATGATCCCTGCCTAAAATTATAATTCCTATATCGCCCTTGGCAATAGCCTGATTAAAAGCTTCAGCAATTTTTACACGTCCCTCGGCATCAGCATAAAGGATTCGGGCTTGTGAACCTACGACCAATTTATTTTCTTGTGCGCCTTTTATCCACTGAATATTATCCTGCATTTGTTGCTGAATTTCTTCAGGAGCAGTTTTTGCCATTGCTTCCAGAACTTGACAGGCTATTAAATCTGTTTTGGCTAAATCTTCCGGTTTTCCCGAGGCACAAACCCATCGGAAAGGACCAAAGCCGTAATCAAAACACATAGGACCCATAATATCCTGAACGTAACTCGGATATCTGAAATCGATATGATTCTTCGCCATTACATCAGCGCCTGCACGGGAAGCTTCCAGTAAAAAGGCATTTCCGTAATCAAAAAAATAGGTTCCTTTGGCAGTGTGTTTATTGATAGCAGTAGTGTGCCTGCGTAATGTTTCTTGTACTTTTATTTTGAATAAATCAGGATTAGTAGCCATCATTACATTCGCTTGCTCAAAAGAAATGTCAGCAGGATAATAGCCACCCGCCCAAGGATTATGTAAGGAAGTTTGATCAGATCCTAAATCGATATGAATATTTTCAGTGTCAAATTTTTCCCAAACATCTACTACATTTCCAAGATATCCTATAGAAATGATTTCTTTATTGGCTTGAGCCAAAACGACTCTTTTTACTAATTCATCGATATTTTCAACCACTTCATTAATCCAGCCCTGACTGTGGCGAATGTGGGTGATCTTGGGGTTTACTTCGGCACAAACGGTAATGCAACCGGCAATGTTTCCCGCTTTTGGTTGTGCACCGCTCATTCCTCCTAATCCTGAGGTCACGAATAAGCCGCCCTTTGGACTGCGTTTTATTTTACGAAAACCATTCAAAACGGTAATGGTTGTTCCGTGAACAATTCCTTGTGGTCCAATGTACATATAGCTTCCAGCCGTCATTTGGCCGTATTGTGAAACGCCCAATGCATTCATTTTTTCCCAGTCATCCGGCTTGGAATAATTAGGAATCACCATTCCGTTTGTTACCACCACTCTTGGCGCTTCTTTATGTGAAGGGAACAATCCCATAGGATGGCCGGAATACATAGTCAATGTTTGTTGATCGGTCATTTCCGATAAGTACTGCATGGTCAATAGATACTGTGCCCAGTTTTGAAAAACGGCTCCATTTCCGCCATAAGTAATCAACTCATGCGGATGTTGTGCTACGGCATAATCCAAATTATTTTGAATCATCAACATGATCGCTTTTGCCTGTTCACATTTTCCGGGATATTCAGCTATAGGTCGCGCATAGATTTTATAATCGGGGCGAAAGCGGTACATGTATATGCGACCGTATTTTTCCATTTCTTCCGAAAATTCTTTGATTAATTCAGCATGATGCTGCGGTTCAAAATAACGAAGAGCATTGCGGAATGCCAGTTTTTTTTCTTCTGTCGAAAGGATTACTTTACGCTTTGGAGCGTGATTGATATCCGTTTCGTATGGTTTTATTTTTGGTAAAACCGAAGGGATTCCCTGTTGAATTTGTTCTTGGAAAGTCATTTCTAATGATATTCGTTAATTTATTTTTTTATTCAGTAAAGAAGATTGGCTTCTTGTGAAAAAATGAAAGAACTAAGGATAACGAATATCCGACGTGTGGTAGGATTTATGAATTTTGATTCTGTATTTCTGTAAACAAATATCCATTTATTTTTTGTTGATGTTTTTGAAAACTGCGCTCTCTTGGTTTATGATATCTGTAATCGATATTGATTACTTTTTATTTGCACCTGTTTTTTTATCATAACCATACGGGCAATGACGACAACCACTTTTGCAACAATAGCCACGTTTTAAATGGTATTTTTCAGTGAAACATTTGTAGCCTTCCGGTGTGTAATAGAAATCTTCCCCTTCTATTAATTTATTTTCATTACTTTGCTCAATCATACTTTTGATTATTCTATAGTATAAGTCTTTCGATTGCTTTAATTGACAAAAGAACTCAATCGATTGAGTTTTTCATTTAATAGTGGCAATTTGTCATTACAAATTTATAAATTTTATAGTGAATGTTTCTAATTGTTGCTAAATATTTAATTCCAAAAGGTTATCGTGGATTGGCGGTATTTCCTTTTGTATTTGTAAAATACCGCATTGATATAGAAAACAAGGTTTTTATTAATCATGAAAAAATACACTTGCGCCAACAATTAGAACTTCTGGTAATTCCTTTTTTTATTTGGTATTTTATAGAATATCTTTTTCGTTTGATTCAATATAAGAAAGCTGATTTAGCCTATAGAAATATTAGTTTTGAAAGAGAAGCTTACGCTAATGAAAAAGATTTAAAGTATTTGAAAAACAGACCTTTTTTTAAAGTTTTTAGATAAAAAATAATATTGATTTTTTTAGTCTGTTTTTGTCAATCAAAAATATTTTATTCATAATATTTTTAATAATCTCTACTTCAATAAATTATCGTTTATTAAACACTTTTTTTATCGTTCAATTGCGTTTAATCAAGTAAAACATTCTTATTTCCCTCAATTTTTAAATTATAAAACAAAACTAGAATAAAAAAACATTGCTATTCATTTTTAATTTGTAAGAAAAAAACATCATATTTTTTTTAATAAATGTTATTTAGATTGTAATAAAATTTTGCTCATAAAAGCTTGTGTTTACGGGGAATTATGAGTTAAAATAATTGCTCTAAAATATAAAAAGATAGTAACGATATGTCGATAAGACGCTTTATTTTTTTTAACAGTTGTTTAGTCATTAATTTACATCACATTTGCAAATCATTGGATTTTTAATAAATTTTTTAGATTTAAAACGTATTGTTTTTCAATTAATTAAATATAGATATCAATCGAGTAATTAAAAATATATGAAAAACAGTATTGCGTTCTTATTCTTTTTATTCTTATTATTTTCGAAACCATCAAATGCACAAGTAGGAATAGGTACAACTAATCCTGAAGTTTCATCGATACTAGATATTCAATCTACTAGTAAAGGATTTCTTTTGCCACGATTGACAACAGCACAAAGAGATGCAATAAGTTCACCTGCAACAGGACTTCTTATTTATAACACTACGACTTCAATTTTCAATTTTTATAATTTGGGTTGGAAAGATTTTAATACAGGTTTAGTTTTACCAATAAATGGAGGAACTGGAATAGCCAATAGTAACACATCTACTCTTACATTACCGGGAGGATTTGCAACTACACTTACAACTACTGGATTAACAGACGTTACATTGCCTATGACAGGAACTTTGTATGGAACGCAAACAGGAAGTATAACTTCAGCACAAATACAAAATTCAGCGAGCGATGAAACAGGGAATGGAAAGTTAGTGTTTTCTGAATCTCCAATTTTTACAGGTATAACGCAAGCTCCTACCGCAGCAGTCGGTACGAATACGACACAACTAGCAACAACGGCTTTTGTATTGGCAAATACTACAAGTAATTATAAATCTGTTACTGCCGCTGGGGAGATAACAACTACTTCACTTACGGATGTTGTTGTACCAGGAATGTCAATAAGTCCCCTCACAGGAACTTATGCTGTTTCCTTTAATGGGCAATATACAATCATAGGTAGAAATAAAACTGCGCAAGCGGCCATCGATTTACAAGCGGCCTATAACCAATTGAATACTATTCCGGTTACAAGTACCCATGGAGCAGCGTTTGGAAATGGAGAGATTCTGGGACCAGGAGTATATAGTATAGATGGAGCGGGTACCGCAGGAGGAACCCTGACTTTAAATGGTGGGGGAAATCCTAACGCTCTTTTTATTATGAAATTTACTGGAGCCTTTAGCACCACAGCAAGTAGTACTGTAATCTTAACTGGTGGAGCATCTGCTGCTAATATCTTTTGGTTAGCTGATGGTGCTATGGGGCTAGGAGCTTCAACTGTTATGAAAGGAACGTTATTCAGTAAACAAGGGGCCCCTTCTTTAGGTGCCGGTTGTACACTTGATGGTAGAATGTTTACTGGTAGTGGAGCTGTAGCTATTGATAGTTCGACTATAACTAAAACAGCAGATAGTCCTTATGTCAACTGGGGAGCCTTGTCTTCTTTTGCTATGTTTACATCTTCTGGAGGTGTTGGTAATACAGGAATTTCATCAGTTACCGGAGATATAGGTACTAACTTAGGTGCTATCTCAGGTTTTGAAACTGCTGCTGTGTATGGTACTACCTTTACTCCTGGAGTTGTTAGCGCTATGGCAACTTTTAGTATTTATCAAAATGGAGTTTTAATTGCAAACTCCAGTAGAACGAGAATAAGTTCTGTAAATACTGTAGATGTATCATTGCATGCTATAGCATCTCTTATTATAGGGCAAGATGTTGATGTAAGATGGAACATTGATGCAGGAACTTTAAAGCTAGGAAGTAGAATATTGACACTGATTAGTGTAAGATAATTTTTATTATCATGTATTTATGCATGCTGTCTTTTTGTTTTTTTTTATATCAACTTATTCAATAGTATCACATTTTAAATTTCTAACGTACTTATTAAAGTACAAAACACACACACATTGTTTCCAATGTATTAATGATTTAGATCAATAGAATATATAAAATAAATAAATGAAAAATAATATCTTGTTTTTATGTTTTTTATTCCTGATAATTTCGGAAGTGTCTGTCGCACAAGTAGGTATAGGTACTGTTGCCCCTGAAGTTTCATCAGTATTAGATATTCATTCTACCGATAAAGGATTTCTTTTGCCGCGTTTGACAACAACACAAAGAGATGCCATTAGCTCACCCGCAACAGGACTTCTTATTTATAACACTACGACTTCAATTTTCAATTTTTATAATTTGGGTTGGAAAGATTTTATTACAGGTTTAGTTTTACCAATAAATGGGGGAACAGGAATAGCTAATAATAATTCGTCGACACTTGCCTTGCCGGGTGAATTTGCAACTACAATTACAACTACAGGAGTAACAAATGTAACGTTACCTACAACAGGAACAGTTTATGGAACGCAAACTGGAAGTATTACATCAGCACAATCACAGAATTCATTGATTGATGAAACAGGGACTAAAAAGATCGTTTTTTCAGATTCGCCTACCTTTACGGGGGCGGCATTAGCTCCAACTGCTGCAGTTGGTACTAATACGACACAATTAGCAACTACGGCTTTTGTACTAGCCAATTCAGATAACTTTAATTCGGTTAATGCAACTGAGGATGTAGTAACTAGTTCAAATACGGATGTTTTAATTTCAGGAATGACATTGACTCCTTCGGCAGGAACATATCTGGTTATGTTTAATGGTCAATATAGTATTAATTCTAGCTATTCTTCTAGATCTATAAATACGGATCAAGGTAGATTAGATTTAAAAGCAGCATACGAGCGGTTGGTTGCGGTTCCCACTACTAGTATTCATTTGCCCTCCCTTGGTAGTGGCGAGACTCTATTAGCTGGTGTATATTCAATAGGTGCTGCTGGATCAATAGCAGGAGTTTTAACTTTGGATGCAGGAGGAAATCCAAATGCAGTGTTTATTTTTAAAATTGGAGGCGCATTTACAACCGGAGGTGGAACAGTAGTTGCATTGACTAACGGCGCATCAGCATGTAACGTATTTTGGATTGTAGAAGGCGCAGCATCTATGGCTGCTTCAACAATAATGAAAGGAACTGTTATAGCTAATAATGGAGCCGTTTTTATGGGGGCTAATGGAACGCTTGAAGGGCGATTGTTTTCAACAACGGGTGCCATTAGTTTTGGGCCTGGAACCGCATATATTCCTTTAAACTGTTCTTATCTTGACTTAGGAACATTATCTACTTTTGTTATATTTACGACCAATGGTGCCATTAGCAACACGGGGAATTCGTATTTTACCGGAGACATCGGTACGAACTCAGGTGATGTTTCAGGTTTTCAGTTTTCAAGCGTGAATGGTACTATATTTAAACCTGGTACGACTACCATAGCAACCCCTAGCAAAGCATTAGCAACGTTTAGTGTTTATCAAAATGGAGTTTTAGTTTCTAACTCGAGCAGAACTTGCGCAAGTAGTCTGAATACGGGGTCAATTTCTTTACAGGCAATTGCTACAGTTTCTTCGGGGCAAAATATTGACATTAGATGGAAAATTGATTCAGATGTAATAATTCTGAAAAATAGAATCGTAACCATAATGAGTGTGAGATAATATTGTGTGTCAAAAACTATCGTAAATAGCTAGCTTACAGGTGTGATTTTTTTATTATCCTTAAGAGCTTTATTCTCTAACACCTTATAGTTTCTAATGAGATTATTATTATTAAAAACATACAAATTCTTATAAATTAACTTAACTAATAAGCTTGTGTACTCAAAATTACTTAAAATAATACTGTTGATTGTTTCTGAAATTTTATTTCAGAGCAATGCCAATGCCCAGATGTATATTAGTCCTAACAGTTACATATTTGTAAGTAATGAAGTTGTTTTTATAAAACAAGACTTGGAATTAAGTGCAGCTAGTAGCAATTTCTATTTGAGAAAAGATGCCCAATTGTTGCAAGGCTCTAATTCGATTGGAACAAATAAAGGAGTCGGTGAATTATCTATTTTTCAAGAAGGAAGTACGAACAATTTTCAATTCAATTATTGGTGTTCTCCTGTTGGAGGAAATACTGCTGTCACAGGGAATTCTCCTTTTGGGATTACCCAACTTAAAGACATTGTAAATTTGACTAG
This sequence comes from Flavobacterium algoriphilum, assembly GCF_048158655.1. NCBI lineage: Bacteria > Pseudomonadati > Bacteroidota > Flavobacteriia > Flavobacteriales > Flavobacteriaceae > Flavobacterium > Flavobacterium algoriphilum. The sequence continues at coordinate 33,288 of NZ_JBLNKY010000006.1, forward strand.
TAGCAATAATCCAACCATTTTAGCAATGAATAATTACGATGGTAAAGCTAGTCCATTTGCAATTGCCCCATATTGGATTTATAAAATGATAGTAACATCCAATTATTCGCGTTGGATTCAAGTAGGTTCTGCTTCTAGCATAAATGCAGGAGAAGGTTTTACGATGAAAGGAACTTCAGGGACTAATTTAACTACTGTAAATGGGGTTCAAAACAATCCGACAAGTCAACAAAGATATGATTTTAGAGGAAAACCAAATGATGGAACAATTGCTATTCCAGTGTTAATTGGGCAATATACATTAACTGGAAATCCTTATCCATCAGCAATAGATTTGTCTGCCTTTTTAATAGCGGCAACAAATTGTTCGGGAATTGCTTATTTCTGGGAGCAAGATAAAACAATAAACTCTCATTATATAGCGGATTATAAAGGGGGATATGGAACTTTTTCACCTGGTTCTTTAGGAAGTAATGGAGTTTATGTTCCTGCAACTTTTTATTCTTATGATGGTTCAGGTAATCAGTTAACGAATACAGGTAGTGGAGGGATTTATGAAAGACGTTTTAGTCCAGTTGGGCAAGGTTTTTTGATTAATGGAACTGCAAATGCTACTGTGGAAATGAAAAATAGTTATCGAGTATTTGTTAAGGAGAATGCGTCAAATTATTCTCAATTTAATAAAAATCAAGATAAAACTAAAAAGTCAGATTCTTATTTGTCCGATATTCAATCCGTTTCTGGTTTTGATTATACCAAAGTGAGTATTCTCCCAACGCCGCAAATAAGATTAAATATATTGATGAATAATGAAGGAGTTCGTCAAATGGTTTTGGCATTTATTCCTGAAGCAACGGATGGTATTGATCGTGCTTTAGATGCACTATCCACAAGCGATAGGCCTCCTGCAGATGCTTACTTTGTATTAGAGGATAACGAATATGTAATAAATGCTGTAAATTTTAATGTCAATAAAAAAATCCCTATTGGTTTTAATAATGTGGACAAAGCTAATTATAAAATTACAGTAAAAGAAATTTTGAATTTTACAGGAGCTAAAACTGTTTACTTACATGATAAAGTGGCCGATAAATATTTTGATATTAAAAATGATTTCCATGAATTGACTCTTCCAGCAGGTGTCAATAATTCACAATTTGAAATCACCTTTAAAAGTAATGTTTCTTTAGGAGTTGAAGATTTGACGAGTGAGAGTTTTGTGGTTTACCAAAACAATACTACTAAAAATCTAACAATCAATAATCCATTGTTAGTAGATCTTACTACCTGCGGTTTATATGATGTCGCCGGAAAATTAATTTTCAATAAAAAAGATTTGGGAGTAAATTCATCTTATAAATTTTCTACGTCCGGTCTTGGAGATGGAATTTATATTGTTAAGTTATCTACCAAAGACAATATTGAAGTTGGTAAAAAAATAATAATTAAAAACTAAATTTTATTTAAAATGAAAACAAAAATGCAATCTGTAAAGGTTGCATTTTTGTTATATATAAATTTTACCTTTGTAAAAAAAAACATAGCTTGAATCAACAGTTAACGATATTATTTCCAAACTACATTTCAGTGCATATCAAAAGGGAAGATTTGATTCATCCTTTTGTTTCAGGAAATAAGTTTAGAAAGCTTAAATATAATTTGCTTCAGGCGAAAGAAGAAAACCAGAAAACACTGCTTACTTTTGGAGGTGCTTTTTCGAATCACATTGCAGCGGTTGCTTTTGCAGGGAAAGAAAAAGGATTTAAAACTATTGGAGTTATTCGAGGGGATGAACTGGGAAGTAAAATTTCAGGAAATCCAACCTTATTGTTTGCTCAAAATTGTGGAATGCAATTGGAATTTATTTCAAGAGAAGAGTATCGCTTAAAAAACGAGATTTCATTTTTAGAAAATTTAAAACAAAAATTCGGGAGTTTTTATATTATTCCCGAAGGCGGAACTAATGTGCTGGCCGTCAAAGGCTGTAAGGAAATTTTAACACATAGAGATGCTAAATTTGATTATATTTGCTGCCCAGTAGGAACAGGAGGCACAATTTCAGGAATTATAAATAGTGTTTTACCGCATCAGAAAGTTTTAGGGTTTCCAGCTTTAAAAGGGGATTTTTTAAAAACCGAAATCCGTAATTTTGCACAAAATGAGAATTGGGAATTAATTACGGATTACCATTTTGGAGGTTACGGAAAAGTAAATAATGAATTAATCGGGTTCATTAATCAGTTTTATAAAGACAATCAAATTCCTTTGGATCCTATTTATACAGGAAAAATGGTTTTTGGCGTTATGGATTTGATACATAAGAACTATTTTCCGGCCCACTCAAAAATTTTGCTAATTCATACCGGTGGAATTCAGGGAATTCAAGGAATGAATATAAAATTAAGAAACAAACAATTACCAACAATCAATGTCAATGTTTAAAAAAATTCTACTGATTCTCACAATAATAACTTTGGTAGGTTGTAAAGCTACAAAGCCAGTTATTGTAACTACGAAAAAAGTTGCTCTAAAGCCAAAATCAGAAATGGTTACCACTGTTAAAAAATCGAATGTCCCAAAATCAGCTATTACAAAACCCGTAAAAAAAGAACAGACAACCAGTGAAACGGAAGTAATTGTTTCTACTTCAAAAACGGTAGTTACGAATGCTGTTGTGAAAGCTTATATTTCTCAATTTAAAGAAATTGCAATGGGAAATATGAAGAGTTTTGGTATTCCTGCAAGTATTATTTTAGCTCAGGGAATTTTAGAATCAGGTGCCGGAGTAGGTGATTTGGCTTTAAGTGCCAATAATCATTTTGGCATAAAATGTCATGAAGGCTGGACTGGAGAAAGTGTGCGTCATGATGATGATTCTGATCAGGAATGCTTCAGGAAATATAATAATCCATCAGAATCATTTAAAGACCACGCTATATTTCTAACTGGAAGAAGTAGATATTCTAAATTATTTGCATTAGCAAAAGGAGATTACAAGGCTTGGGCAAGAGGGCTTAGAACTGCCGGCTACGCTACAGATCCAAAATATCCGGATAAATTGATAGCTTATATTGAACGATACAATTTGCAACAATATGACCGTGAAGTTTTAGACGTAAACTATGTGTCGAATGAAAAACAATTAGTTGCAGAATTATCAATTGAAAATAAAAACTCAAAAGGTTCAGAATCCTATCAGGTTCTAAAAGGAGATACGTTGTATTCTATTTCTAAAAAATTCGAATTAAGAATTGACGAATTAAAACAAAAAAATAATCTTTCTGACAATTCTCTTTCAATTGGACAAAGACTGTTTATAAAATAATTTAAAAATAACCAAAAATTCATAATTCATTACATGTTATATAAAAGAAGCAGTCAGCTTTTTGCTGAAGCAGAAAAAGTAATTCCAGGAGGTGTGAATTCACCAGTAAGAGCTTTTAAAGCAGTAGGAGGAACTCCAATTTTTGTCAAAAGTGCCAAAGGTGCTTATTTGTATGATGAAGATGGAAACCGTTTAATCGATTATATCAATTCATGGGGGCCTATGATTTTAGGGCATGCTTTTGAACCGGTTGTACAAGCCGTGATTGAGAAAGCTAAATTGGGAACTTCTTTTGGAATGCCAACAGAATTAGAAACTCAAATTGCCGCTTTAGCTGTTTCCATGGTTCCGAATATAGACAAAATCAGATTTGTAAATTCAGGAACTGAAGCTTGTATGAGCGCAGTAAGACTGGCTCGTGGATTTACCAAAAGAGATAAAATAATTAAATTTGCAGGTTGTTATCACGGTCATTCTGATTCATTCTTGATTCAGGCCGGAAGTGGAGCCATTACTTTTGGTTCGCCAAATAGTCCGGGAGTTACTGCAGGAACTGCCAAAGATACCTTGTTGGCCCGATACAATGATTTAGAGAATGTAAAGGCTTTAATTGAAGCGAACATAAATGAAATTGCTGCAATAATCGTAGAGCCAGTTGCAGGGAATATGGGTTGTATTCCTCCAAACAAAGGTTTTTTGGAAGGATTGCGCCAATTGTGTACGGATAACGGAATTCTATTGATTTTTGATGAGGTCATGACAGGTTTTAGACTTGCCAGAGGCGGTGTTCAGGAATTATTCAATATAACTGCTGATATAGTTTGTTTTGGGAAAGTAATAGGAGGAGGTTTACCTGTTGGTGCTTTTGCCGCCCGTGAAGAAATTATGAATTATTTAGCACCATTAGGACCTGTTTATCAGGCAGGAACATTATCTGGAAATCCATTAGCAATGGCTGCTGGATTAGCGATGTTACAATCGTTAGATAGTGATCGTGCTATTTTTCAAAGATTAGAAGAAAAAACAGCGTATTTGGGTGCAGGAATTGACAAAGTTTTGAAAGCTAATAATGTTGCTTTTACAATCAATAGAATTGGATCTATGATTTCAGTACATTTTGATGCTGCCCCAGTTGTAGATTTTCAAACTGCTGCCAAAGGCGATAATGAAACTTTCAAAAAATTCTTTCATGGATTATTAGAAGAAGGAATTTATATCGCTCCATCTGCCTACGAAACATGGTTTATTACCGATGCATTAACGTACGATGATTTAGATTTTACCATTCGTTCTATAGATAAAGTGTCTAAAACTTTTTAGTTATAAAAAAACTTCCGGCTTTAACCGGAAGTTTTTTTTATTCTTATTTTCGATCGCCACCTCTTCGATCACCTCTTTTTTCTTGTTGTTTTTCTTTTTCTGTATTCCATTTTTCAAATTGTTCTACTGATAAGATGCTTTTCATTTTGTTTTTCATCGCAATTTGCTCATCCATCCTTTTGGTTCTCATGTCAAAATTATCGCCATTGTTTTTTTCCTGATTTGCTTTTCTTTCCGCTCTCATGACTTCTCTTTTGGCAGTTTGTTCAGCAATAACCTGTTTCATTTGCTCTTGCTGCTTTGCATTCAAATCAAGATCTAATGTCATTTTTTTTAACATCAATTCATTACGTTGTTCTGGAGTTAATTTTTCCATCTCAGCTCTTGCTGGTCTTTCTTTTTTGTCTTGAGCAAAACTTGTCATTCCAACAACTAATAATGCAGCAATAATTAATTTTTTCATTTGTATTGTTTTTAAGTTAGAACTATAAGACAGAGATAAACGTCAAAGGTTTAATTCTTTAACGAAAATTTATTTTAGATCCTTAGTTATAAAAAAAAGATAATAAAATTTTGTTTTTCTTACCAAGAAATCACTCAAAATTTTATGATTTTCGCTCAGAACGTATTACTTCTTATTTGGAATTCGGTTTTAAAAATCATAAAATAAAAATTTTAAAATTTTTAAAACCGAATTTTCCGTAAGTGAATTGGCATTCATTCAAAAATAATTTTATGGAAGAAATTGCTTATTATGAAGATTTATTTTCAGCAACACCTTTTTTCGAAAGCTCTGAAAAGAGATTCTAAATCAACTTAATTCCTATAAAACAGCATTGCTAGAAATTCAAATTCCAGAATTAGTTTTAGTTAATCCTAAATAGGATTGAAAAAATTTCTATTTAGATTTACTTTAAAGAATTATAATCTACCTTTGCCCCGTGAAAAAAACAGCATTTATAATAGTATTGTTTCTGTTTCTAAAGCCACTATTTCCGGTTTTAGAATATGCCGTTAATTATGAATATATTTCAAAAGTATTGTGTGTTAATAAGGCAAAACCGGTGATGCATTGTAATGGAAGGTGCCATTTGATGAAAGAATTGGCCAAAGCTCAAGAAGAAAAACAAACACCTTCTAACAAAAAAAATACAACATTTGATACCATTGATTTAATCTTGGACATCAAAAACCACCTTTCCCTATTAGTTTATAATGGTAATACCGAAACAACAATACATTCAAAATATAGTAATTTATATTCCCATCTGAATTTATATTCCATTTTTCATCCGCCCATTTTTATTTCCTAAATTTTAGTTGAAACACCTTTGCGTGTACTTTTTCATTTGACATATGTCATTTGAAACTATCTTGTGCGCACAATTATTTCAAAAACAAAAAACAAGAAATATACAATCATATAAATGAAAAATTTACGGAATAAAGCAATAGTAATTATTGCATTAAGCGCTGTATTTGCAGGCTGTACTAATAATGATGAGGTGGTCTCAGGAACAGGAAACTTAGGAGTTGAATTCGATAATTCTTTTGGGTCAAATGACTTGATTTTGAGTACGCAAGCCAATACGACTTCCAACGGGGAAGTATTAAAAATCAATACCGTCAAATACATTATTAGTAACATCGTCTTGACCAAAGAGGATGGAACTACTTTTACCTATCCCAAAAGTGAAAGCTATTTTATAGTTGATGAAGCCACGAAAGCCAGTCACTTATTGGAATTAACCAATGTTCCTGCGGCAAATTATACCGAAATAAAATTTGGAATTGGAGTTGACAAAGCGCAATGGGAATTGGGCGCAGCGGGTCAGGGAAATTTCCTGGCTACTGCTCAAGCTGCCGATATGTTGTGGAGCTGGTCTGCGGGATATAAATTCCTTGCTTTCGAAGGAAAATTTACGTCCCCAACAGTCGCTAACAGTACCTCGTTTATGGTTCATACAGGGCAAACGGGAACAAATTACAACTATACGGAGGTAACACTTGATTTGCCTACAAAAGCGATGGTGCGAACAACTATTGCTCCAGAAATTCATGTTGTGGCCGATGTGTCTAAAATTATTGACGGAACAAACAAAATCAAACTTTCGGATAATAACATGGGCGGTATGGGTGCCATGATTATGGGCGGTGCAAATTTGCCTTTAATCACAGCAAACCTTAACGGAATGTTTACTATAGCCCACGTTCATAACGATTAATTAGTACTGAATTAGAAGCTATTTCCTGCTATACACTACAAGTCCTCGCTAAAAAATATGGTTTTCTAAGCTGTAAAAAGAGCTTCTTTTGGTCGCTTTTTTCCAGCAAGAAAAACTACATTTTTCTGCTACAGGCTTTCCATTACTATCAGGGCTAAAAAACGTGAAGATGTACAAATTAATACTGTTATTTCTCTTTTTGACTTTGCTGTCCAGTTGTTCGGATCAAGATGATGTTTATATTAATAAACCGTTAGATTTTGAAGTGCCGTCTAATTTTCCGGATTTGGCTTATAATATTGCGTTAAATCCGCCAACAGAGAAAGGATTTGAACTGGGTAAGAAATTATTTTACGACGGAAGATTATCTTCGGACGGTCTTGTATCTTGTGGTTTTTGCCACATTCAGGAAAATGCATTTACACATCACGGACATACGTTCAGTCATGGCGTGGGTGATAATATAGGAACAAGAAATACGCCCCCGATTCAAAATCTAGGTTACCAAACCGCATTTATGTACGATGGAGCAACAACGCATCTGGATTTACAACCCATTATTCCATTGACAAGTGCTATTGAAATGAATGGAAATCTGACTGCAATTGTTGCCATGATGAAAGCGGATAAAACCTATCAAAAACTTTTTCAGCAAGCATTTACTGATGGAACCATAAATACAGAAAATATGCTGAAAGCACTTTCTCAATTCATGTTGATGGTCACTTCATCCAATTCTAAATTTGATAAATACCGCCGTACTGAAACGGGTGGGACTTTAACTTCGGAGGAATTAGCTGGATATGCGCTTTTTAATTCAAAATGTGCCTCGTGTCACGCCACGGATTTAATGACTGACAATTCTTATCGAAATAATGGCTTGGGAGTCAATCCGCAAATAAAGGATGTGGGAAGATTTCGAATGACGCAAGTAGCAACGGATTATTATAAATTCAAAGTGCCCAGTTTGCGAAATGTTCAAAAAACAGCGCCTTATATGCACGATGGAAGATTCGGGACATTAGAATCCGTTTTGAATCATTATGTTTCCGGAGTTGTAAATAACGCAACTTTAGACCCTATTCTAAATCAAAACGGAAATTTAGGAATTCCGCTTTCTGATATTGAAAAAACACAATTAATTGTCTTCCTAAAAACACTAACCGATAATCAATATCTCACCGATAAACGATTCTCAGAATATTAAAACCATGAAAAATAAAATTTTAATTATTGTTTTAGTTCTTTTTGTAAACCAGTTTGTTTTTGCCAAAATAGAAAAAGACAGCATTTCGAGATTTACTTTCCAGAAAATGCAAGTACTCGAAGATTTCGAAGATGATTGTGATGCGTGTGGCTGTTCAGCAAGTGGAGGTAGTATGGGATTCAGTTCTATGTTGAATAATAATTTTGTAGGCTTGCGCTATTTCAATCAAAGTTATACCAGCAGAGATGGGATTTTCGCCAACTCGCCGTGGATAGACGAAAACTTCAATACGGTCCAAATTTGGACCAAAATTCCAATTACAGAAAAAATCCAGATATCGGCATTGGTTCCGTATCATTTTCACAATAGAGAACGTTCCACTGGAACAGAAAATATTCAAGGATTGGGCGACATCTCCGTTATGGCGATGTACTCCGTATATCAAACGCATAAAGACAGCACCATTTTTACTCATAAACTGCAATTAGGCGGTGGAGTAAAAATACCAACAGGGAAATTTGACGAAGCCAACAATACCGGAAATGTTAACCAGAGTTTCCAAGTGGGAACAGGCAGTTGGGATTATCTTTTGGTTTCTGAATATGTCATAAAAAAGAAAAATTTGGGATTAAGCACCATGCTGAATTATACTTTTAAAACCGAAAACCAAAAGCAGTACCAATTTGGAAATCAATTTAATTATGGTAGTACGCTGTTTTATCTTTTTGATTTACCGGCTGTAAAACTAGTTCCACAATTGGGTTTAGCTGGAGAAGTCTATGAAACCAATAAACAATATGGAGAGAAATTACCGGATACTTCAGGTGATATCCTTTTTAGTAAATTTGGGATTGAAGCTGGAAAAGGGGACTTTTCTATCGGGGTTAATGCGATGCTTCCCATCAATCAACATTTATCCAATTCAAAAATTGAAGCGAATTACCGTTGGAGTGTTAATTTGAATTATACGTTATAAAAACAGAAAAAGGAGCTTCAATCGAAGCTCCTTTTTTATATTATATCAAACGGAATAAACTATTCAGCCAATTCCACCACTTTACTATCACCTACTAAAGCGACTTTCACTAGTCCGTGTTTTGATAAACCTTTCATGGCAGCATCCCATTTCTTTCCGCTCAAATCTGATTTTACTTTCAATAAACCCAAATCCATTTTGCTGTCATTAGTTTTCAAAAGAGCAATGATTAATTTCTCTTCGTCCAACAATTCAATTTGAACCTGTTTTTTCTCTGGTCGCATTTGCGGGAACAACAATACTTCTTGAATAGAAGCATTATTTGTCAAGAACATCATCAAACGGTCCATCCCAATTCCTAATCCAGAGGTTGGTGGCATTCCATATTCTAACGCTCTAAGGAAATCCTCATCGATAATTCCGGTAGCTTCATCATCTCCTTTTTCAGACAGTCTCATTTGCTCTTCAAAACGTTCTCTTTGGTCGATCGGGTCGTTTAATTCAGAATAAGCGTTGGCTACTTCTTTACCACAAACCATTAATTCAAAACGTTCTGTTAATTCCGGATTGTTACGGTGTTGTTTGCACAACGGAGACATTTCTTTTGGATAATCCGTGATAAATGTTGGCTGAATATAATTTCCTTCGCATTTAGCACCAAAAATTTCATCAATCAATTTTCCTTTACCCATAGTGGCATCCACGTCAATTCCCATTCCTCTTGCCGCTTCGAATAATTCGGTTTCATTTTTTCCTGAAATATCAAAACCAGTAAAATGTTTGATAGAATCCGTCATTGTAACTCTTGCATACGGCGCTTTGAAGTTCACGGTATGTTCTCCAAAAGTCGCTTCTGAAGTTCCGTTCACGCTAATGGCGCAATGCTCTAACAAGTTTTCGGTGAATTTCATCATCCAGTTGTAGTCCTTGTAGGCTACATATATTTCCATGGCAGTAAATTCAGGATTATGTGTACGGTCCATTCCTTCGTTACGGAAGTTTTTCGAAAACTCATATACCCCATCAAAACCACCAACAATCAATCTTTTTAAGTACAATTCATTCGCAATCCGCATGTACAAAGGCATATCAAGCGAATTGTGGTGCGTGATAAAAGGACGTGCTGCAGCTCCTCCAGGAATTGGTTGTAAAACGGGCGTTTCTACTTCAAGATATCCTTTATCATTAAAGAAAGAACGCATCGCATTGAATAATTTAGTTCTTTTGACAAACGTTTCTTTCACGTGATCGTTCACGGTTAAATCCACGTAACGACGACGGTATCTTTGCTCTGGATCAGCAAAAGCATCGTGTGTTTTTCCATCAGCATCCGTTTTTACAACAGGAAGTGGTTTCAAGGCTTTTGCCAAAACCGTCAATCCATAAACATGTACTGAGATTTCACCTACTTGTGTTTTGAAAACCGTTCCACGAATCCCAATAAAATCGCCAATATCCAATAGTTTTTTGAAAACTACATTGTACATTGTTTTCTCCTCATCAGTTGAAATATCATCTCTGGAAACATAGATTTGAATACGTCCTTCTGCATCTTTCAATTCTGCAAATGACGCCTTTCCCATGATACGCTTACCCATCAAACGTCCTGCTAAAACAACTTCTTTACCTTCATACTTCTCGAAATCGGCTAGGATTTCGCTGGAATAAACGGTTGTGATAAATTCGGCTGCTGGATAAGGCTCAATGCCTAAATTGCGTAATTCGGTAAGTGCTTCTCTACGTAATATTTCTTGTTCGGATAATGCCATTTTATTCTGATTTTAAGAGCGCAAAGATACTGTATAAGAAGCAAAGTAGCAAGGGTCTAATTTGTAAGTTGTGGGATTAAATTTTTTTGGTAAAAGGATTTTTTAATAAAGCAAAATTTAAGGGATTATCAATTAAATTTCGTCGTGCTATCGACTCTTTTTCCTTTTAAAGTAGAAAAAAATGCAATAAAGATGAAAAAGAAGATAAAAGATTAGGATTGCTTTCAGTAATGTGTTTGTCATGATTTTCTTTAGTCTATTATTAGTTTCGAAAATACCTTGCTGAAAGTATTTATTTTTGAAAAGTAAGGAATAATTACACCATCCCATCTCACTTTTCAAACATATTTTCAGCATTCATAAATTGCAACATTTTATTAACTATCTGAAAATTAATTATTTAAAAAAATAATTTTAACTTTAAGCTTTTTTTAAAATTCATTTGCAATTCATTTGGATTATTCAAAACTTAAAAGAAATAACAACTTCAGAACTAAGTAAACATTTAAAAAATAATATTATGAAAGCAATAGTTTATTTTGGACCTAGGGACGTTCGGGTCATGGAAATGCCGGATGCCAAAATTGAGCAACAGACGGATGTATTGGTTAAAGTAACCACTACAAATATTTGCGGATCTGATCTACATATGTATGAAGGGAGAACCGATATGGAGTCGGGTAGGATATTTGGGCACGAAAATTTGGGACGCGTAATCGAAATTGGTAAAGCGGTAACTCAAATTAAAGTTGGGGATATGGTTTGTCTTCCTTTTAATATTGGATGTGGTCACTGTCAAAATTGCGAAAGCGGCTTAACCGGTTTTTGTCTCACAATGAATCCGGGATTTGCCGGTGCTGCTTATGGTTTTGCTGGAATGGGCCCTTACAGCGGCGGACAAGCCGAATACCTGCGCGTCCCTCATGGTGATTTTAATTGTCTCAAATTACCGGAAGACGCTATTGAAAAGGAAAATGATTATGTGATGTTATCGGATATTTTTCCTACAGGATATCACGCAACCGAATTGGCTTGTGTAAAGCCAGGTGATTCAGTTGTTATTTATGGCGCAGGTCCCGTTGGACTTATGGCAGCACATTCGGCAAGCATTAAAGGTGCCAGTAAGATTATGGTGGTGGATAATCACCCTGACCGACTGAAGCTTGCTGAAGAATTGGGTGCTATTGCTATTGATTTTTCGAAAGGTTCCGCTGTAGAACAGGTCCTGGAGCTTACCAATGGTGTGGGTGCTGATAAGGGTTGTGAATGCGTAGGGTACCAATGTTGTGACAAACATGGTGCGGAGCATTCTAATATAACAATGAACGAACTCGTCCAAGCCGTAAAAGCAACTGGTTCTATTGGAGTTGTTGGAGTTTTTGTTCCAAAAGATCCGAAATCAAAAGAAGAATTACAGAAAAACGGACACATGGATTTTGACTTTGGTCAATTCTGGATGAAAGGTCAGCGAATAGCAACAGGTCAGGCAAATGTAAAAGCGTACAACCGCCAGCTTTCTAAATTAATTTCGGTTGGCAAAGCGAAACCGTCATTGATTATTTCACATGAACTTTCATTGGATGAGGCTCCTGATGCCTATAAACATTTTGATGCACGTGAAAAAGGATGGACGAAAGTAATCCTTAAACCAGAGATGGTTACGGGTAAAAAATTATAAATTGTTTAATTATTTATTGTAATCACAAATTGAAACCTAAGTCTGAATAGTTTTTTGCGCGATTCCATGGACCAATAAATGGATATTAATAATTCTTAAAATAGATTATTAATATCCATTTATTGTTCTTTTCATATGATTTGTGGTCTAATTTTCAAAATTCATATTTTAAACCTTTGTACCTTTGTACCTTAAAACCTTTGGCACCTCTAGAAAAAAAATGAACAAAATCATCCAACTTAAAGATTTAGGAAACAAAGATTACAAGGCAACTTGGGAATACCAAGAAGAATTATTCAAAGGAATTGTTGACTTGAAAATTAAAAACAGGAGAGAAGAAACTAATTTGGAAACGCCCAATTACTTTCTTTTTGTGCAACATCCTCATGTTTATACTTTGGGTAAAAGTGGTGATTTAAGCAATTTACTCTTATCCGAAAAACAACTCGAAGCCAAAGGAGCGACTTTCTACAAAATCAATCGTGGGGGTGATATTACCTATCACGGGCCAGGTCAAATTGTGGGTTATCCAATTATTGACTTAGAAAATTTCTTTACTGATATTCATAAATACTTGCGTTTTCTGGAAGAAGCTATTATTCTTTCGCTTCATGAATATGGAATTACTTGTGGAAGAAGTGAAGGCGAAACCGGTGTTTGGTTAGGCGCAGGAACTCCATTTGCTAGAAAAATTTGTGCGATGGGCGTGCGCGCTTCCCGCTGGGTAACTATGCATGGATTTGCTTTAAACGTAAATGCTGATTTAGGTTATTTTGACAATATTATTCCGTGTGGAATTAGCGGCAAGGCGGTAACTTCCTTAAATGTAGAACTTGGAGTTGAAAGAGTAAATGAAGAGGAAGTGAAAGAAAAAATCCGGAAACATTTCTCCAATCTTTTTAACGCGACTTTTGATAAATCTGAAATCGTTAATCAGCAATCAAAAATCTAAATCTCTAATTTTAATTGTTCCGGTAACAATCGAAACGTCATTCGGTGGTATTTAGTGGTCCCATATTTCCGAATTGCTTCACGATGTTCCTTGGTGGGATATCCTTTGTTTTGTTTCCAATTATACATCGGGAATTCTTCATGAATTCGGTTCATATAATCATCCCGATAGGTTTTTGCTAATACCGAAGCAGCGGCAATACTCATAAATTTAGAATCTCCTTTTACGATACTCGTATTTGGAATAGAATTAAGAATTTCAAGTTCAGAAGTAGTAAAAATTTTCCCTCCACGGTTTTTTATTCCTTTTTTATGGATAAATGGCGCATTTCCATCTACAATAATGTATTCAGGTATGGGATTGAGCTTTAAAATGCTTTCCTGCATCGCTTTTATTGACGCATTGAGAATATTGATTTCGTCAATTATCAAAGGTTCAAGATGCGTAACTGCAAATGAAATGGCCTGTTGCTCAATAAGGGGTCTTAATTTTTCTCTGATTTTTTCTGAAAGTTGCTTACTGTCGTTAAGGATTACGTTTTCGAAATCGAATGGTAATATTACAGCCGCTGCAGTAACAGGGCCTGCAAGACAGCCACGGCCTGCTTCATCGGTTCCGGATTCCAGAATAATTTTCGAAAAATTAATTGAAAGCATAGCGTCTTACTTTTGAATTAACAAAGGTTATAAAATTTTCGCTGTAAAAATCCGTTAATTTTCTATTTGTTATAACAATCCCATAAAATGCTGTGTTTTTTTATTTATATGTTTTTATAAATTATCTTTGCTTGATTAAAATTGTAAAAATAATTGCCTAATTATACCCCTTTCAAATGAGAATTCTCTTTTTTTTTATTTTTTTATCATTATCCAGTTTGCTGTTTTCTCAGGAAAAAAGTAAAAATTTAGACTCCAATAGTAAATACAACAGCTCGGATTCAATAAGTAAAAAGAAACAACCTGTCGCTACCATAGACATGTATCGGGTGATTACTTTGGATCGTGATACAACTTATATTGATACTTCACTGACCATTCAAAAAGAATACAGTCATAATTATTTAAGAAAAGATATTTTTGGACTTTTGCCTTTTCCAAATGATGGACAAACGTATAATACGTTGCAATATAGTTTAACCGATTTTTCGCCTTTACCGGAATTTGGATTCAAAGCAAAACATTTTAATTTTCTCGAAGCGAACCAAATACGATATAGCTCTGTAGCTACTCCCGTAACAGAATTATATTTTAAAACGACCCTGCAAAAAGGCCAGTCGACAGATGCGTTTATTACGTTGAATACATCTGAAAATCTTAATTTTTCTATTGCCTACAGGGGATTACGATCTGAGGGAAAATATATAAATCAATTGTCAAGTACGGGAAATTTTAGATTCACCGTAAGTTATAATACTAAAAATAAACGCTATTTTTCTAATGCACATTTTACATCTCAGGATATTCTAAATGAAGAAAATGGAGGAATTACAACAATCAGAGATTTCGAAAGTGAAGACCCTAATTACAAAAACAGACAACGACTTGAGGTCTATTTTTTAGACGCTAAATCTTTTCTGAAAGGGAAAAGAATATTCTTGGATCATATTTTTAGAATCAATTCGAATAAAGGCGCTAATAATTTATATGTAACGCATCAGTTTAATTACGAAAATAAATTTTTCGAATACAATCAGGCGACCGTTCCTTCAGTTGTGGGGGGAATGATGGTGTATAGATTTGGAGATTCTTTTAAAGACAGTGGAATCAATGACCAAACCCGTTATAATAAAATGTACAATAAGGCAGGGCTAATTTATGAGAACACTACTTTAGGGAAATTCCAGTTTTTTGTTGAGGATTTTAGATCTAATTACTATTACAACCAGATATTGATTTTTGATGATAAAACGGTTGGAAGTTCTTTAAGCCAAAACATAAATAATGTGGGAGGACAGTATGAATACCGAAAAAATAAGTGGAACGGTAAGTTTTTGTATTCAAGATCGATTACCAATCAATCCTTATCTAATTTGGATGCTAAGGTAAAATATGATTTTAATGACGAAACGGAATTGTCATTTGAATATCAAAACATCAATAAGTTACCCAATAATAATTACAACCTGAATCAAAGTAGTTATGTTCAATACAATTGGTCAAATGATTTCAAGAATGAAAAAATAAATACAGTTAACGTCAATGCCATTACCCCTTGGGTTAATGCATCGTTACAGTATTCAGTTCTAAACGATCATTTGTATTTTAATGATGTTTCAACAGCTGCTCAAATATTGGCACATACTCAAATCGTTGCTCCAACACAATACGGGAACACGATAAATTACATATCAGTTAAAGTGAGCAAAGAATTGAAATTTGGGAGTTTTGCATTAGATAACACTGTCTTGTATCAAAAAGTAGGTCAACAGGATAATGTCTTAAATGTGCCTGAAATTTTGACAAGAAATACCTTTTATTACTCTGGTTATTTTTTTAAAAAATACGCTTTGTTTTTGCAGACGGGAGTTTCACTTAACTATTTTACAAAATATTTTGCGAATGATTACAATCCGGTAATTGGTGAGTTTTTTGTTCAAAATAAAAAGCTAATTGGAAATTATCCAAACCTTGATTTCTTTATTAATGCAAAGATTCAAAGAACCAGAATTTACATAAAAGTAGAACATTTTAATTCTTCCTTATCGGGTAATAATTTCTATTCGTCACCTAACAATCCTTCTCGGGATCTTACAATCCGTTTTGGATTGGTTTGGAACTTCTTTAATTAATAAAATAGTAGCGCAATATTCACGGAAAATGTCATTTTTTTATGCTATAAATATGTCTTTACTCGCTTGACAAAAGAAAGTAAAGATGTAGCTTTAAATGAAATTTACAAAACTCTTATTTGATAAAAGTATAGCGAAGAAATAATGTATACAAAATCCAGTATTCTGTATTTTTTTGTAACAAAATATTATCTTTGTAATGCAATTTATAACAACAGAGACTCTTAAATCAATAATAAAATGCACTACGCTGAAAACATATTAGGCACAATAGGCAACACACCATTAGTCAAACTTAATAAAGTTGTTGCCGGAATAGATGCTTTGGTGCTTGCTAAAGTAGAAACTTTCAATCCGGGAAATTCTGTAAAAGACAGGATGGCCGTTAAAATGATTGAAGATGCAGAAGCAGATGGAAGACTAAAACCGGGAGGAACTATTATCGAAGGTACTTCAGGAAATACAGGAATGGGATTAGCGTTAGTAGCCATTATAAAAGGGTACAAACTTATTTGTGTGATTTCGGATAAGCAATCCAAAGAAAAAATGGATATTCTTCGTGCCGTAGGAGCAAAAGTAGTAGTTTGTCCTACCGATGTTGAACCTACCGATCCACGCTCGTATTATTCTGTTTCTAAAAGATTAGCGGAGGAAACGCCTAATTCCTGGTATGTAAACCAATATGATAATCCATCCAACTCTTTAGCCCATTACGAGCAAACTGGTCCGGAAATTTGGGAACAAACCGGTGGGAAAATTACCCATTTTGTTTCTGGGGTAGGAACGGGAGGAACAATTTCAGGAGTTGGAAAATATTTAAAAGAAAAAAATCCAAATATTAAAATTTGGGGAATTGATACCTATGGTTCCGTATTTAAAAAGTATCATGAAACAGGAATTTTTGACGAAAATGAAATCTATTCTTATATAACAGAAGGAATTGGTGAAGATATATTGCCAAAGAATGTTGACTTTTCTTTGATTGATGGTTTTACAAAAGTAACGGATAAAGATGCGGCAGTTTATACCAGAAAAATTGCACTTGAAGAAGGAATATTTGTCGGGAATTCAGCTGGTGCAGCCGTAAAAGGATTGTTGCAACTCAAAGAACATTTCAAACCGGAAGATGTGGTTGTTGTCTTGTTTCACGATTCAGGAAGTCGTTATGTAGGTAAAATGTTCAATGACGATTGGATGCGTGAAAGAGGATTTTTGGAAGAGGAAATTAAAAAAGCTGAAGATGTTATCAAAGATCATATCGATAAACCATTGATTGTTGTTCGTACCGAAGAATTAGTCTCACATGCTATAGAAAGAATGCGCAAATACAAAATTTCTCAAATTCCGGTGATTGATGTCACGGGATTTGTGGGTTCGGTTGATGAAAGTGATTTATTTCAAAGTTATGTTGCCGATAAAGATGTAGCGGATAGACCTATTAAAGAAATTATGGGAAAACCATTTCCAATCGTAAAATTAGGAACTTCAATTGAAGAAGTTTCGAAATTATTTACCAAAGAAAACGATGCGGTTTTGGTTGAATTAGAGAATGGGAATCACCATATTATTACCAAATATGATATTATTGGGTCAATAAAATAAACTTGAAAGGAATATTTTTTTCGCATACTCCTACAAGGTTTTTTTTCAACGATATGGTTTGATTTTAGGATTCTACATATCTAGACCTATTTTATTATTTTGCATAACGTGGATCTGCAAATGAAACTACACATTAAGTTAAGCTACATTTTTGTAATTAATTTGATTGTTAAATTCTTCAATAGTTGCATAATTGAAAGCAGAATGTCTCCTTTTTCTGTTGTACCAAATTTATTCAAAGTTTTCTAGTTTCATTTGTTCCTTAGAAATCAGTTTGTTTTCATAAATCAATTCAGTTTTCAAGGATTTAAAAAAGCTTTCCGCTATTGTATTGTCCTAATAATTTCCTTTGCGGCTCATACTACGGGTTGTTTTTTATAGGAATCAAGAATATTTACAAACTTTTTGCATGCATATTGAACTTCGTACTCCTAGCTGTTTGATATATTTTGATACGGTAATTGCTTCGCCTGTTCGAGCAAAGCTCCCGGGTCATGAAATTTTATAACCAATACTCCAAAGTTCTAATGTTATTCTAGGACTTCCGTATCGTTATTTGGATTCAAAATAAATCAATATTATCTTTTCTTTTATGGCAATTTTTCGTTGCTGTCTTGTAGTGATTGTTTGTGTTTTCCATTGGTAATAACTTCCACTACTCACATGTAAAACTTTGCACATTTTTTCAATCGGGAATAGTTGTTCATTGTTTTTAATGAAACTATAAATCATCGACCGCTCTTGGAAAAAATGCCGATTGCTTTTTTTAACATATTGCGCTCTAACTCTTTATCTTTAAGTCTTTTCTCCAGTTCGTGAATTTTTTCTTGTTCGGGACTTAGTTTTAAATTTCTTTTTTCAGGAAAATTTCCCACTCCAAATTCCTCGAACTCTCTACGCCATTTGTACAATAACTGTGGTGCTGTTACTCCCAGCTCTCTGGTCAGTTCTGATATGTTTTTCTTTCATAACTCTAATTGAACTTCTTTTTCTTTGAAAGCTTTGTTGTAAATTTTGCGCACTTGTTGCATAAGTTAAAATTAAGATTATTTCTTAACTTTCTGTGATGGCTAAGTTAGCATGTCCAATTATATTGTGTTAATAAAATGATAATTTAATTTTAAGCATTTAAATTTTTATAGCCATGAATTTGACTAAATTAATTCGCTAAATTTGTGGTTTTTTAGTTTTATAAAATACAAATCCAAAATGACCTTTACCGCTATAGATTTTGAAACAGCTACAGCTTTCCATCCTTGCTCCGTAGGTATTGTTACCGTAGAAAACGGAATTATTGTAGATGAGTTTGTTAGTTTAATTAAGCCGCCAAATAATCTATATTCTCCCTTTACGATTCAAGTTCACGGAATTTATCCGCGTGATACGGTGAATGCAAAATCATTTGCACAAGTATATCCTGAAATACAAAAACGTCTCCAAAATAGAGTGATTGTAGCTCATAATGAAAGCTTTGACAGAAATGTTCTGGCTAAATCAATGGCACTTTATAATTTAGATTATGCTGATTTGAATATCGCTTCTCGTTGGGAATGTACGGTAAAAATTTACAAAGCCAAAGGATTAAAACCGACCAAATTAAGTGATTGCTGCAGGGAAATGAAAATACAATTGAATCATCACGAAGCATTATCAGATGCTCGTGCTTGTGCTAAATTGTATTTATTGAAATAAATTTCTTTCATTTCTGTTTTTTTATTACTTTAGTCTTTCATCTAAAAGATTAAAATGAAAGAAGATTTTCTCCATTACCTCTGGAAGTTTAAGAAGTTCGATACTTTGAATTTAAAAACGTTCAACAATGAGGAAGTCACAATTATCAACGTAGGTCAATATCTTGAATTGGCAGGTCCTGATTTTTTCAATGCTCAAATCACTATTGACAATCAAAAATGGGCTGGAAACGTTGAAATTCATCTTAAATCTTCGGATTGGTATGTGCATCATCACGAAAAGGATGCAAGTTATGAGAATGTAATTTTGCATGTAGTTTGGGAACATGACACAGAGATTTTTAGAAGTAATAATACCGAAATTCCAGTTTTGGAACTCAAAAACTATGTTGAGAAAGAGACTGTAGAAAGTTACCAATCTTTAATAGCTCCAAAATCATGGATTTTTTGCGAAAAGCAACTAAAAGAAATTGATGAATTTGCTTTTAAAAACTGGCAAGAGCGTTTGTTTTTTGAACGTTTAGAAAGGAAATCTCAACCTATATTTGATTTATTGGAACAAAACAATCAAGATTGGGAAGCGGTTTTGTTTTCTCTTTTAGCTAAGAATTTTGGTTTAAATACAAATGGGGAAATCTTTTTAAAAATCGCCCAATCGATCCCTTTTTCAATAGTTAGAAAAGAAAGTTTTGAAGTGGAGAATCTTGAAGCTTTGATTTTTGGAGCTTCGGGATTATTGGATTCAGAAAAAGAAGATAATTATTTTAAAGATTTGAAATTTAGGTATTTATATTTGTTACATAAATATCAGATAGAGAAAACGGGTATAGAACCAGTCCAGTTTTTCAAGCATCGTCCCGATAATTTTCCTACGATACGACTTTCTCAATTAGCCAATTTATACCATAGTCAGCAAAATTTATTTTCGAAAATAAGTACTTTAAATGCATTAAAAGATATTTACGGAGTTTTCCAAGTGACCGCTTCCGAATATTGGTTAAATCATTATCAATTTGATAAAGAAAGTCCGGAGAAAAAGAAACCGCTTTCTAAATCTTTCATCGATTTGATTGTTATAAATACTATAATTCCGCTTCAGTTTGCTTTCGCAAAAAGTCAGGGAAAAGAAATTTCGGAGGATTTGATCCGTCTTTTAAATGAAGTCGCTCCTGAGAAAAATGCTGTTATGGATAAATTTAGTTCTTTTGGAATACAACCAAAAAGTGCTTTTGAAACACAATCTTTATTGCAACTCAAGAATGAGTATTGTAATAAAAGCAAATGTTTAGATTGTGCCGTAGGAATGGAATTGTTAAAAAAGAGTTGATTCAGTTATTTTGGATTTGTTTACCAGAGATTGCTGTAATGTTGTAAATTTGTTATTTAGAATAAACGAATAACCAGTGCAACAAAATAAAATAAAAGATGTCAGTAGTAATCAAGCTTAAGTTTTTTTTTGAGAAACACGGTTTTCATGTTTCTTCCCGTTTGGCTGATACACTAGGAATGCGCGCCAGTAGTGTGCGATTGTTTTTTATTTACTTGTCTTTTGTTACTGTTGGATTGTGGTTTGCCGTTTATTTGACATTGGCTTTTTGGATTCGTTTGAAGGATTTAATTCGGGCGAAACGCACTTCAGTTTTTGATTTGTAGAATACTATAAATAAGAAAAAGGGATTATAAAGTGCTTAAATACTTTATAATCCCTTTTTTTAATTAGCGCTTTTTATTATCTAGTTTTTTTGAAACTGTAACCGTAAATAAAAATATGAATCGCAGCAAATATCAGAGAGAAATAAAACAAGAAACTACCTTCTGCTGTTGAATCTAATTGATTGATATATGCTATAACAATTAAGGCAAATACCATTCCTAAACCTGATGCTGAAACAGTCTTGTAACTATCTAAACTAAAATTTCCTTTATTTAAAATACTATGTTTCATTCCGTAAAATAAGTATAAATCGAATCCAATCATCATCCAGACGATAAGACGAATCCAAGTGTCTAATGGTAAAAAGACCATCATAAACAAGCATACTAAAACTCCGGCAATTGGTACATAAGGTACAAAAGGAGTTCTAAATGCTCTTGGTGCTTCTGGCATTTTCTTACGCATAATTAACACTCCTATACAAACTAGGATAAAAGCAAATAATGTCCCAATACTGGTCATTTCTCCAACTACTCTTGCAGGAACAAATGCGGCAAAAAGACTCACAATTACCATAAATAATAAATTGTTTTTTGCAGGAGTTCTAAATTTAGAATGCACTTCTGAGAATACTTTTGGCATCAAGCCATCTTTACTCATAGAGAAAAACACTCTACTTTGTCCCATCAACATAACTAAGATTACAGAAGAATAACCACCTAAAATAGCTAGTAAAATAGCATTGTTTAACCAAGGATAAGCAGGTGTTATCATTCCGTCCGGTCCAACTGTTCCCATTGCTTCAACAGCAATTGCAACAGGTGCGATTCCATCTTTTCCAGCAAATGCCTGATAATTTACAACTCCTGTCATTACGTGAGCAAAAAGGATGTAAAGAATAGTACATATCGCTAATGATAACAATATCCCAATAGGCATGTCTCTTTTTGGATTTTTAGCTTCTTGTGCAGCTGTTGAAACGGCATCAAAACCAATGTAAGCGAAAAATACGATTGCTGCAGCTCTAATTATTCCTGAGAACCCAAATTCTCCAAATTTACCTGTGTTTTCAGGTATGTATGGGGTGTAGTTTTCAGGTCTTATGTATTGCCATCCTACTGCAATGAATACTAAAACAACCGTTACTTTTAATAAAACAATAATGCCGTTTATTAATGCCGATTCTCGAGTTCCTCTAATTAATATTAATGACATTAGCATAACGATAAAAACGGCTGGTACATTTATTATTCCACCTTCAAAAGGTGAAAGCATGTAGGCTTCATCTATGTGAATACCATAGCCGCCTAAGAATTTACCAAAATATCTGGACCAACTAATGGAAACAGTTGCTGCGCCCACCGCATATTCTAAAACTAAATCCCAACCAATAATCCAAGCAACAAATTCTCCCATTGTTGCAAAAGAATAAGTATAAGCACTTCCTGCGACAGGAATCATTGAAGAAAACTCAGCATAACATAAACCTGCAAAAATACAACCAAATGCAGCTACAAGAAACGAAATTGTTATAGCCGGTCCTGCATTCATTGATGCTGCCAGTCCAGTTATTGAAAACAATCCAGCTCCAATAATTGCCCCAATTCCTAGTGCAACTAGCCCCGGTGCGGTTAATGTTTTCTTTAATCCCTTTTCAGAATCAGCGGCCTCTGCTAAAAGCTGAGCTAATGGTTTTCTTTTCCAAATAGACATATTTTATATTTTTTTTTTGTTATTAAGCTCCAAATGTATTCTTTTTTATAAAAAATAAAAACAATAATTTAGTTTTAAGTTATAAAAAAAACAATCTGTCACTCTTTTTAAGGGTTTATTCTATAGAAAACCTTTGTTGAATCCATTTATGTAGAATATTACGTTGAAACTCAAAATAAAATTTTCTGTTTCATCGAATATTTTCCTTTAGAAAGTGATGTGTCTTGATTTAATTTATAATTTTAGGTTTCTTATTTAAATAAATCAACACGCAGTCATCAGATGAGTTATAAAACTATTCTTACTTATTTTAAGTTTACTCGGGAACAACGTACGGGTGTTTTTTTATTATTTGCGATTATCATTGTTTTACAGCTGGTTTATTTTTTTGTTGATTTTAGTGCTGTAATAAAAAATTATCCGGAGAAACAGAAATGGCTTTCGCTGCAATCTCAAATTGATTCCATAAAAACGGATAGTTATAAAGAGTTTTCTAAAACCTATCCTTTCAATCCTAATTTTATTACCGATTATAAAGGATATAAACTAGGAATGTCAGTTCAGGAAATTGATCGCTTGTTAGCTTTTAGAAAAGAAAATAAATATGTCAATTCTTCTAAAGAATTTCAAAACGTGACTAAAGTTTCGGATTCGTTATTAAATGCAATAGCGCCTTTTTTTAAATTTCCTGATTGGGTAAACAATAAGAAAGAATTCAAAGCATATAAAAATTATTCAGATCGGGCTTTCGCCAAAAAGGAAAAAATTGTTTTAATCGATATCAATCAGGCGACCAAAGAAGATTTGGTGAAAATTTATGGGATAGGCGAGGCCATATCACTGCGGATTTTAAAACAAAAAGAAAGTCTAGGAGGGTTTGTTTCCATGGAACAAATGAAAGAGGTATGGGGATTGTCACCTGAAGTTATTGAAAATTTGAATACTCATTTTAAAATTTCAGTACTCCCAAATTTTAAAAAAATAGATATTAATAATGCTTCTTTAAAAGAGCTTTCCCAGTTTTATTATTTCAGATATACTTTGGCTAAAGAAATTGTGACTTATAGAAGTATGGTAGGAAATATTAAGAATATTGAGGATTTAACAAAAATTAAGGGATTTCCTGTTGATAAAGCAAATATAATTGACTTATATTTGAGCTTTTAAAATAAAACACTGTCACGATGAACTTTGATTACAACGAAACGCAAGCTATGATTGCACAATCTATAAGAGATTTTGCTGAAAAAGAAATTCGCCCGAATATCATGGAGTGGGATGAAGCACAGACTTTTCCGGTGCCATTGTTTAAAAAATTAGGTGAAATGGGTTTTATGGGTGTTTTAGTGCCAGAAGAACTTGGAGGTTCTGGATTAGGATATCATGAGTACATTACTATTGTTGAAGAAATATCAAAAGTAGATCCATCCATTGGGCTATCTGTAGCGGCACATAATTCGTTATGTACCAATCATATTTTAACTTTTGGAAATGAAGAGCAAAAGAAAAGATGGATTCCAAAATTAGCGACTGCTGAGCATATAGGTGCTTGGGGGTTGACAGAGCATAATACCGGATCAGATGCAGGTGGAATGAATACTACTGCAAAAAAAGATGGCGATTTTTGGATTGTCAATGGAGCTAAGAATTTCATTACCCATGCTATTTCTGGAGATATCGCTGTGGTAATTGTTCGTACGGGTGAAAAAGGAGATTCGAAAGGAATGACTGCTTTTGTATTCGAAAAAGGAATGCAGGGTTTTGCTTCTGGAAAAAAAGAAAATAAATTAGGAATGCGTGCCAGTGAAACCGCTGAATTGATATTTGATAATTGTCGTATTCCTGATGCTAACAGATTAGGAGAAGTAGGGCAAGGTTTTATTCAAGCGATGAAAATTTTGGATGGAGGAAGAATATCCATTGGAGCATTGTCATTAGGGATTGCTAAAGGAGCGTATGAAGCGGCATTGAAATATTCGAAAGAAAGGCATCAGTTTGGGCAACCCATTTGTGAGTTTCAAGGAATTTCATTCAAGTTAGCTGATATGGCAACAGAGATTGAAGCTTCGGAATTGTTGTTGCACAAAGCGGCTTTCTTAAAACAACAACACAGGCCGGTTACCACGATGGGAGCTATGGCTAAAATGTATTCTTCTGAAGTGTGTGTGAAAGTCGCGAATGAAGCAGTGCAAATTCACGGTGGTTATGGTTACATTAAAGATTATCCAGTGGAGAAATTCTATAGAGATTCTAAATTATGTACTATTGGTGAAGGGACAACCGAGATTCAAAAAATAGTGATCTCCAGAAATTTATTGAAAGCATAGTTTTTGAAACTAAAATATAACATAAAGAGTCAAGATGTCTTAAATTGCAGCTTGGCTCTTTTTTTTTGCGTGAAGGATGGAAGAGGAAAGCCCGGAATGCAATAAGGACTTGAAACGCACAGCCTGACGGCGGATTGAGATGTGTTTTGAGAATCATAAAAGTGGTGCCCGCCGGTACGCCCAAAAATAATCTATAAATCATGACTCGTAATTCAAAATAATGTTTACTTTTGCACACTTAAAGAAAGGGGGTGTCTATATTATGTTAATTATACCAATTAAAGACGGAGAAAATATCGATAGAGCGTTAAAACGTTACAAAAGAAAATTTGATAAAACAGGAACTGTTCGTCAATTAAGAGCGCGTACTGCTTTTATTAAGCCTTCAGTTACCAATAGAATCAAAATTCAAAAAGCGGCTTATATCCAAAATATGAGAGATAACTTAGAGAGTTAGTCAATATCTATTAGAATAAAGTACCGTTAGTCATTAAAAGTTTTATAACTTTGATGCTAACGGTTTTTTTATGGCTACTAATAAAGATGCATTTCGGGATTATCTGCAGTTGGAGAAAAAATATTCTTCACATACCGTTACGGCGTATTGCAATGATATTACTTCTTTCGAATCATTCAATACGATTCATTTTGATCAAGAGAATATAGAGCAAGTCAATTATAGTCAAATTAGAACTTGGATTGTTTCTCTTGTTGATAATGATATATCAAATGCCTCAGTCAATAGAAAAATTGCATCCTTAAAGGCATTTTATAAATTTCTATTAAAAACTAAACAATTAGGAGTGAGTCCGCTATTGAAGCACAAAGCGCTAAAGACTCCTAAGATATTACAAATTCCTTTTTCTGAAAAAGAACTTGAGGATGCGTTGAGTCATGTGCAAAATCCAGTGGGTTTTGAGGAAATAAGAAATAAACTTATAGTCGATTTGTTTTATACTACCGGTATGCGAAGAACGGAGTTAATTCATTTAAAAGCAGCTAATGTTAATTTATCTAATGGTACGGTTAAAGTGCTAGGAAAAAGGAATAAGGAACGGCTATTGCCTGTTTTGCCTATAATTATAAATCAGTTTTCTGTGTATTTAAAGGAGCGTTCCTCTTTGTTGACGATAGCGGATTGCGATTATTTTTTTCTCACAAAAAAAGGGTTAAAATTAAATGATTCTTTTGTGTATCGATTAATAAATTCTTACTTTAGTGCTGTCTCCGAGAAAGTAAAAAAGAGTCCGCACATATTGCGACATACGTTTGCAACTCATCTATTAAATAACGGAGCCGATTTGAATTCAGTGAAAGAGTTACTGGGGCATTCTAGTTTGGCGTCAACGCAAATATATACACATAGTAGCTTAGCAGAACTAAAAAAGGTATATGAAGATTCGCATCCAAGGAATCAGAAGTAATTCGCAAATGTTTAACTATTAAAAAATAATGATTATGAAGGTAAATGTTCATGCAGTTAACTTTGCTGTTGACAAAAAGCTAGTGGATTTTGTTCAAGAAAGAATGGACAAATTAGAAAAATATTACGATAAGGTAGTATCGGTAGATGTTTTTTTGAAAGTTGAAAAGACAAGTGATAAAGAGAATAAAATTGCTGAGATAAAAATTAATGTTCCGGGAGATGATTTTGTAGTTAAAAAGCAGTGTAAAATTTTTGAAGAAGCGGTGGAGCTTTGTGCTGAATCATTAGAACGATTGTTGGTAAAAAGGAAAGAAAAAATAAGTTCACACATTTAATACAAATTTTTTTAAAAAAATGTTTTGATTGAGAGATAAAATCTCTACATTTGCAGTCCGTTAGAAATAGCGGACTTTTTTTATTGATTCGCCAGCGTAGCTCAGTTGGCTAGAGCAGCTGATTTGTAATCAGCAGGTCGTGGGTTCGAGTCCCTCCGCCGGCTCAAAACTGTAACGGTTTGACAATAGAAGAAGTAGGGGAGATACTCAAGCGGCCAACGAGGGCAGACTGTAAATCTGCTGTGTAAACTTCGCAGGTTCGAATCCTGCTCTCCCCACGGAATAATGTAGATATTGAAATTAAGGTTTTAAATTTTTTTTGAATCTGAAATCTCAAATCATAGTTCTGACATCAAGGATTCTGCCGGTGTAGCTCAGGGGTAGAGTGCTTCCTTGGTAAGGAAGAGGTCTCGGGTTCAATTCCCGACATTGGCTCAAGTAAGTAGGAAATAGAAATTAATATATAACTAAGATTAAAAATTAAGTAAAATGGCAAAGGAAAATTTTAACCGTAACAAGCCCCACTTAAACATTGGAACAATTGGGCACGTGGATCACGGAAAAACGACATTAACTGCGGCAATTACAAAAGTATTGTCTGATGCAGGTTACTGTCAAGCAAAATCATTTGATCAAATTGATAATGCTCCAGAAGAAAAAGAAAGAGGTATTACAATTAATACATCTCACGTTGAGTATGAAACTGCTAATCGTCATTACGCTCACGTTGACTGTCCTGGTCACGCGGATTACGTAAAAAACATGGTTACAGGTGCTGCTCAAATGGATGGTGCTATTCTTGTAGTTGCTGCGACTGATGGACCAATGCCACAAACGCGTGAGCATATCCTTTTAGGACGTCAGGTAGGTATTCCTAGAATGGTTGTATTCATGAACAAAGTGGATATGGTTGATGATGAGGAATTACTTGAATTAGTTGAGATGGAAATCAGAGACTTGTTATCTTTCTACGAATATGATGGAGATAATGGTCCTGTTGTTCAAGGTTCAGCTTTAGGTGGATTGAATAATGATCCAGCTTGGGTACCAAAAATTCTTGAATTGATGGAAGCTGTTGATGCTTGGATTGAAGAGCCGGTAAGAGATGTTGCAAAACCTTTCTTGATGCCTGTTGAAGATGTATTCTCAATCACTGGTCGTGGAACTGTTGCTACAGGTCGTATCGAAACAGGTGTTGCTAATACTGGAGATCCAGTTGAAATCATCGGTATGGGAGCTGAAAAATTAACTTCTACTATTACTGGAGTTGAGATGTTCCGTAAAATCCTTGATAGAGGAGAAGCTGGAGATAACGTAGGTATTCTTTTAAGAGGTATTCAAAAAGAAGACATCAAAAGAGGAATGGTTATTTGTAAGCCAGGTTCAGTTAAGCCACACGCTACTTTTAAAGCAGAGGTTTATATCTTGAAAAAAGAAGAAGGTGGTCGTCATACACCATTTCATAATAACTACCGTCCACAGTTTTACGTACGTACAACTGACGTAACAGGTATCATTACTTTGCCAACAGGTGTAGAAATGGTTATGCCTGGGGATAACTTAACTATTGATGTTGTGTTGCTTAGTGCAATTGCGTTAAATGTTGGTTTACGTTTCGCTATCCGTGAAGGTGGTAGAACGGTAGGTGCAGGTCAGGTAACTGAGATTGTAGCATAATCCTATAAATAAATTATGAAGCCGGTAACTTCTAAGGTTGTTACTGGCTTTTATTAACAGACGGGCGTAGTTCAAGGGTAGAATAGCGGTCTCCAAAACCGTTGATGGGGGTTCGAATCCCTCCGCCCGTGCAAATAAACTAAATCAGAATGACAAAAGTTGTTAATTACATATCAGAAGCATTTGAGGAATTAAAATCAAATGTTACTTGGCCGGCTTGGGCTGAGGTGCAACGTCTAACGATTGTTGTTGCTGTATTCTCAGTATTATTCGCTTTGGCAACTTGGGGAGTAGATGAAATTTTCGCAAAAGCTTTGGCTGGATTTTTTAACTGGATAAAAGCGTAATTTTTTTGTTATGGCAGAAAGTAGTATTAAAAAGTGGTATGTAGTTAGAGCAGTAAGCGGGCAAGAAAATAAAGTGAAAGCATACATCGAAACTGAAATCGCAAGATTAGGGATGGGTGATTATGTTTCGCAAGTTCTGGTTCCTACTGAAAAAGTAGTTACTGTAAAAGAAGGAAAGAAAATAATCAAGGATAAAGTTTATTTTCCTGGTTATGTTATGATTGAGGCGAATCTAATAGGTGAAATACCTCATATTATCAAGTCTATAACAAGTGTTATTGGTTTTTTAGGTGAAATTAAAGGTGGTGAGCCTGTGCCATTAAGACTTTCTGAAGTCAATAGAATGTTAGGTAAAGTAGATGAGCTAGCTGTAAATACAGATACTCGTTCTATACCTTTCAATATTGGAGAAACTATTAAGGTTGTTGATGGTCCTTTCAATGGTTTCAATGGAACTGTTGAGAAAATCAATGAAGAAAAGCGTAAACTTGAGGTTATGGTGAAAATTTTCGGAAGAAAAACACCATTGGAATTGAGTTTTATGCAAGTTGAAAAAGTATAATTTTTTGTTACATCTATAATATCCATTACAATCGCTTCCAATGATTGTAGTGTTAAATTTTTTAAAAAATGGCTAAAGAAATTAGTAAGGTAGTTAAACTACAAGTTAAGGGAGGTGCTGCGAACCCGTCGCCACCGGTTGGACCTGCTTTAGGAGCTGCTGGGGTAAACATCATGGAGTTTTGTAAGCAATTTAATGCTAGAACTCAAGATAAACCCGGCAAAATATGCCCAGTACAAATTACTGTGTACAAAGACAAATCATTTGATTTTGTTGTAAAAACTCCTCCAGCGGCAGTCCAGTTATTGGAAGCTGCAAAGCTAAAGTCAGGATCTGGTGAACCAAATCGTAAAAAAGTAGCTAGCGTTACTTGGGATGTTATCAAAGCAATAGCTGAAGATAAAATGGTAGATTTAAATGCGTTCACAATCGATTCTGCTATGAGTATGATTGCTGGAACAGCTAGATCTATGGGTATAACTGTATCAGGAGATTCTCCTTTTTAATTAAGAGAAAGACATGGCAAAATTGACAAAAAAGCAAAAAGAGGCTGCTTCAAAAATTGAAAAGAACAAATTATACTCTTTAAAAGATGCAGCTGCATTGATAAAAGTAATTGCTTCTGCAAAATTTGATGAGTCTGTTGATATCGCAGTTCGATTGGGTGTAGATCCAAGAAAAGCGAATCAAATGGTAAGAGGTGTGGTAACATTACCTCATGGAACTGGTAAAGATGTTAAAGTATTAGCATTAGTTACTCCAGATAAAGAAGCGGAAGCTTTAGCAGCGGGAGCGGACTATGTAGGTCTTGACGATTATTTACAAAAAATTAAAGACGGTTGGACAGATGTTGATGTAATTATCACGATGCCTTCTGTTATGGGTAAATTAGGTCCATTAGGTCGTATTTTAGGACCAAGAGGTTTAATGCCTAACCCTAAAACAGGTACTGTAACCATGGATGTTGCAAAAGCTGTTCAAGAGGTAAAAGCTGGTAAAATTGACTTTAAAGTTGATAAAACTGGTATAGTGCATGCAGGAATTGGTAAAGTTTCTTTTGGAATGGAACAAATTGTTGACAATGCTCACGAAATTATTCAAACATTAATCAAACTTAAGCCAACTGCTGCTAAAGGGACTTACATAAAAAGTATATACCTAACTAGCACTATGAGTCCTGCAATTGCTTTGGACCCTAAAGCAGTATAATTGGCAGTTAAAAATTTTTAGTATGACTAGAGAAGAAAAATCAATCGCGATTGAAGTTTTAACTGCACAGTTAGCTGGTACAAACATTGTTTATGTATCTGATATTTCTGGAATGAACGCAGAAACAACTTCAAACTTGAGAAGAGCTTGCTATAAAGCAGGTATAAAATTAGAAGTAGTTAAAAATACTTTGCTTGCAAAAGCAATGGAAGCTTCAGCTAATGATTATGGAGATTTACCTTCAGTTTTGACTGGTAATAGCGCTATATTCATTTCTGAGATAGCAAACGCTCCTGGTAAGATAATTAAAGATTTCAGAAAAAAATCAGCTAAACCTGTATTGAAGGGAGCTTATATAAACGCTGAAATTTATATTGGAGACGATCAATTAGATGCATTAGCAACTATTAAATCTAAAGAAGAGCTTATCGGCGAACTTATTGGATTATTGCAGTCACCAGCACAAAGAGTTATTTCTGCTCTTCAAAACCAATTTGCAAAAAGCGAAGAGGTTACAGAAGAAGTGGAAGCATAATGAAAATAGAGTCTTACTCTAATTTTATTACACAAAACGCGCACAATAAATAAATTATATTTTTTACAAATCATTTTAAAACGATAGAAAAAATGGCAGATTTGAAACAATTCGCAGAACAATTAGTTAACCTAACAGTAAAAGAAGTTAACGAATTAGCAACAATATTAAAAGATGAGTACGGTATCGAACCAGCTGCTGCAGCTGCAGTAGTTTCTGGTGGTGGTGATGCTGCTGTTGAAGAAGCTCAAACTGAATTTACAGTAGTATTAAAAGCAGCAGGTGCTTCTAAACTAGCAGTTGTAAAATTAGTTAAAGAACTTACAGGTTTAGGTTTGAAAGAAGCTAAAGATGTAGTTGATAGCGCACCAAGTAATGTAAAAGAAGGTGTTTCTAAAGAAGAAGCTGAAGGGCTTAAAAAATCTTTAGAGGAAGCTGGAGCTGAGGTTGAACTTAAATAGTTAAACTCGGTTTAAAGAATTAGGTTTAGGTCTTGGGTTTAGTCGCCCAATGACCTAAACCATTTTTCGTATAACAAAAGTCTACCTTGTGTAATTACATAATAGCCTTTTAAAACAAATTCATTTTACCCATTACGAGGAAAAAAAATTAACAGATAATAAGAAAGTAGTTATCTTAAATTGGTTTTTAAAGATGTAATGGTTGTAAAAGGAAAGTATAAATAATCCCTATTTGTACAAAGAAAAATTACTTTTTTAATCAAAATTTTGTCCATTGATGATAACAAATCAGACTGAAAGATTGAATTTTGCCTCAACAAAAAATATTCCTGATTATCCAGATTTTCTAGATGTTCAGGTTAAATCGTTTAAAGATTTTTTTCAATTAGAAACTAAATCTGACGAAAGAGGCGACGAAGGGCTTTACAACACCTTCATGGAAAATTTCCCAATTACTGATACAAGAAATAACTTTGTATTGGAATTCCTTGATTACTTTGTAGATCCTCCACGTTACACAATTCAAGAATGTATAGAAAGAGGTCTTACTTATAGTGTACCCTTAAAAGCAAGGTTAAAACTATATTGTACAGATCCAGAACACGAAGATTTTGAAACAATTGTTCAAGATGTATATCTTGGTACAATTCCTTATATGACACCAAGTGGTACCTTTGTTATTAATGGTGCTGAGCGTGTGGTTGTATCTCAATTACACAGATCACCGGGTGTTTTCTTTGGTCAATCATTCCATGCAAATGGTACAAAATTGTATTCTGCCAGAGTAATTCCTTTTAAAGGTTCTTGGATAGAATTTTCTACAGATATTAATAGCGTAATGTATGCTTATATCGATAGAAAGAAAAAATTACCAGTTACCACTCTTTTTAGAGCAATTGGTTTTGAAAGAGATAAAGATATCCTTGAGATATTTGACCTTGCTGAAGAAATTAAGGTTTCTAAAACAGGTCTTAAAAAATATGTCGGTAGAAAATTAGCTGCTCGTGTATTGAATACATGGCATGAGGATTTCGTAGATGAAGATACGGGTGAAGTAGTTTCTATAGAACGTAACGAAATAATTCTTGATAGAGATACTATTATCGATAAAGATAATGTGGAAGAAATCATTGATTCTAACGTTAAATCTATTTTGTTGCATAAAGAAGATGCTAATCAAGGTGATTATGCCATCATTCACAATACGCTTCAAAAAGATCCAACAAATTCTGAAAAAGAAGCTGTTGAGCATATCTACAGACAATTGCGTAACGCAGAACCGCCTGATGAAGAAACGGCTCGTGGTATTATAGATAAATTATTCTTCTCTGATCAACGTTATAACTTAGGTGAAGTAGGTCGTTATAGAATGAACAAAAAACTTGGTTTAGATATTCCAATGGAAAAGCAAGTGCTTACCAAAGAAGATATCATTACCATTGTAAAATATTTGATTGAATTGATTAACTCTAAAGCAGAGATTGATGATATTGATCACTTATCAAACCGTCGTGTTAGAACAGTTGGAGAACAATTGTCTCAACAATTCGGTGTTGGTTTAGCGCGTATGGCTAGAACTATTAGAGAGCGTATGAACGTTAGAGATAACGAAGTGTTTACACCAATAGATTTGATTAATGCTAAAACATTATCATCTGTTATCAACTCTTTCTTTGGAACAAACCAGTTGTCTCAGTTTATGGATCAAACTAATCCACTTGCCGAGATTACACATAAAAGAAGATTATCTGCACTAGGACCAGGTGGACTTTCGAGAGAAAGAGCAGGTTTTGAGGTACGTGACGTTCACTATACGCATTACGGACGTTTATGTCCAATTGAAACTCCTGAGGGACCAAACATTGGTTTGATATCTTCTCTTGGTGTTTATGCTAAAGTAAACGGAATGGGTTTCATCGAAACACCGTATCGTAAAGTAACAAATGGAACTGTAGATTTAGTTTCTACTCCAGTGTACTTAAGCGCAGAAGAAGAAGAAGGAATGATGATTGCTCAGGCAAATATCCAAATGGATGCTACAGGAAAAATTACTGCCGAAGACGTAATTGCACGTCAAGAAGGTGATTTCCCAGTAATTGAACCAACAAAAGTAGATTATACTGACGTTGCTCCAAATCAAATTGCTTCTATTTCCGCTTCTTTGATTCCTTTCTTAGAACATGATGATGCGAATAGAGCCTTGATGGGATCTAACATGATGCGTCAGGCCGTACCATTAATTCGTCCTGAAGCTCCAATTGTTGGAACTGGTTTAGAGCGTCAAGTTGCTTCTGACTCTAGAGTTTTAATTAACGCTGAAGGAGATGGAGTTATTGAATATGTAGATGCAAATATTATCACTATCAAATACGATCGTTCTGAAGAAGAGAGAATGGTAAGTTTTGAGCCTGATGAAAAAACATACAATCTAATTAAATTTAGAAAAACCAATCAAGGTACAAGTATCAATCTAAAACCTATCGTAAGAAAAGGGGATAGAGTAGTTCCTGGACAAGTATTATCAGAAGGATATGCGACTCAAAATGGTGAATTAGCTTTAGGTCGTAACCTAAAAGTTGCATTTATGCCATGGAAAGGATACAACTTTGAGGATGCGATTGTAATTTCTGAAAAAGTAGTTCGTGACGATATTTTTACCTCTATTCACGTGGATGATTATTCATTAGAAGTTAGAGATACTAAATTAGGTAACGAAGAATTAACGAACGATATACCGAACGTTTCTGAAGAAGCTACTAAAGATTTAGATGAAAATGGTATGATCAGAATTGGAGCCGAGGTTAAACCTGGCGATATTCTTATCGGAAAGATTACTCCAAAAGGAGAATCAGATCCTACACCGGAAGAGAAATTGCTTCGTGCAATCTTCGGGGACAAAGCAGGTGATGTTAAAGATGCTTCATTGAAAGCGTCTCCTTCTTTACATGGTGTTGTTTTAGACAAAAAATTGTTCGCAAGAGCAGTAAAAGATAAACGTAAACGTACACAAGACAAGGATGCTTTAGGAGCACTTGAAATGGAGTTTGAAGTTAAATTTGTTGAATTAAAAGACAAATTAGTGGAAAAACTTTTCTTGATCGTAAACGGAAAAACATCCCAAGGTGTAATGAATGATTTGGGTGAAGAAGTTTTACCAAAAGGTAAAAAATACACGCAAAAAATGCTTTATGCTGTTGAAGATTTTGCTCACTTAAGTAAAGGTCAATGGGTTGCTGATGATGCAACTAATAAAATGGTTAATGATTTAATTCATAACTATAAAATTAAATTGAACGATTTACAAGGGGCTTTACGTAGAGAGAAATTCACTATTACTGTTGGAGATGAATTGCCAGCAGGAATCTTGAAATTAGCGAAAGTATATATTGCCAAAAAACGTAAACTGAAAGTTGGGGATAAAATGGCGGGACGTCACGGTAACAAAGGTATTGTTGCTCGTATCGTTCGTCATGAAGATATGCCTTTCCTTGAAGACGGAACGCCAGTTGATATCGTGTTGAACCCATTAGGTGTACCTTCACGTATGAACATTGGTCAAATTTATGAAACGGTTCTTGGTTGGGCGGGACAAAACTTGGGTAGAAAATTTGCTACACCAATTTTTGACGGAGCAACTCTTGATCAAATCAATGAATTGACTGACGAAGCTGGAATACCACGTTTTGGACATACACATTTATATGATGGTGGTACAGGTGAGCGTTTCCATCAAGCGGCAACAGTAGGAGTTATCTACATGTTGAAACTTGGACACATGGTTGACGATAAAATGCACGCGCGTTCTATAGGTCCATACTCGTTGATTACACAACAACCACTTGGAGGTAAAGCTCAATTTGGAGGTCAACGTTTTGGAGAGATGGAGGTTTGGGCACTTGAAGCTTATGGAGCATCAAGTACACTTAGAGAAATCTTGACTGTGAAGTCTGATGATGTTATCGGTAGAGCTAAAACTTACGAAGCAATCGTTAAAGGTGAATCTATGCCAGAACCAGGATTACCGGAATCATTCAATGTATTAATGCATGAATTGAAAGGTCTTGGACTTGACATTCGTTTAGAAGAATAAATAATAATTTGTCACAGGTAGAGACGTTCATTGTAACGTCTCTACTTTGGCATTTATATAAGTTTTTAGGATTTATACCCGTAACCCGTTCCGATTTTTTATTTAGACCTAATAGGTTTTATAAATAGCACTTCAAAAATTGTATTTGAAGTTTAGAGAAGTAATTCGAGGTAATAGTTTAATGATTAAAGAAAATCATAAATCTACAATCAATTTTTAATTGCAAATAAATCAATAGTAAAAACTATGATGAATAATAGAAATAATAACAATAAAGATAAAAACCCTGTAAAAAGGTTTAATAAAATCTCAATCGGTCTCGCTTCTCCTGAATCGATCTTGAAAGAATCAAGAGGTGAAGTATTAAAGCCGGAAACGATCAACTACAGAACGCACAAACCGGAGCGTGACGGACTTTTCTGCGAAAGAATTTTCGGACCAGTAAAAGATTTTGAATGTGCTTGTGGTAAGTATAAAAGAATACGTTACAAAGGGATCATCTGTGACCGTTGTGGTGTAGAAGTAACTGAGAAAAAAGTACGTAGAGACAGAGTAGGTCACATCAATCTTGTTGTGCCAATTGCTCATATCTGGTATTTCCGTTCTCTTCCAAACAAAATTGGTTATATCCTTGGTCTTCCATCTAAGAAATTAGATATGATTATTTACTACGAAAGATATGTAGTAATCCAAGCAGGTATTGCTAAAAATGCTGAAGGTGAATCTTTGCAAAGACTAGACTTTTTGACAGAAGAAGAATATTTAAATATTTTAGATACGCTTCCTGCAGACAATCAGTATCTTGATGATTTTGATCCAAATAAATTTGTTGCCAAAATGGGAGCAGAGTGTATTATGGATTTATTAGCAAGAATTGATCTTGATGCCTTGTCTTATCAATTGAGACATAATGCTAACAATGAAACGTCTAAACAACGTAAAACTGAAGCGTTAAAAAGATTACAAGTTGTTGAATCTTTCCGTGAGTCTAACTTGAACCGTGAGAATCGTCCGGAATGGATGATTATGAAAGTGGTACCAGTTATTCCACCAGAATTACGTCCACTTGTGCCACTAGATGGAGGTCGTTTTGCAACTTCAGATTTAAATGATTTATACCGTCGTGTAATTATACGTAACAACCGTTTGAAAAGATTAATGGAGATTAAAGCTCCAGAAGTTATCTTAAGAAACGAAAAACGTATGTTGCAGGAATCTGTAGATTCACTTTTCGATAATACGCGTAAAGCTTCTGCAGTAAAAACAGAATCAAACAGACCATTAAAATCATTATCTGATTCCCTTAAAGGTAAACAAGGACGTTTCCGTCAAAATTTACTTGGAAAACGTGTGGATTATTCTGCTCGTTCGGTAATTGTTGTTGGACCTGAATTGAAATTATCTGAATGTGGTATCCCTAAAGATATGGCAGCAGAATTATACAAACCTTTCGTTATCCGTAAATTGATAGAAAGAGGAATTGTAAAAACTGTAAAATCAGCTAAGAAAATAATAGATAAGAAAGAGCCTGTAGTTTGGGATATCCTTGAAAATGTAATCAAAGGTCACCCAATATTACTGAATCGTGCTCCTACTTTACATAGATTAGGTATTCAAGCATTCCAACCAAAATTAATTGAAGGAAAAGCAATCCAATTGCATCCTTTAGTTTGTACTGCATTTAATGCGGATTTTGATGGGGATCAAATGGCAGTTCACTTGCCATTAGGACCAGAAGCTATTTTGGAAGCACAACTATTAATGTTAGGTTCTCACAATATTCTGAATCCTGCAAATGGTGCTCCAATCACGGTACCTTCTCAGGATATGGTTTTGGGTCTATATTATATGACCAAAGAACGTTTATCTACTCCTGAGCTTAAAATTTTAGGAGAAGGAATCACTTTTTATTCTGCTGAAGAAGTAAATATTGCTTTGAATGAAGGTAGATTAGAATTGAATGCTCGTGTGAAAATTAGAGCAAAACATTTTAATGAAGCTGGTGATTTGGTGTTCCAAATCATACAAACTACTGCAGGTCGTGTATTATTTAATGAAGTAGTACCGGAAGCAGCTGGATATATCAATGATGTATTGACTAAGAAAAACCTTAGAGATATTATCGGACACGTTTTAAGCGCTACCGATGTACCTACAACTGCTGCCTTCTTGGATAACATGAAAGATATGGGTTACAAATTTGCCTTTAAAGGTGGTTTGTCATTCTCTCTTGGGGATATTAGAATTCCAGATCAAAAACCTAAATTAATTGCAGACGCCAGAGAACAAGTTCAAGGTATTTCTGTAAATTATAATATGGGTCTTATCACTAATAACGAACGTTACAACCAAGTTATTGATGTTTGGACTTCAGCGAATGCGCAACTTACAGAGTTAGCAATGAAAAACATTAGAGAAGACCAACAAGGTTTCAACTCGGTGTATATGATGCTTGATTCTGGAGCAAGGGGTTCTAAAGAACAAATTCGTCAGTTAACCGGTATGCGTGGTTTGATGGCTAAGCCAAAAAAATCTACTGCTGGTGGTGGTGAAATTATTGAAAATCCAATTCTTTCTAACTTTAAAGAAGGGCTGTCTATCCTTGAGTACTTTATTTCTACTCACGGTGCGCGTAAAGGTCTTGCGGATACGGCATTGAAAACTGCCGATGCAGGATATTTAACAAGAAGACTGCATGATGTATCTCAAGATGTTATTGTTAACATCGATGATTGTGGTACACTTAGAGGTGTTGAAGTATCAGCATTGAAAAAGAATGAGGAAATAGTTGAAACTTTAGGAGAAAGAATTTTAGGACGTGTTGCATTGCAAGACGTAATTAATCCTTTAACTAGTGATGTTTTAATTAAATCTGGTGAGCAAATTACGGAGGTTATTATGAAAGCAATTGAAGCTTCTCCTATCGAGAAAGTGGAAGTGCGTTCGCCATTAGTTTGTGAAGCTTTAAAAGGTATTTGTGCTAAATGTTACGGTAGAAATTTAGCTACTGGTAAAATGACACAAAGAGGAGAAGCAGTTGGTGTAATTGCTGCTCAATCTATTGGAGAGCCGGGTACACAGTTAACATTACGTACATTCCACGTTGGTGGAGTTGCAGGTGGTATTTCTGAAGAGTCTAGTATTGTTACCAAATTTAACGGTAAACTAGAAATTGAAGATTTAAAAACTGTTAAAGGAGAAGATAGTGAAGGTAATGCAGTTGATATTGTAGTATCTCGTTCATCTGAATTGAAATTAATCGATGAAAGAACGGGTATCTTATTAAGTACAAATAACATTCCTTACGGTTCTAGTATCTTCGTTAAAGACGGTCAATCGGTTGTTAAAGGGGATGTGATTTGTAAATGGGATCCATATAATGGAGTTATCGTTTCTGAGTTTACTGGTAAAATTGCTTACGAAGATTTAGAGCAAGGTCAATCTTTCATGGTTGAAATTGATGAGCAAACTGGTTTCCAAGAAAAAGTAATTTCTGAATCTAGAGCTAAAAAATTAATTCCAACTTTATTGGTTTACGGTAAAGACAATGAATTAATTCGTTCTTATAACTTACCGGTTGGAGCCCACTTGATGGTTGAAAACGGTGAAAAAATTAAGGCAGGTAAAGTATTGGTAAAAATCCCACGTCGTTCTTCTAAATCAGGAGATATTACAGGAGGTTTACCCAGAATTACAGAGTTGTTAGAAGCTCGTAACCCTTCAAACCCAGCTGTTGTTTCTGAAATCGATGGTGTTGTTTCTTTTGGAAAAATCAAAAGAGGAAACCGTGAGATTGTTATCGAATCTAAATTTGGTGATATTAGAAAATACTTGGTTAAATTATCAAGCCAAATTCTAGTTCAAGAAAATGACTTCGTAAGAGCAGGGGTGCCTTTATCTGATGGTGCAATTACTCCGGACGATATTTTAAGAATCCAAGGGCCAGCAGCTGTTCAACAGTATTTGGTAAATGAAATTCAAGAAGTATACCGTTTACAAGGGGTGAAAATCAATGACAAACACTTTGAAGTAGTAATACGTCAAATGATGCGTAAAGTAAGAGTACAAGATCCAGGTGATACTTTATTCTTAGAAGATCAATTGATTCATACTAAAGATTTTATCGTTCAAAATGATAAATTATATGGTATGAAAGTAGTTGAAGATGCTGGAGATTCTAGCGCTTTAAAAGAAGGACAAATTATTACACCTCGTGAATTGCGTGATGAAAACTCTCTTTTGAAACGTACAGATAAAAATCTTGTTGTAGCTCGTGATGTTATTACTGCAACAGCAACACCAGTTTTACAAGGTATTACAAGAGCGTCGCTTCAAACGAAATCGTTTATCTCTGCTGCATCTTTCCAAGAAACAACTAAAGTATTGAATGAAGCTGCTGTTGCAGGTAAAATCGATTACTTAGAAGGATTGAAGGAAAATGTAATTGTAGGACATAGAATCCCTGCCGGAACGGGTATGAGAGAATATGATCATACAATTGTAGGTTCAAAAGAGGATTACAATGATATGATGGCTAATAAAGAGGAATACATTTATTAATTCTCACCTTAACCCTCTCCGTAGGAGAGGGTAATGGAAAAAAATATAATATTTATGAGCAATTCAAATCAACAACAAGAGCAAATCAACATTGAATTGGATGAAAAAACAGCTGAAGGGATTTATTCCAATTTAGCAATAATCAATCATTCCTCTTCAGAATTTGTTTTAGATTTTGTAAGTATCATGCCTGGTATTCCTAAAGCTAAGGTAAAATCAAGAATTGTCTTGACACCGCAACATGCCAAAAGATTGTTGAAAGCAATTGGAGAAAATATTCACCGTTTTGAAGCCGCCCATGGCGAAATAAAAGACACAGAACAACCTCCTATTCCACTTAATTTTGGTCCAGCAGGACAAGCATAGTAACAGAAAAGGCTCCAGAAATGGAGCCTTTTTTTGTTTATTTTTTAATGAAGGGCTTTTTTTTAAAAATAATGATCTTAATTTGTTTCATTTTATCCTTATTAAAGATGGCCAGCGGAAAGATAGATTAAGTTGCCGATAATTTAAATTAAGCAGTGTTTATATTCAAATTTTGTCGCTTAGACGGGTATAATGGTGATTCATCGAAAATATTTTTTATTAGAATGTTAATGGTATAATTTCGTATCAGAATAAGAAAAGCATCTTATTTAATTTAATAAAAAACATACAAATGAATCATTTTTCAAAACATAATGGAAATAAAAAAATTAACAACATTTTTATGTTGTTGGTAATTATTTTATTATCTAATGTTTCTGTTTTTGGTCAATCTACTGATAATAATTTAGCTGCTAATGCGATTGAAGTTGTTAGTGTTGCAAAACAAGATAATGTTTCGACAAGTACGGCTTCTAATAATATGAATTTTGTGCTTTGGTTCATGGGTTCTAAACAAGATCCAAATAATACTATTTCTACTGAAGGTATAAATACAAAAAAACAAGTTATTACTTCTGGAACAGCTCCAAACCGTTTGTTAATCAAAGCTTTTTTGAAAAAAGCAGTAGCTTTAGAAAGTATGATTGCTTAAATTTGAATTAATTTTTAATTGATATAAAAAAAACGCTAATTTTTAAATTAGCGTTTTTTTTATGCAATTATTTTATTAAGACAGAATTGATACAAACTGATTTTTAAAATTATTTTTTCCATCTGTAATATTACTCGAATTCTGAAGTGAAATATAATTTAACGTTTGGGTATTTATTTTGCGTCATTTGAATAGTAAAGTCAGAATCAGCTAGAAATACCAGTTGCCCGTATTTATCATGTGCCAAGAATTTCTGTTTGATTCTTCTAAATTCTTTAAATTCATCGCTTTTAACATCATTTGGCTTCACCCAGCAAGCTTTGTGAACTGGGAAATTTTCATAGGTACATTTAGCGCCATATTCATGTTCCAAACGGTATTGAATAACTTCATATTGAAGTGCACCTACAGTTCCGATGATTTTTCGGTTGTTCATTTCCAGAGTGAATAACTGTGCAACACCTTCATCCATTAACTGATCAACACCTTTATCGAGCTGTTTGGCCTTCATGGGGTCAGCATTATTGATGTATCTGAAATGCTCCGGAGAGAAGCTAGGAATTCCTTTGAAACTCATGATTTCGCCTTCGGTCAAAGTATCTCCAA
This sequence comes from Flavobacterium algoriphilum, assembly GCF_048158655.1. Taxonomy (NCBI): domain Bacteria; kingdom Pseudomonadati; phylum Bacteroidota; class Flavobacteriia; order Flavobacteriales; family Flavobacteriaceae; genus Flavobacterium; species Flavobacterium algoriphilum. The sequence continues at coordinate 75,341 of NZ_JBLNKY010000006.1, forward strand.
TTTTGAAATTTCCGGTATCGTGCAAGCCAACAATATCACCAGGGTAGGAGATGTCTACTATTTCTTTCTTCTCGGCAAAGAAAGCATTTGGACTAGAAAATTTTAAATTCTTTTTTTGACGTACGTGATAATAAGGTTTGTTTCTTTCAAAAGTTCCAGAAACAACTTTAATAAAGGCGAGACGGTCTCTGTGTTTTGGATCCATATTAGCATGGATTTTAAAAACAAATCCAGTCATTTTTTCTTCTTTTGGATCGACTAATCGAGTTTCTGAATCTTTTGGCCTTGGTGATGGAGCAATTTGTACAAAACAGTCTAATAATTCTCGTACTCCAAAATTATTTAAGGCAGAGCCAAAAAATACAGGTTGTAATTTTCCGTCTAAATAGTCCTGACGATCAAATTTAGGATATACTTCGTCTATTAATTCTAGTTCTTCACGTAATAGATCTGCTGGTTTTTGTCCAATAATTTTCTCTAATTCTGAATTTTTAACGTCAGAGAAAGCAATTGTTTCTTCGATATTCTTTCGGCTATCACCACTAAACAAGTTAATATTTTGTTCCCACAAATTATAAATTCCTTGAAAGTCATAACCCATTCCTATTGGAAAACTTAGCGGAGTAACCGTTAAGCCCAATTTTTGCTCCACTTCATCCATTAAGTCAAAAGCATCTTTTCCCTCTCTGTCTAATTTATTGATGAATACAATGATAGGGATTTTACGTAATCTACAAACAGCCACTAATTTTTCTGTTTGCTCCTCAACACCTTTGGCAACATCAATTACAACAATAACGCTGTCAACAGCGGTTAAGGTTCTAAAAGTGTCCTCTGCAAAATCCTTATGTCCTGGAGTATCGAGAATGTTTATCTTTTTGTCTTTATAATTAAATGCCAAAACCGAAGTAGAAACCGAAATTCCTCTCTGCCGTTCAATTTCCATAAAGTCACTCGTTGCGCCTTTTTTGATTTTGTTGTTTTTTACAGCACCCGCTTCTTGAATAGCACCACCAAAAAGGAGGAGTTTTTCAGTAAGTGTTGTTTTTCCGGCATCAGGATGTGAGATAATCCCGAAAGTTCTTCTACGTTGTATTTCTTCTAAAAAGCCCATATTTATATAAATAGTTTGCAAAAGTACTATTTATAAATGCCAATTAAAAAAATAGTATACTCTTAATTGATTATATGAATTTTGAAGATGACATTTTTTAATTTTTAAAAATTAATTATAGAATTTGTTAAGATAGAATGAGCTGTAAAAAAAAAGACTGGCTTTTCAGACAGTCTTTAGGATATTTATATTTACATATTGATGGACCAAACGGAATACCCATTTGGAGGGCACTGAATTTTAACCCATGTGTCTCCTTGAGTTGTAGGGATCCAAGTAGAATTACCGGTAAAATCTTTGATCTGAGCATTAGTCCAATTGGTAGGAACCCATCTTTCTTGCCAAGTTGAAGAGTTGTTTATGTAAACCACTAACCCAGGATTTCCATTATAGCCATTTCTTCGAGCGATATATTCGTCAGTATCTGTATATAAAACAGAAGTAGTTCCCGTTCCTTTATTGTTGTGGATCCAAATAAGATTGTCCATTTTAGTTTTATTCAGCCATTCTTCATAATCTCTGTAGAAGATAGTAGGATATCCTTCGTGAGTTAAAATATAAGCGTACGCTAACTCTTTTTTAGAAATTTCATCAGTGTCATGATTGGAAACGAAAGTAACCGCCTTGTACGGGTTTCTTTTCCACATCATGTCATCATTCAAAAGATTTAGATTATTTCCGTCAAATGCATCGTTCATTTTATAATAACAGGCAAAATCAAAAACAGAACTATTGGCATTGTTAGCCCAATCGTTAAGGATGTTTACGTTAGAATCCCATAGTTCACCAACGGAGAAGCCACCAACGTTTGCATTCCAGTCTTTGACAACCCAAGGAGCAAAACCTTTCACGTAATCAAATCTCCAGCCATCAAACTTCATGGTGTTTTTATAATATTTCCCTACACCATCTGCTCTTTTCCAAAGCCAGTCTTGAACATTTGGTACCACATGGGCTAAGTCAGGAAAGCCGCCAAAAGAACCTTCATCGTTGTTTCCGTATGAATTTTTATAAAAATCAGCACTAGTTCTAGGAAATTTCCCCGAAGCTACACCAGTAAAGTTAGTGTAGGTTTGCGTTCCTGTAAAAGGATTGTTTTCTAATTGCCCGCCGCTATTGTGATTTAATACCATGTCAGCATATACTTGCATGTTTTCGGCATGCACTTTTGTTATCAGGCTTTCTAATTCTGTACGGGAACCAAATCTGGTTTCTACAGTACCATTTTGATTGTAATTTCCAAAATCAAAATAATCGGTAGGGTCGTACCCCATAGAAAATGGCCCATTTTGTGCTTTTGATACTGGAGGCAGCCAGATGGAACCAATACCCGCATTTGACCAAGCAGTTATTTTGGTGTTAACAGTATTCCACCAGTTTCCTCCAGCAGGAACATCCCAATAGAAAGCTTGCATCATAACACCACCGCCAGGATTTGCAACGTACCTTCCGGTTGTTGAATTAGTCGATTTTCCGGTACTGAATGGTTTTCCGTCGTGATGTGTAACGTTGATTACTTTGAATTGTGAAGCTGCAGCAGCTGAATCTGTTTCCAGATCGTTATTCGAATTGCACGAATACAGGCCAACTAATAAGGCTGAAAGTAGATACGCTTTAAAATTTTGTTTTTTCATAAATGAATAAATTAGGTTAAGTAATAGATTTTGGGAAATAATTAAAAAATAGTATGCAATAAGAATTCTAGAAATTTAATTTTTCTTATTGGTTTTTTTAGGTTAGGTATTAAAACTTATTTTATTAAAATCAAAAAAATAAACCTAATAATTAGTGTAAATTTATTTTTATTGATAAAAAATTACTTTTTTAGCTAATCTATGCATTTTCTTACGCCGTGAGCACGAGATTTTTTTTAATTCTTTACGAAAACGTTGTAGTGCTTACAACTTTCTAAATAGAGTGTTAAATATGAGAATTTTAAAGCCTTTTTCTACAGTTATTACTCCATTAGAAAAGAAGGAAACATTAGAAAAAGGAAATGTATTTTGCAAAAAAGCGAGATGTTTGAAAAAGTGGAAATAAAAAGACACTGTTGCGATTCAAGAATGTGCAAGGTGGCTTTTAATTTTTTGTAGTTCTAAAGTTCAGTTTCGGTATGATTTAAAGGCTAAATATAGCAATAAATAAATGCGTTTATAATTTTTTGTTAATAGTACGGAGGAAACTTGTATTATGTAATTGAATTGTTATTTTTGTTCGTTTTAAATTTTAAGAATGGTAAGAAATTGTAATATAAATTCAATTCGCTTCTTGATTCTTAAAGTGTATATTTGTCAAAATTATTCGAGCCTTTATAAATAGGTTTAAATACAATTGAATGAGTATGTTTTACATTAAATACAAATTATAATAATGCCAATAAATAAAATAAAAATGAGATCCATTAATAATAGAATTGCATTTACTTTTTTTGTTTTGCTTTTTTCATGTGTGATTACCAGTGCGCAAGAAATTATTAAAGATAGTGCAGTTGTTACTACTAATAAAATACAATCTAATCAAAAACAAAAAATTGACGGTGTAATTGCTACAGTTGGAGATTACATTATATTAGATTCAGATATTGATAAATCCTATTTGGAAATCTCGAGTCAAGGTGGTTCTATAAAAGATATTACTAGATGTCAAATGTTAGGAAAATTACTGGAAGACAAATTGTATGCACATCAAGCAATACAAGATAGTGTTAAGGTAACGGATTCCGAGGTAAAAGGCATGATGGATGATCGAGTGAACTATATGACGGAACAACTAGGGTCTCTGGATAAAGTAGTGAAGTATTATAAGAAAAATTCGGAAGAAGAGTTTAGAACTTATTTCTTTGATATTCTAAAAGAACAGAAGCTTACTTCAGAGATGCAAAAAAAGATTATTGATGCCGTAGAAATAACACCTGAAGAGGTTCGTAAATTTTTCAAAACAATCCCTGCAGCTGAGCTTCCAGTTTTTGGTGCAGAAATGGAAGTAGCACAAATCGTTATTAAGCCTAAAGTTACCGAGGCTGAAAAACAAAAAGTGATTGACAAACTAAATAGTTTCAAAAAAGAAATTCAGGAAGGGTCTAGTTTTGCAACTAAAGCAGTTCTGTATTCGCAAGATCCAGGTTCAAGATCTAATGGTGGCTATTATAAAATGAATCGTAAAACACCTTTTGTAAAGGAATTTAAAGATGTTGCTTTCGGACTTGCCGAAGGAGAAATATCTGCTCCATTTGAAACTGATTTTGGGTATCACATTATATATGTAGAAAAAATAAAAGGGCAGGAAATAGAATTGCGTCATATTTTATTGACTCCAGCAGTTTCTGAAGAATCAATGAAAGAAGCAAAGGAAAAAATTACTTTAATTAAAAAAAGAATTGAGGATAAGGAAATAACTTTTGCGGAGGCTGCAAGAACGCTATCAGAAGAAAAAGAAACGAGAGCAAACGGTGGAGCATTAATTAATCCAAAGACACAGGATACTCGTTTTGAATTAACAAAAATGGATCCTAGCTTATACGGACAAGTTTCAAATTTAAAAGGAGGAGAGGTTACAGCGCCATTCATGGAAGATGAGCAAGGAAAGAAAAAATTCAAGTTGATTACCGTAACCAATAGAATAAACGAACATACGGCTGATTATGCTAAGGATTACATCAAAATTAAGGACTTAGCACTGAAAGAAAAACAAATCAAAGCTATTGGAAAATGGTTTGATGAGAAAATTAAAGAAACCTACATTAAAATTATCGGTGAATACAGAGATTGTGCTTTTACAAACAACTGGTTGAAAAAATAATTTTTATAAAATAAATAAAAAGAGTTAGCTTTATGAATTCATATCGCTAACTCTTTTTAATTTAAAATACATTCTAAAATGTCTGACGTAGCAGCAATACATACCTTAGTTCAAAAACGAAATGAACTAAAAAACGAAATAGCAAAAATTATTGTAGGTCAGGATGCGGTGGTAGATCAAATTTTGCTTTGTATTTTTTCTGGGGGTCATGCACTTTTAGTTGGAGTTCCAGGACTAGCAAAAACATTGATGGTAAATACTTTGGCGCAAGCCTTAGGACTTGATTTCAAAAGAATCCAATTTACGCCTGATTTAATGCCATCAGATATTTTGGGAAGTGAAATATTAGATGAAACCCGAAAATTCAAATTCATAAAAGGGCCTGTTTTTTCGAATATTATTCTGGCAGACGAAATCAACAGGACACCGCCCAAAACACAAGCTGCTTTATTGGAAGCAATGCAGGAGCGTTCGGTTACTATTGCAGGGGAGAATTATAAATTGGATTTACCTTATTTTGTTTTGGCAACTCAAAATCCTATCGAGCAGGAAGGAACCTATCCTTTGCCTGAAGCACAATTAGACCGATTCATGTTTGCCATAAAATTGGAATATCCTTCTTTTGCTGAAGAAGTACAAGTGGTAAAACGCACAACTTCCGATTTGAATAATACTATAAATCCATTATTTACGGCGCAGGAAATTATTGATTTTCAACAATTAATTCGTAGAATTCCTGTTGCGGATAATGTGATTGAGTATGCAGTAACGCTGGTAAGTAAAACGCGTCCAGATAATCCTTTGTCGAATGAATTTATAAAAAACTATTTAGATTGGGGAGCAGGACCTAGGGCCTCACAAAATTTAATTTTGGCCGCGAAAGCCAATGCCGCTTTCAATGGAAAATTTTCACCGGATATTGAAGATGTACAAGCGGTGGCTACTGGAATTTTGCGTCACAGAATAATCAAAAATTACAAAGCTGATGCCGAAGGAATTACTGAAGAGATGATTATTGATAAATTGATGTAAGGAGTTGACTTTTAGTCAGAGAATAATAATTTTCCTTTTGACTGATACAATATCACATATTTAGTATTATAATTTAGAAAAAAACTAAAAAATAATCATGGTAAAAAGGTTGTTTTGTCTTGTAAAGTAGCAATTGTACAAATAATCTTTCTGATTTTTAGAATTTTTCAATTAAACACATAATATTTATTCTTTTTATAAATATTATGATTGAAATGGCATCTTTTGCTGATTTTTTTAAATTCTCATCTTTAATTCTTAAGTTTGCATCACAAATAAAATAAACTAATATTATGGCTTTTTTATTTTGAAATAATCAAGGAAATCTGCCATATAAAATGAAAATACATCATTATGAATACTTATAACGATTACATCAAGGAGATCGAAGAACGAAAAATTCAGGGACTTCACCCAAAGCCAATTGATGGTGCCGAATTGTTAAGCGAAATCATTACGCAAATTAAAGATTTAGATAACGAATATCGAGAGGATTCTCTTAATTTTTTTATTTACAACACTATACCTGGAACTACTAGTGCAGCTGGTGAGAAGGCTGAATTTTTAAAGGAAATCATACTTGGTGAATCTATAGTTAAAGAAATTACAGTAGCTTTTGCTTTTGAGTTATTATCACACATGAAAGGTGGGCCTTCGATTGAGGTGTTGCTGGATTTAGCTTTAGGTAATGATGTTGCTATTGCGAAAGAATCGGCAAAGGTTCTTAAAACACAAGTTTACCTTTACGAGGCGGATACACATTGTTTAGTGGAGGCCTTCAAAAACGGTAACGAAATCGCTAAAGAGATTCTAGAAAGTTACGCTCAGGCTGAGTTTTTTACAAAACTGGCAGCAGTAGCTGACGAAATCAAAGTTGTTACTTATGTTGCTGGTGAGGGAGATATTTCGACTGATTTGCTCTCTCCAGGTAACCAAGCTCATTCGCGATCTGATCGTGAACTTCATGGTAAATGTATGATTTCTCTTCAAGCACAAGAGGAAATAAAGGCACTTCAAGCACAACATCCAGACAAGAGCGTGATGTTGATTGCTGAAAGAGGTACTATGGGTGTGGGTTCATCAAGAATGTCAGGTGTAAATAACGTGGCTCTTTGGACTGGTAAACAAGCAAGTCCTTATGTTCCATTTGTTAATTTTGCTCCGATTGTTGCAGGAACAAATGGTATTTCTCCAATTTTTCTTACTACTGTTGATGTTACTGGAGGTATTGGTCTTGATCTTAAAAACTGGGTAAAAAAACTGGACGAAAATGGCGATCCAGTTCGCAATGAAAGCGGTGACCCTATTCTCGAGGAAGCCTATTCTATTGCTACTGGTACTGTTCTTACAATCAATATAAAAGAAAAAAAACTTTATAATGGTGACAAAGAGCTGATTGATATTTCTAAGGCATTTACCCCTCAGAAAATGGAATTTATAAAAGCTGGTGGGTCATACGCAATTGTATTTGGTAAAAAACTTCAGACATTCGCTGCGAAGGTTCTAGGTATAGATGCTCCTCTTGTATTTGCCCCATCAAAGGAGATTTCTCATGAGGGACAAGGTCTTACTGCAGTAGAAAAAATATTCAATAGAAACGCTGTTGGTAGCACTCCAGGTAAAGTGTTACACGCTGGTTCGGATGTTCGTGTAGAAGTTAATATCGTAGGTTCACAGGATACCACTGGTCTTATGACTGCTCAAGAATTGGAATCTATGGCTGCTACTGTAATTTCGCCAATCGTTGACGGTGCATACCAATCTGGATGTCACACTGCTTCAGTATGGGATAAGAAAGCTCAGGCTAACATTCCAAAACTGATGAAATTTATGAACGACTTCGGTTTGATCACTGCTCGTGACCCCAAAGGTGTCTATCACGCAATGACTGATGTAATTCACAAAGTACTTAATGATATTACTGTAAATGAGTGGGCTATCATCATTGGTGGTGACTCTCATACAAGAATGTCTAAAGGTGTTGCTTTTGGTGCTGACTCAGGAACAGTTGCTCTTGCACTTGCTACTGGTGAAGCTTCAATGCCAATTCCTGAATCAGTGAAGGTGACGTTCAAAGGAGATATGAAGAGTTATATGGATTTCCGTGATGTGGTTCATGCTACGCAAGCTCAGATGCTTCAGAAGTTTGGAGGAGAGAACGTATTTCAAGGTAAAATTATTGAGGTTCACCTTGGAACTCTTAATGCTGACCAAGCATTTACGTTTACTGACTGGACTGCAGAAATGAAGGCAAAAGCTTCTATCTGTATTTCTGAAGATGATACCTTGATTGAATCACTAGAGATTGCGAAGAGTAGAATCCAGATCATGATTGATAAGGGTATGGATAATGTTCCACAAGTACTCAACGGATTGATTAATATTGCTGATAATAGAATCGCCGAGATTAAAACAGGTGAGAAACCAGCTCTGATTCCAGATGCAAATGCGAAGTATTTCGCTGAACTTGTTGTTGATCTTGATCTGATTGCTGAACCAATGATTGCTGATCCTGACGTGAATAATATTGACGTTTCTAAACGATATACTCACGACACCATCAGACCGCTATCTTTCTATGGAGGAGATAAAAAAGTTGATCTTGGATTTATTGGTTCTTGTATGGTTCACAAGGGAGATATGAAAATCCTTGCTCAAATGCTTAAGAACATAGAAGAGCAAAAAGGTAAGGTAGTGTTTCTAGCGCCACTTGTAGTAGCACCACCTACTTATAATATCGTAGATGAACTTAAAGCTGAAGGTGACTGGGAAGTTTTACAGAAATACTCTGGTTTTGAATTCGACGATAATGTTCCTAAAGCTGCTGCACGTACAGAATATGAAAACATGCTATATCTAGAGCGCCCGGGATGTAACCTTTGCATGGGTAATCAGGAAAAAGCTTCTAAAGGAGATACAGTGATAGCAACTTCAACTCGTCTTTTCCAAGGAAGAGTTGTAGAAGATTCTGCAAGTAAAAAGGGAGAGTCATTGCTTTCATCTACACCGGTCGTGGTTCTGTCAACAATTCTTGGTAGAACTCCTACTATAGAAGAATATAAAACGGCAGTTGAAGGTATCAACCTAACTAAGTTTGCACCTCCTCATAAGTTGTTAATAAAATAATCACATGATTGGATAATCATAATTCAAAAGCCCGAGTTCATATAAACTCGGGCTTTTTTTTATTCCTACTCAATTTTTTTGTATCTTGTGATGTTTTAAATAGAATAAATAATCAATTATATAACTCTTATGGCTTTTGATATTGAAATGATTGAAAAGGTGTACGCAAATATGACATCTCGTGTTGATAAAGCACGTGAGCTAGTTGGTCGTCCACTTACTTTAACGGAGAAAATTTTATATAACCACCTTTGGGATGGAACTCCATCTAAAGTTTTTGCAAGAGGTGCTGATTATGTTGATTTTGCTCCAGACAGAGTTGCTTGCCAAGATGCAACAGCTCAAATGGCATTATTGCAATTTATGCATGCAGGAAAGAAAACAGTTGCAGTTCCTACAACGGTTCACTGTGATCACTTAATTCAAGCAAAAGTAGGAGCTTCAAGCGATTTAGCTGTAGCAAATAAACAATCGAAAGAAGTTTTTGATTTTCTTTCTTCAGTTTCTGATAAATACGGAATTGGTTTTTGGAAACCAGGCTCAGGAATTATTCACCAAATCGTTTTGGAGAATTATGCATTCCCCGGAGGTTTAATGATTGGTACTGATTCACATACTGTAAATGCAGGTGGATTAGGAATGTTAGCTATTGGTGTTGGTGGAGCTGATGCAGTAGATGTAATGTCAGGGATGTCATGGGAATTAAAATTTCCAAAATTAATAGGTGTAAAATTAACTGGAAAACTTTCTGGTTGGACTGCACCAAAAGATGTAATCCTTAAAGTAGCTGATATTCTTACTGTAAAAGGAGGAACAGGAGCTATTGTTGAATACTTTGGAGAAGGGGCTACTTCAATGTCATGTACGGGAAAAGGAACTATTTGTAATATGGGAGCCGAAATTGGAGCTACAACATCTACATTTGGTTATGACGAGTCGATGAGAAGATATCTTTCTGCAACAGGTCGTCAAGATGTAGTAGATGCTGCTGATAAGGTAGCTTCTTACTTAACTGCTGATCCAGAAGTATACGCAAATCCAGAAACTTATTTTGATCAAGTTATCGAGATTAACCTTTCTGAATTGGAGCCGCACATTAATGGTCCTTTTACTCCCGACAGAGGTACGCCAGTTTCTAAAATGAAAGAAGAAGCTGCTGCTAATGGATGGCCAATTAAAGTAGAATGGGGATTAATTGGTTCTTGTACGAACTCTTCTTACGAAGATATGGCTCGTGCTGCGTCTATCGTTAATCAAGCCGTTGAATTGGGGATCAGTCCAAAAGCGGAATTTGGTATCAACCCAGGTTCTGAGCAAATTAGATATACAATAGAAAGAGACGGAATCATCGCTACTTTCGAAAAAATGGGGACCAAAGTATTTACAAATGCTTGCGGACCATGTATTGGACAATGGGATAGGGCTGGAGCAGATAAAGGAGAAAAAAATACAATCGTTCACTCTTTTAACCGTAATTTCTCTAAACGTGCGGATGGTAACCCAAACACACACGCTTTTGTAACATCTCCAGAAATGGTTGCTGCTTTAGCAATTTCGGGTCGTTTGGATTTCAATCCTATTACTGATACTTTAATCAACGATAATGGGGAAGAAGTAAAATTGAGCACTCCTTATGGTGATGAATTGCCTAAAAAAGGATTTGCTGTAGAAGATGCAGGATTTCAAGCACCAGCTGCTGATGGATCAGGAGTTCAAATTGCAGTTAGCGAAACTTCAGATCGGTTGCAATTATTGGCACCATTCCAACCTTGGGACGGTAAAAATATTTCAGGAGCTAAATTATTGATTAAAGCTTTCGGAAAATGTACTACAGACCATATCTCTATGGCTGGTCCATGGTTGCGTTTCCGTGGTCACCTAGATAACATTTCAAATAATATGTTGATAGGAGCAGTTAATGCTTTTACGGATAAAACCAACTCGGTTAAAAACCAATTGACTGGTGTGTATGATGCAGTTCCTGCAGTAGCACGTGCGTACAAAGCTGCTGGAGTTCCTTCTATTGTTGTGGGAGATCACAATTATGGAGAAGGATCTTCTAGAGAACACGCTGCTATGGAACCTCGTTTCTTAGGTGTTCAGGCGGTATTGGTGAAATCATTTGCTCGTATTCACGAAACAAACCTTAAAAAACAAGGTCTTTTAGGATTAACATTTGCTAACGAAGCAGATTACGATAAAATTCAAGAGGATGATAGTATCAATATCACAGATTTAGTAGATTTTGCTCCTGGAAAACCTTTAACATTAGAATTCGTTCACGCGGATGGAACCAAAGATATTATCTTGGCAAACCATACGTATAATGAAGGGCAAATTGGTTGGTTCGTAGCTGGTTCAGCATTAAATTTAATTGCTGCTGCGAGTAATGCATAAGTAAATTAAAATATTTTTATATTCAAAACTCTCAAGGCAACTTGGGAGTTTTTTTTGATCATCCTGAATTTATTTCAGGAGCTATTTCTTGCTACCGTTTCAAAAGGCTTTCTACTTCCAGCAGGGCTAGAAATCGGGTGAAAATTTCTTTAGAATCTACCATTTTTGGGAAATAAATAATTAGCGTTGTTTTAAATAAAATGAAATTTTTTGTTCTAAAAAGCCCTAAAAAATGCTGAAAAACAGGTATTTTCTTTATTTTGCACATTAAAACCAAAAAAACATTGTTTTTTAAATTTTATAACTTAAATTAGCTTTTTGTAGATAAATTTTTAGTGAAGCTTTTTTTGATTGTAAACAAATCATCACTTTATTAGAATATTTATTTTGAGCGCAACAATACATTAGGATTGTACTGCGTTACTGTTTAAGTTGCTTTTGCAATTCGAACAAAAAATCAACTAGATTTTAAATGAAAACATTCTTACCCTTTTTTTTGAAAAGAGATAAGTTTTTTTATGAATTTTTTTAAGACCAAAAATAGTTGAAAAAGAAACCCTAGCGAGATTTAATAATTATATCCCGAAATTGCTAAGGAGAATAAAAATGGGGTAAGTAATTTGAAATAAAGGAATATGAGTTTAAGATTTATTGTAACATTGTTTTTATTGAATAGTATTGTACTTTTTTCCCAGGAAAGCACCAGGAAACATACCATCATAAAAGGGGAAACTATTTCGAGTATTGCAGAAAAATATGATGTAAAACAAAGCGAAATATATAAATTAAATCCAAAAGCCAAGAATCTATTAAAACTCAATTCAGTCTTATTAATTCCGGTTAATGCTCCAAAAAACACCACTACTAAATCTAAGATTGCAACAAAGTATTCCAATAAAGAACACGAAGTGCTTGCCAAAGAAACACTTTACGGAATCGCAAGACAATACGGAATCACATTACAAGAATTAAATGAAGCCAATCCTACATTAGAAACTTCAGGATTAAGAATAGGTCAAAAAATTGTAATTCCCATTAATGCAATTTCAACAGAAATCGCTGTTGTTCCCCAAGTAAAAAAGTCTTTACAAAAAACATCAGTAACCGTTGAGAATCAAATTGCTGAAACTGCTATTAGAGAACAAACTACTATAGAAGTTTTGCCAAAAGAAACAAAGTATTCCATTACAAAAAAATACGGAATCACAATAAAGGAATTTGATAAAGCCAATCCAACATTAGGGGTTAAATCACTTAGAGTGGGGCAAAGAATTAATATTCCTGTAAACGGATCTCTAAAAACTGAAATCGCAGTTGCACCACAAGAAAATAAAATACAATCTACACATGAGCAAAATGTTACAGCTCAACCAATAAATGATTTGCCAAAAGGACCCTCAGTAATTGTTGCAACATCAACCGAAAGTTCAAATACTTCAAATGAAAATATTGTTCGGGAAGTGTTACCAAAAGAAACCAAATACGGCATTGCAAAACAATATGGAATTACGGTTCAGGAACTAGAAAAACAAAATCCTGAAATTAAAAATAAGCTACGTGTTGGGTATAAATTAAACATTCAATCAGCTAATGCAACTAATGTAAAAGTAGCAGTTTTAGAAACTGAAAATATTACAAATGAGTTTACAAATACTGAAAACGATAGCGAGAAATATGAAAATGTAGAAAGCGATAATGGGGATTTCAAAAGTTTTGTAAAACCAGCTTCAAATCCTAATTTTTTAGATGAATTGATAGAAACAGCTTCGTCTAATATTGGGACAAGATACCAATCAGGTGGGACTTCAAAATCAGGATATGATTGTTCTGGTTTAATGTGTACTACATTTGGGGCTTTCGATATTAAATTACCAAGAACTTCTTTAGAACAATCCCGTTTAGGAGTTGTAGTCAATACAGAAGATGCTCAAAAAGGAGATTTAATTTTCTTTAAAACCAATGGAAGAAGTCGTATCAATCATGTTGGAATGGTTGTTGAAGTTTGCGATGGTGATATAAAATTCATTCATGCCTCTGTAGGTGGTGGAGTTGTAATTTCATCTGTTAAAGAGAAATATTATGAAAAAAAATTAACACAAATCAATCGAGTTTTACAATAATCGAATTTTAGTAAATTTACTACTTCTTATATAAAATGGAAACTCCTCAGGAAACTGAGGAGTTTTTTGTTTTTTATTAAATTCAATTTCATCTTTAAACTTTTATGGCTCATAGATTTACAGTGGCGCCATCGTGTGTTTTAGATTAAAGAAAAGAGATAACGATTAACTCATTACTGTTTTGAGTTTTTTATATTTCCTCACCTTATTTATTTATCGTATTATTTAGTTCAAAAAAGAATTTAAACCAATACTAAAAAATTGCAAAAGATACACAAAGAAAATAGTACACAATTTAGAATAAAAGTATCATTTTTCACACATCTAATTAGATGTGGTTTATTGTTTTTTTTTGCGAAAGAATAGAGAAGAGTTTACATTTTTATTGCTCACTTATGGAATGTAAGGATAAAGCAATAGCTTTTAAAAGTAATCTATTTTTCGACACTGTTTACTTCAATCCAATAACCATCGGGATCCTGAAAATAAATCTGTTTAATGCCATCAGCACGAACGTTGATTTTATCACGCGTTCCAGGCCAATCCGAATAGGTGATCTTTAGATTTTCTAATACTTTTACCAGTCCATCAAAGTTAATGGCTTTAAAAGCAAGATGTATCGCTCTATTTATTGTAACAGGTTCTTTGATAGTGGAGACTAGATGTAATTCTTTTCCATCTCCCAAAGAAATCCAACGAATACCTTCTTTTCGTGTAAGATTAGTAATTTCTTTTAGTTTCAAAACGTGAGTGTAAAAATCAACCGAACGATCCAAATCTTTTACCGAAAGCGCCGCATGATCCATAGTTAACGAAAATGAGTTTTGGTCCTGTGCCCAAATTGATCCAGTAAACACGAATATAAGAAGTAAAAAGAATATTTTTTTCATAGCTATTTAATTTATTTTTTTTAGGGAGCAAGATAGTGCTAAATCAGTTAGCAGTAAGAATACGATTGATGATTTTAATACAATCATCCGTATTAATGTTGTTTGTGTTTATTGCCACACTATTATTGTTGTAAGGTGCATACATATTTAGATTAGGGCGTGAAAATAAACCAACAGTAGGTGTTAGTGATGCACTAGCCAAGTGCATAATACCACTATCTGCACCAATAAAAATTTCTGTATTTGCAATTACCGACCCAATTTCACGAATATCTTTACTGTAAAAGGTAGGTGCTTTAAATCCAATTTGTGAAATGTTTTCAACGGGCAAAACTTCAATAATGTTATAATTTGGGTATTCTTTTTTTAATCGATCATAAAATTCTTCCCACCAAGATTCTGAATAGCATTTGTCATCAGTGGCATAAGTAAAAATAGAAATTGTCTTTACATCGTTTTTTACTATTTCTTTCACTATTTTTTGACCTTCAGCAATTTCTGAAGAACTTAGCTTAATGTCTAATGATGGAACAGGATTCTCCTTTTTATTAAATCCTAATTTGGTTAAAAAATTTCTAAATTCGTATACCGGATATTTTGCAATATGCTCATAATCGCTATATTTCAATTGTATGTTTTCATCAACTTCGCCAAAAAACTTATATTTTGCATTAGCAAATTGCGCAGATAACCTTCCCGACGAAGAACCTTTATCTACGTTAATGACAATGTCATAGTGTTGTTTTTTGATTTTTATCCAAACTTGAAAATAACTTATTAAATTTTTAAAAGGTTTTTTAGGAAGCTCAATAATGTGATTGATGTTTTGGTAATTTTGAAAAACAATTGGAGCTAAACCACCTTTTACAAATAGATCAATTTTACACTCTGGAAAAGTGGCGATAACTTCTTGCACAAGCGGCGTAATCAACAAAAGATTTCCTAATCTATGATTGGGCCTTGAAATTAAAACTCTTTTAATTTCGATTTTTTGAGTCAAATCAATTTTTTGTTTTTTTTGTGAACTGCCAATGTTTTTAGTCAGGCTGTGTGTTACTATCCTTCTATATTCATTTACTTTTTTTAAGACACTCATGCTTTAATATTATAGGGTATTAAATTCTTTTTAGTTACAATTAAAAAGGGTGTGAATCTTTTATGTGAAAAACATAAAATGAGAAAACACTGCCCAATGTACTTCGTACTTGACAAATGTACAATATAGATGTAAATCATTCAGCTTATACCATAAAATAAAAACGGGATACGAATCCGAATTTAGATTCTGTGTGAAGCCACCTTTCTATAGCAGGAAGTTTGGTTGTGATTGATTTGGTGTTAGATCTGATTTGGTTCAGTTGGCTACTATTACTTCATGATTTACCTTTTGCATAATATAGAATTAATGTAAATTAGCTTTTTGCATCATAAAAGAATCCGGATTTAAAAGTGGTAAGCATATATTTTGCAATCTTTGAACTCTAAAAAATTAAATTGTATTATGAGTAAGACTAAACTAATAGTTAATCGCAATGGATCTATAAAAATAGAGGGTGATTTCGAAATAATGGACTTTGAAGGGAAAGTTTATGGACTCGAAGGAAGAACTGCATTGGGTCTTTGTCGTTGTGGATTATCCTCAAATAAGCCTTTTTGTGATGGTTCACACCGTAACAATTTTGAACATGAAGCAGAAGCATTTGACTTACCGCCAATGAAAACCAAGTAAAGAATCTCGTTTTCTTCTTCACAGGACGAGACAAGTTCCTAAAACAAACAAAGCCGCACAGTTGATGCGGTTTTATTTGTTTGCTTTTATTCTTAAAGTAATATCCCGTATGCCTCGCAAAATGCCTTGGTTACATATTCGTTTGAACAATAAACATAACCATTGTCGCAAAAATCGGTACCCCAGCTGTTGCGAACGATGAAATAATCTTTTGTGTATCCCACAATGGCCACAGCGTGACCACCATTTAAACTTTCCTTATCATACACTTTAAACTGGTGTTCTGAGGTTCGAACCCACTGACTATCTGTGTCCACCAAAGCAAGTACAGGACCTTGACTTGAAATCCACATGCGTAAATAATCTACATTACAATCATCGTTGTTGATTACTCTGTAGTACCCTTTAATCCTCATCTGCCCGGCTAAATCAGTGAATTCCGTTGTTTTGAATTTCTTGCTGAATTGGTATGTGTCTAAAGGAAGGTTCTTTTCATGAACAGCACCATATTTTCGTAATACGTCCAGTGCAGCTTTCAAGCATACGCCGGAATTAATGTCTTCGGGTGTTGTAGTAGCATCTAAATCTGTTTCTTTAGCAGCCATCCAAGTTAACCATGACGAGAGTTGATCGTCTTTGCTGATACGGTTTTCTTTAACAAGATGCCATCTAAGTAATCCATGTGTAGACGCCCAACCGACGCATGCAGATGTTTCGAGTTGATCTCCAACTTCCCACCAGTCTTCACGCAAATCAAAAATCTCAGGAAAGTCAGTTATTACTAGTCCTTCAACAATTGCCTTATCGAGTGTCCAATCGTTTTCTTTATCAAAAGAGGGAACACAATTTAGTATTCTACCCGTTACGCTACCTCCTGCTGGCATAAATTTTGGTTTTAGTGTTTATAATCGGATACAATATAGATGTTAAGGATGGTTTTTGCAAATGTGTGGATATGTTGTTAAAATACTTGAAAATAATGTATTTTTCTTTGTTAAAAAACGAGAAGTTTTAAACGTCATTTCGAGCCTTTTGTAATATACGGTGTGAAGTCTCCCGATTTTGTACGTTGTTATAGTAATTAAGTCGTGAAGTAATTTGGAATTTTGATTCAATTTTAGAAGCCTGAATCCTTGGTTTAATGCCGCGTCCCAACCGAGATGTTCTGGACTTAGATTCATGTATTTTCGATGGTATAAAAATGCAATGTTGTGATTATTTACTATAAATCATCCTCAGGAGTTCTATTTCCCTTCACTGCGGATTGAAATTCACTGTATTCTAGCATGGCCTGAACAAATTTAGACTTACCCACACAGGTACGTCTTTTAGTTATTGTAAAACCATGTTATGTCCCAGAATTTTCGGGAGTGTAACTTGACTAAAAATATTGAAAGTAAATAAAAGTAAAACAGTTAAAGATAAAAAGATCAATTTTTTGGAATACATATTTTTATATTTTAATGAGGCACGGATGACCAGAGGTCAGCCCATGGATAAAGATAAGTCAGTATTTTTTTCTGATTGTCGGTATTTAGAAAAGTTGGTCAGAACTGATGGTGTCATTTGGTGAAAGAGATTGCGGCAGGATGAATTACATTCCCGGCCAATATAAGACATTAAATTTGTGACCGTCTGGATCTGCAAATCCAAATGTGTATCCCTTTTCAAATTCCTGCGGTTCAGCATAAATTTTTCCGCCAGCTTTCTTGACTTTTATGAACCATTGATCAACTTCTTCTTTACTTTGAGCGGAAAGAGAAAAAATTACCTCGTTTTGTTTTTCAAGATTTGCAGCGTCACTGTTCGCAAAGCTTTCAAATCTTGCTTTTACAAAGAAATGAATGATAAATTTATCCTTGCCAAAAAAGAAACTCGACAACTCTTCCGTACGAGCGCCATTTGTTTTAAAATTTAATGCTGTGTAGAATTTGGTTGTCCTGTCTAAGTCATTTGAGACAAGATTCGCCCATATCATTTTAGGTTCCATAAATTTAATTTTAAATATATATTTGCGAAAACTAAGGTATGGATTTAATGTTTTTCTTTCCAAAAAAGGCATATTGAATTGCGATTATTGTTCTGTTATCAGAAAAATCGTTACTAAGGTTTTAGTGTACTTACGCAGATATGTAAAGAATGAGGTTCGTTTTGATTAACTTCAAATCAAGCATAAAAAACTACTCAAAACCGGGATTCTTGTTCTAGTTCTTTGATTGAGATTAGGATTGCTGACCTAGCATTGTGGGCGCAAAGTCGGGAGATTTTGCTCAGTATGGACCGGCTAAGACTTCGGGGAGTGATTTTTAACACAAAAATGTTGACGGGAGGAAAAGAGGTTATTAGATAGTTTGACGTCCCGCAGCTTGGCGATGTGGCGGAAT
This sequence comes from Flavobacterium algoriphilum, assembly GCF_048158655.1. NCBI lineage: Bacteria > Pseudomonadati > Bacteroidota > Flavobacteriia > Flavobacteriales > Flavobacteriaceae > Flavobacterium > Flavobacterium algoriphilum. The sequence goes on from NZ_JBLNKY010000006.1 coordinate 93,931, forward strand.
AAGGAAGCCCTATTTTCGGATTTGCCAAATCATCCCAAATAGAAAACCAACTTTACATTAAGCCAAATGCCCAAATCCGTTGTAGTGGCTGTTACCAGCTGGGCTTTTATGTGTTATGTTGTCATAATCGGGTTTCTATCAAAGTAAGAGTATCTTGTATTAAATTGTCCAATTCGGTAACTGTAATTGTATTTGGATTCATACCTAATGTGGTATAATCAGGATTAGGATCTCCGTGATGAGATTTCCAAGAGACACCATTTATTAAATGTAGTTTTGATATTATGTCCGCTCTATTTGTGTTGTCTCTAAATGTAACTGGAAATGTATTTAGAAACGAAATTAATCTGCCGAAAGTTGGTTGTCCTGTCAGTGAACGAATTTCTTTGTAAAATTTAAATCGCAAATGTGCTTCTAAAACATTTCTTAGCCTACCTAAAATAGAATCTCTTAAATTAATATCAGGGTTACTTCTAAATGATTCTAATCTTTCAATGTGTTTGAAATAATCAATTTTGACCAATTCGTCTAAATCGCAAACTTCAATTTTTGAAGCTTTCGCTAAAAAATCTTCCGTTATGCGAAGTGTACATTTTTGAGCTATGGCAATGTCTTTTCCAACTTCGTGAAGAAAAAATTCATTGTGGCTCAAAACAACTACTTGTTTTAATTGCTGAAACAATGATTTAATAATCCCGATCGTATATGTTCGTCTGTTTGTGTCTAAACTTGATAAAGGGTCATCAAAAACTAAAATTTTATTCTGCTTGTTTGTGTCTAGGTCAAGTTTTGATAAAAAGAAAGCTAAAGCTATTGTGCTTTTGTCGCCTTCACTTAAACATTCTTTTGCATTAAATGGTTGGTTGGGTGCAAATGAAATATCTTTTCCGTCAATTGTCAGTTTGTATCCGATTTGGCTTTGTGTAGCTCTTCCTCGTGGCGCAACGTGAACAACATTGTCAATTCTGAAATGCGTTCTAAAAACATTTCCTAAATAATGGTTTATTTGAGTTTGGTAATTATTGAAAAAGGCTGTTGCTGACGTTTGTTGTTGTTGAGACAATTGTGTATATGTTGTTTCTAATCCTCTTAATGTTTGTTTTTCAGTAGTAAGTTGAATACAAAATGTATCAATAGGAGTTTCAAATCTCTTTTTAATCCTTTTCAGTCTATCTACTTCAGGTTGTGCAGTTGCAACAGTTTGAATGCTTGAAAGAAAAGTTGATATTGCAGTATTGTATATTACTACATTTTGATTGTAATTAACAATATTACTATTAATTGCTAGTTCAGAAATTTCAAAAGCATTAGCAGTCGCGGGAGCCACTGCTAATGTTGGATTCTGTATTTTTTGTTGAACCGCTGTAATTAAATTTTGAAATTCTGTTCTTAAATCAGTTTCATTAGCAATTATATTAAATGCTGGTGGTTGAATAGTATTTGGTAAATGTGCTGTCCAATTTAAAATTCTTCCTGTGTTAGTTTGATTTACATTGTTTATTAATTGTATAGTCGCTTCTAAATTAAAGTCTTGAAGTGATAATAAATGATTTTGAAGTCTTTCAGTCAAAGCATTAAAATCAGCGTTGAATTTACTTGCAAAAGACATTAGAATATCAGAACTCGCATCAATGGACTGTGTACAAAATGGGCAGGAAATACTTAATTCAGTATTCTCTTGTTTGTTTTCAACATATGCAAATCCTTTTTGTAACCAACTTTCAGGTCCAACTATCGTGTTAGCAGATAAATCTAAACAGTGTTGAGAAAACAAAGTCTCTAAAACTGTATTTTGGATAGTTTGCGATGTGGTCTGTAAGTCAACAATAAGAGAAACAAAGTTTATACCTGTAGTAATTCTTGTAAGATTGGAAAGAGGTTGTAGCGTTTGTATTATTTTAGTTGCATTTGCACTTGCTAAAACAGTCTCTGCGTTTGTAATTAATTGGTCGATATTAGCCGTTTCTGAAATAGGAATAGCTAAAAAGCTATTAATTAAATCAGGTGTTAGATTATTTCCGACTTGTTGAATTAGTTGCGTTTCAATACTCGTTTGAGTTTGTCTTGAAGTTGCTTTTGCAATTTTATTTTGCTCAATTTGGTTTTGGATAGCAACTCCTTGAGCACCAATTACAAATTGATGTAATTGTTTTCTATGTTCATCGTTAAAATCAAAACCAGAATAAATATTTTCATTGACAAAATGAATGTCAAAAATTTCAATATCTGAAAATTGAACTGACCAACCTCCGGAACCGAAAGTATGAAAAATATTTGTTGGCGTTGCTCTTTGCGTAATCTGTGCAACTTGTGGTATTGTATGATTTGTAGAAATTCTACTTCTGATTATGTCGGGGTTATTTGTTGTTAAAGAGCGAAAAACAGATGTTAAAGTAGTTTTTCCACCTCCATTATCCCCATAAATTAGGGTAAGTTTATTAAAATTAACTTGTCCAACAGCATTGTAGTTGCGGTATTTCCCAATGGAAACAAGACTTTCTACCTTATTTATCATATTTCAATTTGTTTGTGTCAAGTTTGCACTGTTGCTGTAGCCTTGCTGGTAACTTGTATATAGGCGCTACTCTGTAGCGTATTACTTTCAAATATACATTTTAATTTTTATCTTACAAATCATCAAAATGGACTTTTTTATTTGTTGGATACTTTTGGTACTCACATGGGTGTAAATTTCTGTAGTTTTACTGCTATTATGGCCTAGTAATTCTTGTATATAACGCAGATCGGTTCCGCTTTCTAGTAAATGAGTGGCGTAACTATGTCGCAACCAATGTAGTGTAGCTGGTTTTGTAAGTTGGGCTTTATGTGATGCTTGTTTGAGTACTTGTTGTAAACTCCGACTATCATAAGGAACTCCTGCTACTTGCCCTTCAAACAAATATTTTTTTGGTTTATATAAGGAGTAGTATTCTCTTAGCATATCGAGTATTTTTGGGCTTAAGGGCACAATTCTATCTTTTTTTCCTTTTGCGTTTTTAAGTAATACAATATTCCTTTTGGAGTCAATATGAACGGGCTGAAGCGCTAATAATTCACCACAACGTAATCCACAACTATAAATCAACGAAAGCATTGTTGTCTTTGGTATTGGTTTTGCGTGAGTGATGGAAGCGGCATCCTTTATTTACTTTCTTTAAGAAAATAAAGATATAGCGTACAGCACGACCCAAAGTTTTTACGGAGGGTCACGCCCAAAACTTTAAAATTATTGCGCATCCTTTTCTCCATTTTTTTAAATTTCTAAAAAAAGTATATCTTTAGCCAACCAAAACCCCAAAACCCAAAAATATGGAAGACCAAAAACCAGAAGATTTTAAAAGAGAATTAGGATTGCTTGATGGAACCATGCTTGTGGTGGGTTCTATGATAGGTTCGGGAATATTTATTGTAAGTGCCGATATTGCCCGACAAGTGGGCTCAGCAGGATGGCTGATTTTAATTTGGCTGATCTCGGGATTGATTACCATTATTGCGGCGGTTAGTTATGGCGAATTGAGTGCTATGTTTCCCAAAGCAGGCGGACAGTACGTATATCTTAAAGAAGCGTACAATAAACTGATTGCCTTTCTTTACGGTTGGAGTTTCTTTGCGGTGATTCAGACGGGGACAATTGCCGCGGTTGGGGTTGGGTTTTCAAAATTTGCGGCTTATTTGGTTCCTCCATTAAGTGACGAAAATATTCTGTACGAAATAGGTTCTTTCAAGCTCAATGCAGCCCAAATTGTTTCTATAATCACGATTATTTTACTGACCTACATCAACAGTCGCGGGGTGAAGAACAGTAAAATAATGCAAACAGTTTTGACGGTTATTAAAATTTTATCATTGTTTGGATTAATAATTTTTGGTTTTATTCTTGCTGCTAAAGCGGAAATTTGGAATGCCAACTGGACAAATGCATTTAGTTCCAGAGCCTTCAATACCGAAAGTGGTTCTTGGATGCCAATAGGCGGAACGGCTTTGTTAACCGGAATTTCGGCAGCGATGGTGGGTTCTTTGTTTTCCAGTGATGCTTGGGTGGGAGTTACTTTTATAGCGGGTGAAATTAAAAATCCAAAGCGAAATGTAGGTTTGAGTTTGTTCTTGGGAACTTTTATTGTCACCATTATTTATATACTGACGAATTTAATGTACCTCGCCGTAATTCCTTTGGACGAAATTGCTACTGCAAAATCTGACAGGGTAGCGGTTGTGGCTTCACAATATACTTTTGGAGATATGGGGACGATTATCATTGCGGTGATGATTATGATTTCGACTTTTGCCTGTAACAACGGATTGATTATGGCAGGAGCCAGAGTCTATTATACCATGGCAAAAGATGGTTTGTTTTTCAAGAAAGCTGCGGTGTTAAACGATGCAAGTGTTCCCGCTTGGGCTTTATGGATACAATGTGTCTGGGCTTCGATTTTGTGTTTGACAGGGAAATACGGTGATTTGTTGGATTTTGTAATTATCATTGTGTTGATTTTTTACATCTTGACTATTTACGGAATTTTTATACTTCGCAAGAAGATGCCAGATGTGGAACGACCTTATAAAGCGTTTGGATATCCTTTTCTGCCGTTTTTATACATTATTGTAGCATCGGCAATATGTATTTCTTTATTGTTGACTAAATTCTCGACTTGTGGTTGGGGAGTGTTGATTATGCTTACAGGAATTCCGGTTTATTATATGACGAAACCAAAAGAGTAGTTTTTGGAGTGATCAGTATTCAGATTGCAGATATGAGATTGTAATCTGAGATTGAATACTGGAATCTGATTTCTAGTTTGCTGGAGGTCACACCAAAAATACTTTACTTTATACTATAAAAACAGAAAACCCGCCTTGTGACAAGACGGGTTTTTCTAGTGTAGTAAGCACTTGTTTAATATTAGTTAACAGTGTTTTCTAACATTAACTCTTCATGAAAAGGGAGATTCCAAGCTTCGGCAACTCCTTTGTAAAGGATTTTTCCGTTGGCAATGTTCAATCCTTTTTTCAATTCTTCATTCTCGGCACATGCTTTTTGCCATCCTTTGTTTGCTAATTGCAACGCGTAAGGTAAAGTAGCATTTGTAAGCGCCAATGTTGAAGTATAAGGTACTGCGCCTGGCATATTAGCCACACAGTAATGTACAATATCGTCTATGATAAAAGTTGGGTTTTCATGTGTGGTTGGCGTACAAGTCTCGATACAACCTCCTTGATCAACAGCTACGTCTACTACTACCGTTCCAGGTCCCATTAATTTCAACATATCACGAGTGATTAAATGCGGGGCTTTGGCTCCTGGTATTAAGACAGCTCCAATAACTAAATCGGCTGTAGCAATTGCTTCACGGATATTGTAATGATTGGAGATTATAGTGGTAACATTAGCCGGCATTACATCAGATAAATAACGCAAACGCGCTAAGCTTACATCCATAATGGTTACCTGAGCACCAAAACCTGCTGCCATTTTAGCCGCTTGTGTTCCTACGATTCCACCACCTAAAACCAATACTTTAGCAGGAGGAACTCCCGGAACGCCACCTAAAAGGATTCCTTTTCCTTTTAATGGTTTCTCTAAATATTTAGCACCTTCCTGAATTGACATACGACCCGCCACTTCTGACATGGGTACTAATAAAGGCAAGCTACGGTCTGCTTTTTCAACAGTTTCATATGCCAAACATATTGCGCCACGCTCAATCATAGCATGCGTCAATGGTTCAGAGGATGCAAAGTGGAAATAGGTAAATAATAATTGGTCTTTTTTAATCAAAGGATATTCAGAAGCGATAGGCTCTTTTACTTTGATTATCATTTCAGCAATGCTGTAAACGTCTTCAATAGTTGGCAATAACGCTGCTCCAGCTTCAGCATATGATTTGTCGCTAAAACCACTATTTTCACCAGCACTTGCTTGAACATAAACGACATGACCTTGTTTTTTGAATTCGGCAACACCTGCAGGAGTAAGTGCAACACGGTTTTCGTTATTTTTGATTTCTTTAGGAATTCCGATTATCATAGTGATGTGTTTAAATGTTTTAATTTAATTGCATTACAAATTTATATATAAAGAAAATATTATTGCTATTTGGCATCAAATTAAGGAAATATTCTTTTTATTTGGTAATTTAGCATGAAATATTTCTGAATATGAGTTTTTTTATATTTCTAAAAAGAAAAAAAAACTGCTTTTGTACCTAAAAAAAGAATCGACAAATTATGATACTAGACGAAACTGACAAAAAAATCTTACGTCTTCTTCAAGAAGATGCACATTTGACACTGAAAGATATTGCCAATCAAATCAACCTTTCGCTAACACCGGTTCATGACAGGGTAAAGCGTTTGGAAAAAGAAGGAATTATTGAGAAGTATGTTTCTATTTTGAATAAAAAGAAATTAGGTAAAAACCTGACAGTGTATTGCCAGGTGACACTCGTGAAACAGAATTATGACATCTCAGAAGGATTTAATCTGGCAATTTTAAATATGCCAGAAGTGGTAGAATGTAATTTTGTTTCTGGAAATTTTGATTATATGTTGAAAATCGTATTGCCAGATATGGAAAGTTATCATTATTTTCATCAAAAAAAATTATCTGTTTTACCAGAGGTTTCCTTGATTAATAGTTTTTTTATTATTTCAGAAGTAAAGAGTACCACTGTTTTACCGATTTAAATTAGATGAATTTTAGTTTGTAATTCAAAAAACAAAAAAATCCGTTTCAATTTAATAAAACGGATTTTCTATTTAATTCAGGTTGGGTTGCGCTACAAAAAATTAAAAAACTAAAATTAAAACTAAAATAGCAACGTACAACCTGTAACCTAAATGTTAGTAATACGTGAAACGTCTTACTTTAGCAATATATTTCGCCAGTCGGATGACTTGGTGGCTGTACCCATATTCATTATCATACCAAATGTATAAGACGATATTCTTTCCATCATTAGAAACAATTGTTGCATTGCTGTCATAAATGGAAGGTGCCGAAGTCCCCACGATATCCGAAGAAACTAACTCGTTGTTCAACGAATATTTTATTTGTTCTACCAGTTCGCCTTCTAAAGCGTATTTTTTCATGATGGCGTTGATTTCCTGTAGAGAAGTTACTCTGCTCACTTCAAGATTTAGAATTACCAAAGAACCATTAGGAACCGGCACTCTGATGGCATTAGAAGTTAGCTTTCCTTCAAGCGATGGTAATGCTTTGGCAACAGCGGTTCCTGCACCAGTTTCGGTAATTACCATATTTAAGGCAGCAGCTCTACCACGACGGTATTTTTTATGCATATTATCAACCAAATTTTGGTCGTTAGTGTACGCATGAATAGTTTCTAAATGTCCTTTTACAACACCTAAAGTATCTTCAACGGCTTTCAAGATTGGAGTTATCGCATTCGTAGTACAGGACGCAGCCGAAAAAATGTTTATTTCATCCGGATTGTATTCATTTTGGTTGACACCATGAACAATATTTGGAACTCCTTTTCCGGGAGCGGTAAGCAAGACTTTATCGGTTCCTTTTGAAACTAAATGTCTGCTCAAAGCTTCATGATTTGTGAATGCGCCAGTATTATCAATAACCAAAGCATTGTTGATTCCGTAAATGGTATAGTCAATTTCTTCGGGTGTGTTTGCATATATTACAGGAACGGTTGTGCCGTTAATAATCAGCGTATTATTTTTTGTGTCAGCAACAACTGAACCTTGAAAATCACCGTGAATAGAATCATAACGCAATAAGGAAGCTCTTTTTTCCAGGGAAGTAGCATCGTTTTTATCACGGGTGACAATGGCTCTCAATCGCAATTGGTTTCCTTTTCCTGTTTTCGAAAGTAACTCACGAGCTAACAATCTTCCAATTCTGCCAAAACCATATAACACTACATCTTTAGGTTGAATTTCTTCAGATGATTTGGCATCTTTTAATTTGTCTAGTACAAAATGTCTGGTGTCAGGATATTTATCCTCTTCTAAACGATACTCATACGTAAGTTTACCAATATCCAATTTTGAAGGCGGTAAATCTAATTCTAAAACAGCCCGGGCAATTTCTACTGAATCAAACACAGAAATTGGTTTGCCCACGAATTCACCTGCATATTCGTGCAAGTTGATGATTTCGCTAACGTTTTTGTCAATTAATTGATTTCTAAACAAAACCATTTCAATTGATTTTTCATACCATAAATCACTGATGATTTTTATTAATTCTACTCCTGCACGTCTTCTTTCGGCTTGAAAAGAAACTTCTTTTTCATATATAATGCTCATGTGAAAATTTGTAAAATAAATTAATAATTTTTTAAATTTTGCGCAAAAATACCCATTTCAATCGATTTCGTAACTTGTTTTATGATTTTTTTTTTTTTTTAAAAGCCACCTCGGTTTACAAGGTGGCTTTCATTTTGAGAATATAAGTATTAGATTATAATTTTTATAATTTCTCCGTTTTTATTAATCATCTCAATTCGGATACTTTGACTTTCGTCCTTTTTGTCTAAAAGTTTAGAGACTGTTTCTATATCTGTTGCTTTTATAGTATCAATACTCAGAATAATATTTCCTTTGAGTTCTTCCTCATATTGTTTGAGGTTTTCATTGGTAACAGATTTAATTTTAATACCAAAATTCAGGTTGAATTTCTTTTTATCAGCCGAATTTATGTTTTCCAATTCCAGACCTTTGAATTCCGTAGTGAAAAATTCATTTTTACTCAAAATTACCGGAACAATTCTGTTTTTTCCGTCTCTGATAATGGTTACTTGAACTTTATCATTAGGACTTTTAGTATTGATATACCCGGAAAGATCGGCATAAGTAGCCACATTTTGGTCGTCTAATTTTACGATAATATCTCCTTTTTCAAGTCCGGATTTTTCGGCACCGGAATTTTTAGTCACGTTTTTGATGTAAAATCCTTGTGTTTGGGAAATGCCTAATTCTTTTGAAGCAGTTCCGTTTAATTCGCCACCTTCAACTCCAAGAATTCCTCTTTGCACATTACCGAATTCCATAATATCCTCAATTATTTTTCGGGCAATATTTGACGGAACTGCAAAAGAATAACCCACATAAGAACCCGTCATGGATGAAATCATCGTGTTAATACCTATTAATTCGCCACGTGTATTTACCAATGCGCCACCACTATTTCCTGGATTTACCGCTGCATCTGTTTGTATGAAAGACTGAATGCCGCTAGTACCTAAATCTCTGGCTTTTGCCGAAACAATTCCTGCGGTTACCGTTGAAGTTAAGTTGTACGGATTTCCTACTGCCAAAACCCATTCCCCAATTTTCACCGAATCAGAATTGGCGAAAGCAGTATACGGTAATTTCTCATCTGCATCGATTTTCAATAAAGCAATGTCCATTTTAGAATCGGTTCCAATGAGTTTGGCTTTATATGATTTTTTGTTATTTAAAGTAATTTCAATTTCCGAGGCGTCTTTCACCACATGATTATTAGTTACGATATAACCGTCTTCAGAAATAATCACACCGGAACCCGTTCCTATTTGTTCTTGCTGTTGCTGCCCACCGTAGCCGTAAAAATATTCAAGCATTGGGTTGGTCACCGTTTTACGCGATACATTTTTTACGTGAACTACCGTATGAATGGTCTTTTCTGCAGCTTCTGTAAAATCAACATTTTCAGCGGATAATCCTACGCGTTTTCCATAGGAATCGGAGGCTAAGGTGGTGATAGAGTCTTTGTTATTCGAAAAATAACCATCATTGTCAAATAATAATTTGTAAGCCCCTAATGTTACGGCTCCACTCAGCAATGATATTAAAAAAAGTGTTGAAAATCGTTTCATATTAGAATTCGTTTTTAAATTATTTTAAAGTAAAAATAGCGTTAAATTGCTTTTTTATAAAACAGTTTAACGCTCTTTAACAATGATTAACATTTCATTAATAGTTCGTACTTTTGTATATATCAATTTAAATAAGATGCAAATAGAATTTTATAAATACCAAGGAACAGGAAATGATTTTGTGATGATTGATAATCGACAGGCAATTTTTCCAAAAGAAAATATTCAACTTATAGCCCACTTATGCGACAGGCGTTTTGGGATAGGTGGAGACGGACTTATTTTATTGGAAAATGACCCGGAAACTGATTTCAAAATGGTCTATTACAACTCAGATGGAAATCCAAGTTCCATGTGTGGGAATGGTGGAAGATGTTTAGTGGCTTTCGCCAAAAAGCTAAACGTTATTGACGACAATGCTACTTTTATTGCGACAGATGGGTTGCATCATGCCTCAGTTGCCGACAATGGAATAGTTTCTTTACAAATGATAAATGTAGATGAGGTGAAAATTACTCCGGATTATGTATTTATGAATACCGGTTCACCACATCATATACAACTGGTGGAAGATTTAGAAAACTACAATGTCAAAGAAAACGGAGCAAGCATTCGATACGGTGAATTGTATGGAAAACAAGGAAGCAATATCAATTTTGTAAAAAAAATAGATGAAACTACTTTTTCGCTTCGCACCTATGAAAGAGGAGTGGAAGATGAAACATTGGCCTGTGGAACGGGAGCAACTGCAGTAGCAATCGCAATGAATGTTTTGGGTGAAACAAAAGCAAACTCAATAGATTTGAATGTTGAAGGTGGAAAATTAGTTGTTTCTTTTGATAAAAAGGACGGACAGTTTACCAATGTTTTCTTAAAAGGACCAGCTGAATTTGTGTTTAAAGGAACTATCGAAATATAACTAAAAACCAAAATCAAGAACCTGATACCTAAATGATAACATTAAAAGGAGAAAATATCTACATCCGCGCACTTGAACCTAATGATTTGGAGTTTATTTACGCTATTGAAAACGATCAAAGTATTTGGGAAGTGAGCAATACGCATACGCCTTACAGTCGGTTTTTAGTAAAGCAATATTTGGAAAATGCGCATCAGGATATTTATGAAGCCAAGCAATTGCGATTGGCCATTTGCCAAGACCAGGATTTTCCGGCTTTGGGATTAATCGATTTATTTGATTTTGATCCAAAAAATAATAGGGCAGGGGTCGGGATTGTAATTCAAGGTAATGAAAACCGCAAAAAAAATATTGGCTCGGAAGCATTAGGACTATTAATCCAATACGCTTTTTATCATCTGAACCTACATCAATTATATGCAAATATTGGAACAGAAAATGTAGCAAGTACCGCTCTTTTTACTAAATTTGGTTTTCAAAGGATAGGAATAAAAAAGGATTGGAATTTAGTCAAAGGCGTTTATAAAAACGAAGCTATTTTTCAATTAATTAATCACACGAGCGTCAGCGAACTGGCGTAGTAATTTAAAAAGATAATTATTTTGAACTTAAAGAAAATTATAACAATCATATCTGTTGTATTAATATCAGTATTAATAGTTTATGGATTTATTTTATTGCGCCAAATTTTTTCAGCGAATACAAAATTTACAGATAAAGAACTCTATGTGTACATTCCAACAGACTCTAAATACGAAGATGTTAAAAAAATAATTGCTCCTTATATCGAAAATATGAATCGTTTTGAAATGGTTGCAAGCAAAAGAGATTATCCGGAAAATGTAAAACCAGGTCGCTTTTTATTTACAAAAGGAATGAATAGTTATGATTTAGTGAAAACTTTGAGAATCAATGTACCAGTAAAATTGGCTTTCAATAATCAGGAACGATTGGAGAATTTTGCAGGACGTGTGGGGTCCCAAATTGAAGCGGACAGTTTATCATTGCTGACTTCATTTAAAGATTCCATTTTTTTGAAAGAAAATGGTTTTACTGATGAAAATGTTTTGGCGATGTTCATTCCTAATACGTATGAAACCTATTGGAATACCTCGGCTGAAAAATTCCGAGATAAAATGATTAAAGAATATAGAAATTTTTGGAATAAGGAACGTTTTGCTAAAGCCGCTAAACAAGGATTAACCCCAATTGAAGCAACTATTTTGGCTTCAATAGTACACAAAGAATCCGTAAAAAAAGACGAGAGACCAAGAATTGCCGGCGTTTATTTGAATCGTTTAAGAGCGAAAATGCCATTGCAAGCGGATCCAACAGTGATCTATGCGATAAAAAAGAAATCAAATGATTTTGATCAGGTTATAAAAAGAGTTTTTTATAAAGATTTGACAATGAGTTCTCCTTATAACACCTATGTAAATATTGGACTTCCTCCCGGACCTATCGCAATGCCTGATATTACAGCATTGGAAGCCGTTTTAAATCCGGAGAAAAATAACTTTATCTATTTCTGTGCGAGTGTGGAACGTTTTGGATACCATGAATTTGCTGCTACTTTAGAAGAACATAATAAAAATGCCAAGAAATATTCAGATTGGATAAACAGTCAAGGTGTAAAAAGATAGTTTTGACATTTAAAAAGCTGCTTTTTTTATTCTTGTTTTTGACTGGGTATCAAACGGGTTTTTCACAAAATGCAATTGATACTTTCCTGACACCATCGGATTCGTTAAATAAGATAAGACAACAAACCGTTGTGATCTCTGAGACTGTATTGGCTTCCGGGATTTTGGTGGGCTTAAACCAGTTTTGGTATGCCGATTATCCCAAATCTGATTTTCATTTTATAAATGATAATTCCCAGTGGCTTCAAATGGATAAATTGGGGCATTCTTTCTCTTCGTATCATTTAGGAAGATTTGGTGCCGAAATGTTGCAGTGGAGTGGAGCCAGTAAAAAGAACCAACTGATTTACGGAGCGGGTTTGGGGTTTGCTTTTTTGACAGCTGTTGAGGTGATGGACGGTTATTCTTCGGAATGGGGCGCTTCATCCGGGGATGTAATTGCAAATGCTTCCGGAACGGCTTTATATGTTTCACAAGAATTACTGTGGAAAGAACAGCGTATAACCCCTAAATTTTCTTTTCATATCACCCAATATGCAAATCAAAGACCAGCAGTTTTAGGGAGTTCATTTACAGAACAAATTCTAAAAGATTATAATGGACAAACCTATTGGTTTTCGGTCAATTTATATTCTTTTGCCAAAGGCTCAAAAATACCAAAATGGCTGAATCTTGCTTTGGGTTATGGAGCCGAAGGAATGATAACCGGAAATAGACAAAATGAGGTACAATTTCGGACTCTAAATCGACAAAGATACAGGCAATTTTACCTGAGTCTTGATGTCGATTTGACTAAAATTAATACAAAATCCCACTTTTTAAAGACTCTTTTTTCAGTTTTAAATACAGTAAAAATACCAGCTCCAACGATTGAAATGGTGCTCTTCAACGATGTTAAATTCCACTTAATCTATTTTTAGAAAACTTTAACTAATTGATTATCAGTATAATTATTTTTTACCTATCTTTGCACGTAGAAATTTCTTAACGGGACAGCGTTTTGAAGAAAAACAATTTATGATAAAGAAATGGTATTTTTATACAGGTTTGACAATTATTGTCGCTTTTTTAAGCTCGGGTTTTAAACCCTTTAATTTAGACACCAACTCTTGGTTTCTAGTACATGAAGAAGATGGATCACACTACTTATTTCCATCTGAAAAACAAGAAGATTACACCAATTTGAATATCCCTTTTACTGGAAATTTCTTTATTGGATTCAAAGAAGCAATCGGATACAGAGAATCTGAAAGCAAATACAAAAAAATTAATTCACTCGGATATTTAGGCAAATACCAGTTTGGTGTAGAAACACTAAAATCAGTTGGTGTGCGCAATAGCACTGCTTTTTTGAATAGCCCCGAAATGCAGGAAAAAGCATTTATTGCTCTTTTAGCACAAAATAAATGGGAGCTGAAAAAGGAAATTGAAAAATATCAAGGCACAATAATGAATGGAATTCGCATAACGGAATCTGGAATATTGGCCGCTGCACATCTTGGAGGTCCAGGTTCAGTAAGAAAATATTTGAAAACTAAAGGGAAAAGATATTTTCGGGATGCTTACGGCACTTCCATACGTAGTTATATGAAATCCTTTGGCGGGTATGATACTTCGTTTATTGTTGCGGATAGTAATGCAACTATAAAAAACATATAAAAGGTTTACTTCATTCAAGCAAAGAGGCTGCCCAATGTATATTTGGCAACCTCTTTATTTATTCTATTAAAAATAGTATTATTATTTCATTTTTATAATTTCTCCATCGGGACGAACTACTAGTTTAACGACTTCCTTGTTTTTTTTAATCTTAACATTATACTGTTTCTTTACAACATCTCCTTTTGATTGGGTATAGAGAAATTGATCGTTTACAATTGCCCATCCGGGATAAGCTCTGTAAATGGAATAAATTACCTCACTGGGAAGTTTTACATTCTTATACTCTTCAACCACACGCATTAATTTTCCATTCTCATTATAAGTTGCAGATAAAGTACCTTTTGCGGTACTCAGAACCACAAGGTATTCTTCAAACCCCTCATAATCTTTTCCAAGGTCGTAACCGATGAATTTTTCTTCTACAGCTTGCACACCTTTATCCGGGTTATTATCCGGAAGATATACTGCAAAATCTTTCCCTGCTTTTTTGATTACAACTGGTGGTAATTCTGTGATTTTCATCTTTCCCTGAACGGTATCTTTCTTCTGATCTTGTGAATAAGATGGTGAGCATAAACCTAAAAACATCAAAATAATAAGTAATGATTTCATGATATTTGGTTTTAAATTAATATTAAATAAGATACATTTTAATGAGCAAATAAATGCTAAGTGGTATTGTTTTTTTTCTTATTAATCATCTTAATAAATTGTATATTAACATTTTAATAAAAATTATTTTAATAAGTATTTTGAAAAACATATTGTCTTTAGTAAAATTAACATATTTATTCAGCCCATTAAGTTAATTTTTTCTGTATGCAATGTTAAAAGTAACTACTCTAAAAAAAACTTTTTTTAATAGGAATTCGTGCTTGTAATTGAGATTGAAAAACGATACAAAAAAACACAAACCTTTCGATTGATGTTTTTAATATTAATATAACAGGAATCTGTTTACTCTAAACTTTCCATCAGAATTTCCAATATTTTGATAGCTGCTTCACTAATTTTTGTTCCAGGTCCAAATACGGCAACCGCACCAGCATCAAACAAAAACTGGTAATCTTGTGCAGGAATTACTCCGCCTACAACTACCATAATATCTTCCCGACCGTATTTTTTAAGTTCATTGATTACTTGAGGGACAAGGGTTTTATGACCTGCCGCAAGAGAGGAAACCCCTAAAATATGCACGTCGTTTTCTACCGCTTGTTTTGCAGCTTCAGCCGGTGTTTGAAAAAGTGGGCCAATGTCAACATCAAAACCTACATCGGCGTAACCGGTAGCAACAACTTTTGCCCCACGATCATGTCCGTCTTGTCCCATTTTGGCAATCATAATTCGAGGTCGGCGTCCTTCTAGTTTTGCAAAGGCATCTGCCATTTGTTTTGCTTTTTCAAAACTTTTGTCGTCTTTTATTTCTTTACTATACACGCCGCTAAAGGATTTAATTTGTGCTTTATATCTTCCAAAAACTGTTTCCAGCGCACCACTAATTTCTCCCAACGTTGTCCGGTTTCTGGCAGCTTCAATAGCAATTTCTAATAAATTGCCTTGGCCAGTTTGAGCACAAAGGATTAATTTTTTCAGAGAATTTTCTACTTTTTCAGTATCTCGGGTCGCTTTTATTCGGTCTAATTGTTCCAGTTGTTGTTTACGAACCATTTGGTTATCCACATCCAAAATCTGTAAAGGGTCTTCTTTTTCTAATCGGTATTGATTAACGCCCACAATAATATCCTGGCCGCTATCTATTCGCGCTTGTTTTCTTGCCGCAGCTTCTTCGATTCGAAGTTTTGGAATTCCGGATTCAATGGCTTTGGTCATGCCACCTAGTTCCTCCACTTCTTCAATCAGCTTCCAAGCATTTTCGGCAATTTCATTCGTTAAACTTTCCACGTAATAACTTCCAGCCCAAGGATCTACTGTTTTTGTGATTTTAGTTTCTTCTTGTAAATAGAGTTGCGTGTTTCTGGCAATTCTTGCCGAGAAGTCTGTTGGTAACGCAATTGCTTCATCTAAAGCATTGGTATGTAAAGATTGTGTTCCTCCAAAAGCGGCGGCTGCAGCTTCAATGCACGTTCGCGCCACATTGTTGAAAGGATCTTGCTCTGTTAAGCTCCAGCCCGATGTTTGGCAATGGGTTCTCAACGCTAATGATTTGTCGTCTTTTGGTTCGAATTGTTTAACCAGTTTTGCCCAGATCATTCTTCCTGCACGCATTTTGGCAATTTCCATAAAATGGTTCATTCCAATCGCCCAGAAAAAGGACAGGCGTGGAGCGAATTCATCAATTTTCATCCCCGTTGCTAATCCAGTTCTAATGTATTCCAATCCATCGGCTAGTGTGTATGCCAATTCAATATCTGCAGTGGCTCCCGCTTCTTGCATGTGATATCCTGAAATAGAAATCGAATTGAATTTCGGCATTTTTTTGCTGGTGAATTCAAAAATATCAGCAATAATTTTCATCGAAGGGGTTGGCGGATAAATATAGGTGTTGCGCACCATAAATTCTTTAAGAATATCATTTTGTATCGTTCCTGAAAGTAATTCGGGTTTTATGCCTTGTTCTTCTGCTGCAACAATATAAAAAGCCATAATAGGTAAGACAGCACCATTCATGGTCATGGAAACTGACATTTCCTCTAGCGGAATTTGGTCGAACAATACTTTCATATCTTCGACAGAATCAATCGCAACTCCCGCTTTTCCGACATCACCCACTACGCGTTCGTGATCCGAATCATACCCGCGATGAGTAGGTAAATCAAAAGCGATGGAAAGTCCTTTCTGACCCGCAGCCAAGTTTCTCCTGTAAAAAGCATTGCTTTCTTCAGCAGTCGAAAATCCAGCATATTGGCGTACTGTCCATGGTCTACGAACGTACATGGTTGCATAAGGTCCGCGTAAATTTGGTGCAAAACCAGCTCCAAAATCAAGATGAGTAAGATGCTCAATGTCTTGTTCGGAATACGTTGGTTTTAGCTCAATTCCTTCGGCTGTCATAAATGCATTAGCGCGTAAACTGTCACTCTCGACTTTCGACTTTTTACTTTCTAATTGAATATGTTGTAGCTCTTTTCTTTTCATTTTTCAGCAATGAATTATACTATTTTGGAAATAATTTTTTAACGGAATACTAAATCTTAGCCTTCTTTTTCAAGTCTTTCCTGTTCTATTTTTTCTGCCAGTCGTTTTTCGATTATTGGCGTAATTAATGTTTTTCTCGGTTTGACTTTTACAAAAGGAAACAGTTCTAAATCGTGTTTCATTTTATCGGCTTTGTTGGGATGTTTGTTTGTTCCTAGTAAAATTTCTTTACCATTATCAAATAATTCTTGGGCCGTATCAGCACTTTCTTGAATTTTTCTTTTGATGATTCCGTCATTAAGTTGTTTCAAGAAACCACCATTAGACTCCATATCCTTGAATAATGCTAATGATTTTTCGGCTAATTGATTGGTCAGGCTTTCTATGTAATAACTTCCATCAGCCGGATTATTGACTTTGTCAAAATAACTTTCATTTTTGAGAATCAATAATTGATTTCTTGCGATTCGGTCTCCAAATTCATTGTCTTTATGATACAACGCATCGTAAGGTAGATTAGCAATTGCATCTGCTCCGCCAATAATTGCCGACATACATTCAGTTGTGGTGCGCAACATATTTACGTTATAATCATATAATGTTTTGTTGCGTTTTGTTGGTGAAACGATAATGTTGCAATCTAGATTGTGGTTATATTCTTTGGCTATTAGATTAAAAAGTAATCGTAAAGCACGTAATTTTGCTATTTCAAAAAAGTAATTTGTCCCAACAGCAACTTCGAAAACGATTGGTTGATTTATAAATTCAATTCGGTTGAAATATTCATTGGCATGGCCTAAGCTATAGGCAATTTGCTGCACCATGTTTGCGCCTGCATTTTGATACAAAGCGGTATTGATACTTATTAAAGACACTGCGGTTGTTGTTGCCGAAAGTAAATTGAGTGTTTCAAAATTACTTTTTTCTTTGGTTACAAACCAGTTTCCGTCTTTGGCTAATTGTCCAATTGGATCGAGATTACAGAAAATTTGCGTATTATTTTTCTTTGCAAATGCATCAATTTTTTTCACGAAATCGATTGAGATAAAACTCAAATGGAAGTAAACGGTTACTTTTTCTAAAGGTAATTTCTCCAGTAATTTTGTGATGTCAATGGATTCATTTTCTATTATAAACCGAAGGCTGTCCGCACCACGTTTTAACGAATCTAAGGCTCTTTCTATTGATTTTTCAAAATCATAAACAAATATGTTTTGACAAATTTTGAATTGAGTTGCTTTTGTAGTAAGCGCAAAAGCTTTCTTGAATTCATCTTTATGGTAAAATGGTTTTACTTGAATGTCTTCGGGAGAGTTCCAAACTAAGGTTTCATTATAATCAGCTCCATTGAGTTCAAATTGGATTTTTTGTTTCCATTGTTTGGAAGAAATGGGATTGAAATCATCGAAAAGGTTTACAGCCATTTTGTTTGTTGATTATTTTATAATTTTGAATAATTAAAATCTTTAATTATTTATTTTTTTCAATCGTGTCGCCTTCGAATTCAATGATGTAAATATCTTCACTATCTTTTTTCATATAGTATTTTTCGCGGGCGTATTTTTCTATTTGTTCGGAATTCTTTAATTCTTTGATGTTCTCTTGGTCTTTTTTTATTTCGTCTTGGTAATACTTTTTATTGTCTTCCAGCTCTTCAATTTGCTTGTCCAGAAAGCGGTGATCGAAATAGGAATAGTTATCGAGGAATACCATCCAAGTGGCAAAAAATAACAAGACCCAAATGTATTTGTTACTCAAAAATTTAAACCAAGATTTGTCTTTATACGGATTTGTCATTTTTATTTTTTTAGCCCCGATTACTTCACTTAATTTCTATCTTCATTGGAATCCAGTGAACTTCATTTAAAGTGAAAAATTTTTTTATTTTTTGCCAAAAAAAAAGATCGTAACGGAAATTGGAAAATCGCTCTTATTAATGAATTAGATTAAAACTAAATTATAGTATTTTTTGATTTATTACCGCCCGAACTACGTCTATGGCTACGGTATTGTATTTGTCATTTGGTATTATAATATCTGCAAATGCTTTTGTAGGTTCTATAAACTGCTCATGCATAGGTTTTAATGTTGTTTGGTATCTATTGATGACTTCATGCATATCACGGCCACGCTCTGCAATATCACGTCGCATCCGACGGATTAATCGTTCGTCAGAATCAGCGTGAACATATATTTTCACATCAAATAAATCTCTTAATTCTGGATTTGCCAATATTAAAATACCTTCAACAATCATCACTTTTCTGGGATGTGTAAAAACGGTATCATCAGTTCTATTGTGCGTTACAAAGGAATATACGGGTTGGTTGATGTTGTTTCCTTCTTTAAGTTCTTTCAGATGAGTAACTAATAATTCGAAATCAATAGCACGCGGATGATCAAAATTGATAAGCGCTCTTTCATCAAATGAAAGCCCGTGGTTTTCTTTGTAATACGAGTCTTGTGAAATAATACCTACTTCTGTTTCCGGTAATTCATTCATAATCTGATGTACTACGGTTGTTTTTCCGCTTCCTGTTCCACCTGCAATTCCTATAATGAGCATAAAAGATGTATTATTTATTTATCAAAGCAAAAATAGGAATTTAATTGCGAGTGGTTTTTGTTTTTTTGCGGAAATGTTGCTGATTTAATATATTTATTGGGCATTATTAATTCGCATTTTTTTCTACCTTTAGTTTTCTAAAAATAGAAATATTTTGTTCGCACAAATCAATAGAAATATCAGTCGTTATGTGGCTTTTGAACCGGAAGAACTGGAAATTTTCAATTCTTTATTGGAATATAAAACTGTTCCTAAAAAAACGATTCTGCTTCATGAAGGCGAAATGTGCAATTTTGAAGCATTTGTTATTAAGGGTTGTGTCAGGAAATATTATATTGATGCCAATGGTTTTGAAGTTATTCTTCAATTTGCCATTGAAAATGCTTGGATAAGCGATATTTCTTTTAGTATTTATGAAGATAAACCGAGTCGTGTAAGTATCGAAACATTAGAAGATTGTGAGTTTTTTATGTTCAGTCCTGAAACAAAAGAGACTTTATTTGTGAAAGCTCCCAAGTTTGAAAGAGCTTTTCGAATATTGATGCAACGCAGTCTAGCAGTTACTCAAGATCGCTTATTTAATACCATTTCTAAAACAGCCACCGAGAAATATATAGAGTTTCTCGAACATTATCCTACACTGTCACAACGCGTCGCTCAACATTACATTGCCTCTTATCTTGGCATTTCTGCCGAGTTTTTAAGCAAAGTAAGAACCAAAATTGCCAAACTCTAAATTTTTATTGTTTTTCATTTCTTGTCCTAGTTCAATGGATACTTTTTTTTTTTGACGCAACTTTGTACCATAATATTAAAGAACAAAACGATGGAAAATACAGATAAAATTAAAGACAGATTAATTACTCATTCAGTTTTACACAAAGCCAATACTCGTGGTCACGCGAATCATGGTTGGTTGGAATCTTATCACACTTTTAGCTTTGCTAATTATCACAATCCAGAGCGCACGAATTTTGGTGTTTTAAGGGTTTTGAATGACGACAGAGTTAGTCAAGGAATGGGTTTTGGGAAACATCCACATGATAATATGGAAATTATTTCTATTCCGCTCGAAGGGGATTTAGAACACCAAGACAGTATGGGAAATACTACCGTAATCAAAGAAGGAGATATTCAGGTTATGAGTGCCGGTACAGGGATTTTTCACAGCGAATACAATAAGAATAAAGACCAGTTGGTTAAATTTTTACAGATTTGGATTTATCCGAATCAAAAAAATGTAACCCCGCGTTATGATCAAGTTACTTTGGACTTAAAGGATCGTCACAATAAATTACAACAAATTTTATCCCCAAATCCAGAAGACGAAGGCGTTTGGGTGCATCAGGATGCGTGGTTTCATATCGGGAAATTTGACAAGGATTTTTCTACTTCTTATCAATTAAAAAAACCAGGAAATGGAATTTATGCTTTTGTTTTGAAAGGTGATTTCACTATAGGAAACATCGTTTTAAATGAACGTGACGGTTTAGGTATATGGGATACTGATACAATTTCAATCACTGCAAATTCTGCAGATGCCGAAATCCTTTTGATGGAAGTACCGATGAAATTATAATCAGATAAAAAAACAATAGAAATAACTAATAAATAATACTACTATGTCAACAACAAAATGGGCAATAGACCCAACACATTCAGAAATTGGTTTTAAAGTAAAACACATGATGTTTACAACTATTTCAGGAAAATTTTCAAAATTTGAGGCTTCAATTGAATCAGAAGATACTGATTTTGAAAATTCAAAAATTGAATTTACTGGCGCAATCGATTCTATATCCACCGGAAATACAGATAGAGATACCCATTTATTAAGTCCTGATTTTTTTGATTCAGAGCAATTTCCCGAAATCAAATTCTCAGCGACTTCATTTACTAAAGTTAATGAGGGAGAATATGAATTGGTTGGAGATTTAACTATGCATGGCGTAACAAAATCAGTGAAACTGCCAGCAGAATTTAGTGGATTAATGAAAGATCCATGGGGGAATACGAAATTAG
Source organism: Flavobacterium algoriphilum (assembly GCF_048158655.1). Lineage (NCBI taxonomy): Bacteria > Pseudomonadati > Bacteroidota > Flavobacteriia > Flavobacteriales > Flavobacteriaceae > Flavobacterium > Flavobacterium algoriphilum. The sequence goes on from NZ_JBLNKY010000006.1 coordinate 115,672, forward strand.
CTCTTTCATTAGAAGGAAAAATTAATAGAAAAGATTGGGGACTGAATTGGAATTCAGCTCTTGAAACTGGAGGAGTTTTAGTAGGTGAAGAAGTTCGATTGAATATCGAATTGCAATTTATAAAATTATAATTTTAACAAGAACAAAAATAGTATTATCAAAGAATTAGAATTTTTGAGGCTGCTGTTTTTAAAAGTTGAATGATGGAAACCACTAATATTCTTTATATCGGAAGGCATATCGAAATTCTGGCAATTGTTGTCCGACTTATTAATTCCAATGAAGGTTGGAGTGGAGTAGGCGTTATGAATGATGATGAGGCAGAAGAAATTTTTTGCCAAAAAGAGTTTTCACTCGTATTATTAGGATCCGGAATCCAGAAAGAAAGTGAAACTAGTTTGCGTGCTTTTTTCAAAAAACAAAATCCAAATATAATTGTTGTACAGCATTATGGCGGTGGAAGTGGCTTGCTGAAAAGTGAAATTATAGTCGCGTTGGAGAATAATAAATATTGACAAAAACAGAAAGAGAGCCATTTATTTGACTCTCTTTTTTTGATTTTATTTAAACTATTATTTGTTCTTCTTTGCTTTAATCATCATTTCCAATTGATCCCAAAGTTCTTCGGGAATAGCTTCCAGAATGTTGAATTGTCCGGCGCCTTTCAGCCATTCACCACCATCAATAACAACCACTTCACCATTTACATACGCTGAAAAATCAGACACTAAATAAGCCGCTAAATTGGCTAATTCCTGATGATCTCCTACACGTTTTAGCGGTACTTTTTTTGCCATATCAAACTTTTCGGCTAAATCTCCTGGCAATAATCTGTCCCAAGCGCCTTTGGTTGGAAAAGGTCCCGGAGCTATCGCATTGGAACGAATCCCGTACTTAGCCCATTCTACAGCAAGACTTCGTGTCATGGCTAAAACTCCAGCTTTTGCAGTAGCACTTGGTACCACATACGCAGAACCTGTCCAAGCATAAGTAGTTACGATATTTAATATGGTAGATGATTTTTGTTTGGTGTCAATCCAATGTTTTCCAAAAGCAAGGGTACAGTTTTTTGTTCCTTTTAAAACAATATCAATCACAGTATCAAAAGCATTTGCAGATAATCTTTCGGTTGGCGAAATGAAATTTCCGGCAGCATTATTGAGTAAAACATCAACTTTACCAAAAGCTTTTAAAACTTCTTGTAACATGTTTTCAACTTCTCCGTAATGACGTACATCACATTGAATAGGAAAACAAGTTCCGCCCGTTTCAGTTTCCAGTTCTGCAGCTGTATTTTTTAGTTTTTCTAAATCTCTGGATGTAATGGCAACTTGTGCACCCAATTCTAAGAAATATTTAGTCATTGCTTTACCTAAGCCACTTCCACCACCTGTTACGACAATCACTTTACCTTTTAGCGCATCGTCACGTAACATTTTATCTGTATAACTCATGTTTTGATATTTTTTTATTGTAAATATATTAAATTAAATAGTATGCATGCATAATAAAAAATAAAATTGATGCTTTTAAATGGTACACAATCTTTTAGCGGCTTCTTCTAGTGTTGCATTGTCTTTGGCAAAACAAAACCGAATTAATTTCAGGTCTTTTCCATCAGCATAAAAAGTAGAAATTGGAATAGCAGCTACACCATGTTCAACGATTAGGCGTTTGCAAAAATCTACATCATTTTCACTTGAAATTGCAGTATAGGAAGCAACCTGAAAATAAGTTCCTTCGCAAGGCATGAGTTTAAAGCGACTGTCTTTTAATAATTTTCTAAAGTAATCTCGTTTTTCCTGATAGAATTCCCCGATTTCATCCAGAGAAACTAAGTCTAAATAGTCACTAATAGCTACTTGACAAATACTATTTACACTAAAAACTAAAAATTGGTGGACTTTTTTGATTTCCTTCATCAGGTATTCTGGTGCGGCTAAATAGCCTACTTTCCATCCTGTAACATGAAATGATTTTCCAAAAGATGAAATCATCACGCAACGATTAAGTAGTTTTTTTCGAGTATGAGCAGAAATATGTTTTTCTTCGAAAGTGATGTATTCGTACACTTCATCAGATAGAATTAAAATGTCAGGATATTTTTCCAATAGAATATCCAATGAATCAAAATCGGATTTCGTAAATATTTTACCGGTTGGATTATGCGGATTATTAATGATAATCATTTTGGTTTTTGAAGTGCAGGCTTTTTCTATAATCTCCCAATTTGGTGTATAATCCTCGTTGAGTGCCACTCGAACCGGATTTGCATTGCATAATAATATGGGTGCTTCATAACAATCATAACTTGGATCTAAAATAAGAACTTGGTCATTAGTTTTTACTAAAGCCAGTATTGTAGTGAAAATAGCTTGGGTAGCACCTGCTGTTACTAATAATTCAGTATCAGCTTGAACGGTTCTATCATACGATTTTTTGATGAGTGTCACTATTTTTGATAATAATGGCTGATAACCAGACATGGGCAAGTATTGGTGTACGTTTTCTTTGGCAAGTTTGGCAACAATAGCTGTTAATCTTTCATCAACAGGGAAGTTTGGAAAGCCCTGCGATAGATTAATAGCATTATACTCAGCGGCCATTTTTGACATAACAGTAAAGATACTTGTGGTGATATTTGGAAGTTTACTCATAAAATAATTTCATTTATTACTTGATAAATATAACGGGTTTAATCATAATTTTGTTTTTTTGAACATTGAAATTTTTAAAAAATAGTTGTATAGCGTTTTTTATTTCTTCATACTTCAAAAATTAATAGTGCTATACGTTCTAAAAAAAAAAGCTATCCGAATGATAGCTTTTTTTTATGTTTATTTGTGATTACATTCCTTTAACAATATCGCCATTCGCATTGACAACTAATTTGCGAACTTCTTTATCTTTTTTTATTCTGAGATTATATTCTTTTTTAATAACATCACCTTCTTTTTGAGAATATAAATATTTATCATTTACAATTTGCCACCCAGGAAAAGCTTTATAAACGGAATAGATTACACTACTAGGAAGTTTTACGTTTTTGTAGTTTTCAACAACCCGAATCAATTTTCCATTTTCATTATAAGTTGCATTCAATGATCCATTTTTGGTTTCCATAATTACTAAATAGTTTTCATATCCTTCATAATCTTTTCCCAGATCGTAAGCTATAAATTTTTCTTCTAGAGCTCTTACCTCGTTATCAGAATTTTTATCGGGTAAATATATAGAAAAGTCTTTTCCGGCACTTTTAATTACAACTCCTGGTAATTCTTCCATCCTTATATTTCCATCTATATCTTGCGAATAAGACGTAATGGTTATGCTTAAAAAAAGCACAACGATAATAAATGATTTCATGATGTTTAGTTTTTAAATTATTTAAGTCAATTTAATAGTTATGATTAAAATAAATTTAGTAAGGCTTGTCATTTTCTCCCCCTTTTGTTTTTAAATTTATTTAAATCGTTATAATTCAAAACATTAGCAGTTTCATTTTTTTGAATGTTTAATCAAAAAATTATATTGGGGACTAGTAAAGTTACCACTTTTTTCAAAGTGATGCAGTTAACTTTTTCTATAAATAAAGTTAATATGAGGGAATTTTTACGCTAATTTTTAGCAAGAAAATCCATTTATAACTATAAATAAAAAGGAAAATTGCGTTTTTTTATCAAATGAAAAATAATCTTTCATCAAATGACATTTTAAAGATTTATTTATTTTTTCAAGCTATTGTAGAAGGGGTTGAGACTACAGTTAGAAATAATATTTTCTGGTTTTTCACTATAAAAAATAGTCTGATTTGATATTAAATTAATAAATCAGCTACATTTTATGAATTATAAAAATAGTAGGGCGGTTGTGTAAGTCTACCTGTGTTTTTTTCCAATCAGAGGATCGCATTGTTTTGATATATTCTGTTGGTAAAGTAATGTCTGTTGCAATACAAAGATAGGTTGCAGGATTTAGGGCCTGTAAAATATCCTCCAGCATTTTATTATTTCTATAAGGTGTTTCTATAAAAATTTGAGATTGATTTTTATCCTGAGATAGTTTTTCCAAGTTTTTAAGAGCTGTTTTCTTTTCCCCTTTTTCAATAGGTAAATACCCATTAAATGTAAAACTTTGTCCGTTCATTCCAGATGCCATCATCGCTAAAAGAATAGAAGATGGGCCTACAAGTGGGACAACCTGGATTCCTTTTTCATGTGCCAATTTTACAATTACGGCACCGGGATCAGCTACGCCGGGACAGCCTGCTTCGCTCATCAATCCTACATTTTTTCCTTCTAATAGAGGTTTGATAAAGTCTAAATGCTCTTTAGTTTCAGTGTGTTTGTTTAAAACAAAAAGGTTTAGCTCCGATTGTTTCTTTTCAGGACTAACTCCTTTGATGGATTTTCGGGCAGTTTTTTCGTTTTCAACGATATAGTAATCAATAAAATCAATACTTCTTTTTATGGTTTGTGGTAACACATCCATAGGATCGCTATCTCCCAATGTAGTTGGTATTAAATAGAGTTTTCCTAAAAGAGGGATTGATTTCATGCGTTTGATTTTATGTTTTTTAAAGTAAATTGTATGCTTGACTTTCCTGTAAAAAGTAGGATTGTTTTTTAAGGATTATAATTGCTTCGAAAATAAATTTTTTAAACCCGAGGTATTATTGGTGCTTTTCAATAAGTTTTTTAGCGATTACTGCACATACTTCATCAAGCATATTGTAAACTATTTCAAATCCATTTGTTAAACCAAAATAAGGATCGGGAACATCTACATTTTCATTTGGAAATAATTCATTTAAAATGAGGTGTACTTTCTCTTTTTGATCTTGGTTTTCAGCGAGCTCGACAACATTCTCGTAATTAAAATTATCCATCACAAAGATATAATCAAAAGTATCAAAATCTTTTTCGCTGAATTGACGTCCTTTTTGATTTGAAATATTTATTTTGTTTTTTTTTGCAACAGCAATAGAACGATCATCAGGGCAATGACCAATGTACCATGAACCTGTTCCTGCTGAATCTACTGTAAATTTATTTTTTGGGAGTTTTGATGCTAATATACCTTCGGCTAAGGGTGACCGGCAAATATTTCCTAAACAAACCATTAAAATTTTTATGGACATGATGCTTTTTATAGCGTTAATTTTTTATTGATGTCTTCAACAAATTTCTTGAATTGTTTGTCGGTAGCAACTAAATTATCAACGGTTTTGCAAGCATGTAATACTGTAGCGTGATCTCTATCTCCAATTTGTGAACCAATGTTTGCCAAAGATGCTTTTGTAAATTTTTTCGCAAAAAACATGGCTAATTGCCTCGCTTGTACAACATGCCTCTTTCGAGTTTTTGATTGTAGTGTTTCTAAATCCAATTGGAAATAATCGGAAACAATTTTTTGAATGTAATCGATCGAAATTTCTCGTTTTACATTTTTTACAAATTTTTCAACAACACTTTTGGCAAGTTCTAAAGTAACTTCTTTTTTATTGAAAGAAGATTGTGCAATCAAGGAAATAATGGCTCCTTCCAGTTCTCTTACATTAGATTTGATGTTTCTTGCAACATATTCAATTATTTCTTCAGGGATTTCTACACCATCTCTGTACAATATATTTTTAAGGATAGAAATTCTGGTTTCATAATCCGGTTGGTGCAATTCTGCAGATAAACCCCATTTGAAACGAGATAATAAACGTTGTTCAATATCTTGCATGTCAACTGGTGCCTTGTCTGATGTCAAGATTACCTGTTTCCCGTTTTGGTGCAAATAATTGAAAATATGGAAAAATACATCCTGTGTTCCTGATTTCCCGGAAAGGAATTGAACATCATCAATAATTAAAACATCAATTAATTGATAGAAGTGTATAAAATCATTTCGGTTGTTTTTCTTTACCGAGTCAATATATTGTTGTGTGAAAATTTCAGCGGAGATGTATAGCACTGTTTTTTCAGGATATTTGTCTTTTATTTCTACACCAATAGCATGCGCTAAGTGTGTTTTTCCAAGACCAACTCCTCCAAAAATTAATAAAGGATTAAACGAGGTTCCTCCAGGTTTATTGGCAACAGCCATACCGGCGGAACGCGCTAATCGATTAGAATCTCCTTCCAGAAAATTATCAAAACTGTAATTTGCGTTAAGTTGAGATTCAATTTTTAAATTCCTAATTCCTGGAATTACAAATGGATTTTTTAATTCGGGGTTCAGGTTTTTAAATGGGGCATCTACTTCTTGTGGCTTCATAGGGACTCTATTGGCACTTGGCAATTGTTCCGTAAACGGTTGTTTGTTGCCATAAGTGTTTTCCATTCTGATTTTATAGAGTAACTTTGCGTTTTTACCAAGTTCTTTGGTTAGTGCCACTTTTAATAATTTCACATAGTGTTCTTCTAGCCATTCATAGAAAAATTTACTTGGAACTTGAATATATAATGCATTATCGGTTAGCTCAACTGATTTGATTGGTTCGAACCAAGTTTTGTAAGCTTGATCCTGAATATTGTCTTTTATGAAAGAAAGACAGTTTTCCCATACTGATTGAGCAGTTTTGTTCATATATTCTGTTAAATTATTTTTATTTGGCAATTATTATCTTACTAAAAAAAGAGTGAAATTTCATCGTTTTTCGGGGTAACAAATATGTGAACAAATTTCTATAAAAAAAAATATATTGGGTAATAATTTTACAAATTATTGTTGTAAGGCACGTTTTAAATTTAATTTTTTAATACATAATTAATGAAAGATCATCAAATTCAAGTTCGTGTACGTTACTCCGAAACGGACCAAATGGGGGTAGTTTATCACGGGAATTATATTCCTTATTTTGAGATAGGAAGGGTCGAATGGCTTAGAGACAAAGGGATTTCATATAAAAACATGGAAGAAAGCGGTATCGGGTTGCCGATTGTTTCAATGAATATAAATTATAAAAAATCAGCTCGGTATGATGAGTTGCTTACCGTTCATACCACTTTTAAAAGTCAGAGTTCTGTGAAGATTGAATTTGATTGCGCTATTTATAATGAGTCCGAAGAGTTGTTAACAACTGCCCAATTTATTTTGGTTTTTGTGGCCTTAAAAACAGGTCGTCCAACTGCTCCTCCCGATTATATTTTAGATTTGTTAAAAAGGATAGAATAAATTATAAAAACAGCAATTTTGAATAAAAATTACAGTCGTTTTATGTCGATTTCAAACATCAGATTAAAAATGTTGAATACCATTTCGGCATTTTTTTTTCGTGTTTTTATTTCAATTTTGCCTACTGGAAGTCCTGAATTTTCATTTATTTCCATTTCCTGAGCCACTATTTCTAGCTTTTTCTCCTTGATTACTCGCATCACTTTGTTCATGTTTTTATAATCAAATGTGATTGAATAATGAATATTTATAGTTTTTTCGACTATTTCACAAGTTTCGAGAATAATTTGGGCGGTCGTCTTATAAGCGGATAGTAATCCACCAACACCTAGTTTTACACCTCCAAAAATCCGAACCACCACAATTAATACATTAGTTACTGAAAATGACTGGATTTGTCCGTAAATAGGCATGCCTGCAGTGTTACTTGGTTCTCCATCATCATTAGCTCTATACGTTACTGTGTCAGCACCTATTTGATAGGCATAACAAAAATGTCCTGCACTGGGATGTTGTTTTCGTAAAATTTCGATTAGTGGTTTTACTTCGTCTTCAGATTGAATTGGGTAGGCATAACCAAAGAATTTACTGTTTTTTTCTTTGAAAAGTATTTCTGAAGAGGGAAATTCAATAGTATTGTAAGTATCTTTTAATTCCAAAAAGGTAGGTTTTTCTAAATTATTTTTTTGTCAAATAAATTGACGACATCTTCCTCTCCCACTTGTAAATTCCAAACTTGAAACCCTAATGCAAGTGCTGCATCGGTATTTTCTTTTTTATCGTCAATGAATAAAGTCCGTTTTGGAGCTAAATCATGCTTGTTTGCCAAATAATTAAATATTTCCGGATTGGGTTTTCTCATTTCTACTTCAAACGAAAAATATACTTTTTCAAAGCATTGATAGAAATCACTGTAAAATGAAATTCCATTTTTTTGCTCAAAAGTTTCTATATGAATAGCATCCGTATTTGACAATAAAAATAAGCGGTATTTTTTAGAAAGCATTTGAAGAAATTCCAATCGGTATAATGGGAAATCAAGAAGTATAGCGTTCCATGCCTCCAAAATTTCGTTTGTAGAAGCATTTGGCACATGTTTTTGAATACCAATAAGGAAATTTTCACGTGAGATTTGACCTGTTTCAAACTGAATATTTAAATCATCTAAATCTTCATTCCACTCCTGCAAACCTAATTGATTTAAGGCATCCATAGTGGCTTGTTTATTCAAATTGATAAAGATATCCCCAAAATCAAATATAATAGTATTAATCATGGTTTCTAGAAATTATGAGTTCATCATTGCCTATCGAATATTTTTCGAACGATTTTTTATCTAGTCTTGGGGCTTTTGTTCCCGTAGTAAATTGAATGTTTCCAACAAAGATTCTTGCTTCATCCCAAAGGTTTGCGTCTATAAAAGTCTGTAGTGTTTGTCTGCCGCCTTCAATAATTACAGATTGAATTTGATGCTGATATAACGCTTTTTCTATTCGTTTCGCTATGTTCTGTTCAAAATCAATTACTTCAAAGATAGTGTTTTCTTTTTCAATTGTGCTTTTCGATTTCGAAAATACGATGGTTTTAATCTGATTATTAAAGATATGACTGTCTTTAGGAATTCGATTATTTTGATCTATAATTACGCGAATCGGATTGTTTCCATGCCAATCTCGTGCGTTAAGTTTTGGATTATCATCGATAACTGTTTGCGTCCCCACCAGAATAGCTTGCTCTTCAGTGCGCCATTTGTGGACTAATTGACGGGAATAAACATTAGTAATCCAAACTGGTTTTTTTTCATTTTTTTCTAAAGGTGCAATAAAACCATCCTGACTTTGGGCCCATTTCAAAATAATGTACGGTCTTTTCTTTTCGTGAAAAGTAAAAAAGCGTTTGTTCAGTTCATGACATTCTGCTTCCAGAATGCCAACTGTAACTTGTATTCCAGCTTCAATAAGTTTTTTAATTCCGTTTCCTGCGACTTTTATATTTGGATCAATAGTACCGATAACCACATTTGGAATTTTATTTTTGATAATTAAATCGCAGCAAGGTGGCGTTTTTCCATAATGACTACATGGTTCTAAACTAACATAAATTGTCGCTTTTTTTAATACCGATTTATCTTTTACTGAATTCACGGCATTTACTTCGGCGTGAGGTTCTCCTGCTTTTTTATGCCAGCCTTCGCCAATGATTTTATCTTTATAAACAATTACACTACCTACCAAAGGATTCGGATAGGTTGTTCCTAGACCATTTTTGGCTAACTCGATGCATCGTTTTATATATTTTTCATGTATTTTCACATTGCAAAAGTAGTATTTTTTGAGTTTAGCCCCGAAACTTCAGCATTAGTTTTAAAACTTTAGAAAATAACAACAAACAATTTCTACTTTTGTACCTAAAATTAGTTTCTGAAATAAGATGGAAAATTACAGCATTAGAAAAATAAAAAAAGACGACAATCAAGCAGTTGCACAGTTAATACGAGCAGTTTTTGACGAATTGAACATTCCAAAAGTAGGAACAGCCTATGAGGATCCTTATTTGGATTTAATGTTTGAAGAGTATAATAAACCTAAATCAGTTTATTATGTTGTTGAAAAAGAGGGTAAGATTATCGGCTCTGCCGGAGTAGCCCCACTTGAAAATGAAGCAGACACCATTTGTGAATTGCAAAAAATGTATTTCCTTCCAGAAACTCGAGGTCTTGGAATTGGAGGTAAAGTCATGGCGGTATGTTTGCAAAGTGCGAAGGATTTTGGTTTTGAAAAATGTTACCTCGAAACCATGCCATTTATGCATGATGCCCAGAAGCTATATAAAAAAGTAGGTTTCGAATACATCTGTTCCCCAATGGGAAGTACCGGTCATACCAGTTGTCCAGTTTGGATGTTGAAGGATTTATAAAAACTTCAAAATTCTTTGTTCAAACTTTAGTTTTTTTTAATGATGAATATTCAATTTGGAATAACGAATTTCGAATCAAAAAACTGAATATTCAATTTTGATTAGCGAATATAAAAAACCAATGAATATAAAAGAATACAGAACTCAATTTATTGACTCGCTTACTCCAATTTACGATGCCGGTGAAGCGGAGAGTTTTTTCTATTTAATTTTAGAAGAAAAAAATAAGTTGAAAAGAATTGATTTGGCGTTGCAGCCTGATTTGGTTTTTTCGGAAAATGAAATTTCGGTTTGGGATTCTATTTTGGAACCATTAAAAAAAGAAATTCCAATACAGTACTTATTAGGTAAAACCAGTTTTTTCGGTTTGGAATTTGAAGTTAATGAAAACGTTTTGATTCCAAGACCAGAAACCGAAGAACTAGTGGATTGGATTATTAAAAGTAATTCAAAGATTCAAAAATTAAAAAATTTAAAGATTTTAGATATTGGAACAGGAAGTGGCTGCATTGCTATTTCATTGGCTAAAAACATACCTAATGCCCAAGTTTTTGCCATAGATGTTTCCGAAAAAGCTTTGGCTACAGCTCAAAAAAATGCCCAAATTAATGCAGTAAACGTTACTTTTATAAATAAAAACATTCTTGAAACCGAAGATTTAAAGCAACAATTTGACATTATTGTTTCGAATCCTCCCTATGTTCGGAATCTGGAAAAAGAGGAAATCAAGAAGAACGTTTTGGAGAATGAACCGCATTTGGCTCTTTTTGTTGAAGATAATGATGCGTTGATTTTTTATAGGAAAATAGCTGAATTGGCTCAAAAAAATTTACCGTCAAACGGACAATTATATTTTGAAATCAATCAATATTTGGGAAAAGAAATGATAGAGTTGCTCCAAAAAATGAATTTCAAAAACATCGAATTACGCAAGGATATTTATGGAAATGACAGAATGATGAGAGCAGATTTAAGGGTTTAAACTTCTGAAATCAAAAATCGTTAATCAGCATTCAAAAATCAAAAAAATAGCATTCAATGATTTTTTTAATCTGCCCGCTATTCGTATCGCAACGCCTCAATTGGATCTAGTTTTGCAGCTTTTACGGCAGGATATAAACCAGAAACGATTGCTACAATAAAACTTGTTATAAACGCTGCCATAATTGCGCCCCACGGAATGACAAACACAAAACTCATTGCAGTAGCGATTACAAAACCAATCAGGATTCCAAAAATAATTCCTACAAGTCCGCCTAATTGTCCAATAAGTAAAGTTTCTATAAAAAACTGAAAAGCAATCGTAGTTTTTTTGGCTCCCAATGCTTTTCTAACCCCAATTTCTCGGGTACGTTCCGTCACCGAAACAATCATTATATTCATCAAAGCAATGGACGATCCTAAAACGGTAATAATTCCAATAAGCCAGGAAGCAAGTCCAAGATATTTAGTGATTCCAAGGATTCTATTGATAAGGTCATCACTACGAACCACGCCAAAATTGTTGTCTTTTACAGGGCTTAATTTACGGACTCTACGCATCGTGCCGGTAGCATTATCAATGGCTTGGTCTAATAATTCTTTCTTAGAAACCATGATACTCATAGTGTAATTGATATTAGGTGCAGTAAAAAGAGATCGAGCGACTTGAATTGGGATTAAAACTCTTAAATCTTGGCTGTTCCCAAACGTAGAACCCTTTTCTTTCAGTACTCCTATGACTCTAAATCGGGCGCCACGAATTGAAATTACTTTGTCAATAGGATTCACGTCTTTCAGTAATCCTTTTTCGAAATCAGAACCTACAATACAGACATACGCATTGTTATCGATGTCAAAACCGGTAAAATTTCGTCCTGCGCTAGTTTCTAAACCTGAATTAATCATAAAATGATCATCAACGCCCACAATTGAATTTTCAGGATCGGTTTTAATCGCTCCGAATTTAACTTCCGCTACTGATGTGGCCTTAAAGGACAGGGAAGTTTCAGTAAAAGGATAGTTGAATTTATTTTTGAAAGCCACTGCTTCCGGGTAGGAAATGATAGGATTTATAATTTCACGTTCCTGACCACCACGGTTTCGGACTTCATTTTCATATTGATTAATATTAAAAGTATTGGCTCCCATCGAAGCAAAATCAGATGAAATTGTGTTTTCTAAAGCCGAAACAACGGTTAATATACTTACCAAAGCCGTAATTCCAATCGCGATAATCAGTACGGTAAGTATGGTTCGTAACAATTGTGTCCTGATGGAACCAAATGCAATCCGAATATTTTCTTTGAATAATTTTAGCATCATACGAGTTTGACACGAAAATACAATTTTTGTTACAAATTTTCTTTTCAAAAAGCCTAATTTATTTTTAGGAGCTATTTCCAGCTTTCCGCTATAATCGGTTCATGAAAATAATTTGTTTTCAATTGCCTTAAAGGAGCTTCCTTTGGTCGCTCTTTCAGGCAAGAAAACAATATTATTTTTCATGTCCCTATTTCCGCTGTAATCTGGGCTAGGCATCAGGGAATAAAATGCGAAAATTTGTAAACAGATTTATTTTAAAAATAAGATATTTGCAAAGAATTGGAATTAGGAGTTTTTCAACAATTCCTAAATCTGAAAATCTAAAAATCCAATAATCAAAAAATGGCATCAAAACCAAGTATTCCAAAAGGGACTAGAGATTTCTCACCAACCGAGGTGGCAAAACGTCAATATATCATTCAGATTATAAAAAGTAATTTCGAGAAATTTGGTTTCCAACCTATAGAAACACCTTCATTTGAAAACTCCGAAACCTTAATGGGGAAATACGGAGAAGAAGGCGATCGTTTGATTTTCAAAATATTAAATTCCGGAGATTATTTGGCTAAAGCCAATGCAAGTCATTTAGAAAGTAAAGACAGTACTAAATTAACGGCAAGTATTTCTGAGAAAGCCTTGCGTTATGATTTAACGGTTCCGTTTGCCCGTTATGTAGTACAACATCAAAACGAAATTGAATTTCCATTCAAAAGATACCAAATTCAGCCCGTTTGGCGTGCTGATCGTCCGCAAAAAGGGCGTTTCAGAGAGTTTTTTCAATGTGATGCTGATGTTGTGGGTTCTAAATCGTTATGGCAGGAAGTGGAGTTGGTTCAACTATATGACACTGTTTTTACGACTTTGGGTTTAGAAGGGGTAACTATCAAAATCAACAACAGAAAAATTTTATCAGGTATTGCTGAGGTTATTGGCGCCTCAGATAAATTAATAGATTTCACAGTAGCGCTTGATAAACTCGATAAAATAGGCGAGGACGGCGTGAAAAAAGAAATGATAGAGAAAGGCATTTCTGAAGAAGCTATTGAAAAAGTACAACCGTTATTTAATTTTACCGGAACTATTTCGGAAAAAATAAACCAACTTTCAGTTTTGCTTGCGGAATCCAGTGAAGGAATGAAAGGAGTTGATGAGTTGCGTTTTATTTGTGACAACGTGATTAAACTTGGATTGTCAACTGCAATTTTAGATTTAGATGTAACACTGGCAAGAGGGTTGAATTATTATACAGGAGCAATTTTTGAAGTGGCCCCGCCAAAATCTGTTGCCATGGGATCCATTGGCGGTGGTGGAAGATACGATGATTTGACCGGAATTTTCGGACTCAAAAACATGAGTGGTGTTGGGGTTTCTTTTGGTTTGGACCGAATCTATTTGGTTATCGAAGAGTTGAATTTATTTCCTGAAACCGTAACAGCAACTTCCAAAGCGTTGTTTATTAATTATGGTGACACAGAAGCATTTTATGCGATGCAAGCGATGCAAAAATTAAGAGCGTCCGGCATAAAAGTAGAATTGTATCCTGATAACGCAAAGTTAGCCAAACAGTTTCAACATGCTGATAAACGAGGAATTCCTTTTGCTGTAATTGTAGGAGAGCAAGAAATTGAGTCTAATTCTTTTTCGCTTAAAAATTTAGTGACAGGAGAGCAGGTTTTACTGGATTATGAAGGTCTGAAAAAGATACTTTCATAATGACATTTGAACATAAAAAAAGCTTCGTTTTTAAAACGAAGCTTTTTTTAATATAGGGTAATATGAATTAATAATTTTTAGTGGGCAACCTTTTGTGTTTTCTTTAAAAGAAGACAATAACAAATTTATGTAATCTTTGTTAGTATAGTCTTAAAATTATATTAAAATTTCATCACAATACATTAAAATTATTTTGTGAAATTAATTCAAAAATAAAAGAGTGTTCCATAGTAAGGTGACAATTTGACATTTTATAAGATTTGGCAGTACTTTTGCAATCCAAAGAAAAGAATAAAAATGAAGTTTAAGAATTTTTTTAAAAACACAAGTAATATGACTACTGAAAATACAGAAATCGATCAAGAAATAGATGACCTAACATTAGAACAAAATGCGAATGGTGAGCAGCTTATTGTTGAGGAATTAGGTGTTGAAGAACAATTAACTCAAGACTTAGCCAAAGAGAAAGATAAGTATTTACGATTATTTGCTGAATTTGAAAATTACAAACGAAGAACTTCTAAAGAGCGTATCGAATTGTTTAAAACAGCAAATCAAGAAGTTTTACTTGCTATGTTACCTGTTTTAGATGATTTTGACAGAGCTATTGTAGAAATAAGCAAGTCCGAAGATGAAATTTTATTGAAAGGGGTGGAGCTTATTCATGAGAAATTAAAAAACACTTTAGTTTCTAAAGGATTAGAACAAGTTGAGGTTACAGCGGGAGATGCTTTTGACGCAGATTTTGCTGAAGCAATAACTCAAATTCCTGCGCCATCTGACAAAATGAAAGGTAAAATTGTCGATGTTCTTGAAAAAGGATATAAATTGGGAGATAAGATTATTCGTTTTCCAAAAGTTGTTATAGGGCAGTAGTAGAGACGCGATAAATCGCATCTGTACGACATAAAAAATCAAAAATGAAAAAAGACTTTTACGAAATATTAGGCATTTCAAAAAATGCTGATGCAGCCGAAATTAAAAAAGGCTACAGAAAACAAGCAATAGCGCATCATCCTGACAAAAACCCTGGAGACAAATCGGCAGAAGAAAAATTCAAATTAGCGGCCGAAGCATACGAAATACTAAGTGATCCGCAGAAAAAAGCCAAATACGATCAATACGGTCATCAAGCTTTTGATGGTTCAGGAGGTTTTGGTGGCGGTGGTCACGGCGGAATGAATATGGATGACATTTTCAGTCAGTTTGGAGATATTTTCGGAGGAGGTTTTGGTGGTTTCGGAGGCGGCGGAGGCGGCGGAGTTCGTCGTGCTAAAGGAAGCAACCTTCGTATCAAAGTAAAATTGACGCTGGAAGAAGTTGCTAATGGTGTGGAGAAAAAAGTAAAAGTAAAACGCAAGGTTCAGGCACCTGGAGTTAGCTACAAAACTTGTTCTACCTGTAACGGTCAAGGACAGGTAATGCGAGTTACCAATACGATTTTAGGTAGAATGCAATCTGCTTCTACGTGTCCTACTTGTAACGGTTCAGGTCAAATTTTAGATAAAAAACCGGCAGACGCGGATTCTCAAGGAATGATTCTTGAAGATGAAACGGTTTCAATAAAAATACCTGCAGGTGTTGTTGACGGAATGCAATTGAAAGTTTCCAATAAAGGAAACGATGCTCCCGGGAATAGTATTCCGGGTGATTTAATTGTTGCAATCGAAGAAATTGAGCATGAATTTTTGAAACGTGAAGGGGAGAATTTACATTTTGACTTATACATCAGTTTTGCTGAAGCAGTTTTGGGAATTTCGAAAGATATTGAAGCCATTAACGGAAAAGTGAGAATTAAACTTGAGGAAGGAATTCAATCCGGGAAAATCCTTAGATTAAAAGGAAAAGGAATTCCGAGTATAAACGGATATGGTAATGGAGATTTACTGGTACATGTAAATGTTTGGACACCAAAAACGCTTAACAAAGATCAAAAACAATTTTTTGAAAAAAATCTTAGTGATGAAAATTTTATTCCAAATCCGGAAAAATCAGATAAATCATTTTTCGAGAAAGTAAAAGATATGTTTTCATAATAAAAAACGATATAAACGCGATTTAGAACGTGTAATCTAAAATATATATTTCCCCATCCTTGTTAAAATAAGGATGGGTTTTTTATGAAACAATTCTAAGTATTTCGGTACTAATTATTTACTTTTACCACAATTAAAAATGCAGCATGAGTAATATACTTGAAGTTAATAAAGTCGTCAAGCAATACGGTGATTATGTGGCGCTTAACGAGCTTTCATTAACTGTTCCAAAGGGAAGTATCTACGGACTTTTAGGCCCAAACGGCGCCGGAAAAACATCACTTATCCGAATAATAAACCAAATTACATTACCGGATAGCGGCGAAATTATTTTGGACGGTGAAAAACTGCAACCCAAACATGTTCAATACATAGGGTATTTACCCGAAGAAAGAGGATTGTACAACACGATGAAAGTGGGGGAGCAATGCTTGTATTTGGCTCAAATGAAAGGACTTTCTAAGGCTGAAGCCAAGAAACAACTCGAATATTGGTTTGACAGATTGGAAATTCAAGGGTGGTGGAACAAGAAAGTTCAAGAGCTTTCTAAAGGAATGGCACAGAAAATTCAGTTTGTAGTGTGTGTGTTGCACAAACCAAAATTGTTGATTTTTGATGAGCCATTTTCTGGTTTTGATCCTGTAAATGCCAATATCATAAAAGATGAAATTTTGGCGCTGAGAGAAGAAGGCGCGACCATAATTTTCTCAACACATCGTATGGAAAGTGTAGAAGAATTATGTGATCATATTGCGCTGATTCATAAATCGAATAAACTGATTGAAGGAAAACTGGACGATGTCAAAAGACAATTTAAAACCAATAGTTTTGAAGTGGGCATTTTATCAGATAATGTAGAAGGTTTGATCTATGCTATTACACAGAAATTTACTGTAGGGCCGGCTAATTTTAAATCACTCAACAAAGAATTGAAACTGGAAATTCAACTTGGCAATGCGATGCCAAATGAATTGTTGAATATCCTGACACAACGCGGACAAGTGACGCACTTTGTAGAAAAAATACCCAGTGTAAATGATATTTTTATACAAACAGTAAGTAAATAGACTTCCTTAGACTTCTTAGATTTTTAGAAAATCTAAAGGTTTATAAATCTAAAATGGCTAACAATCTAATAATCTAAAATGTCTATAATAGCATTAATCATAAAAAGAGAATTTATTGCTAAAGTGCGCAATAAATCTTTTATTGTTATGACTTTTCTAAGTCCGTTACTATTTGTAGCAGTAGCTGCGTTTGTCGGGTATTTAAGTTCCATGAAAGCCGATACCAAACGCATCGCTATTCACGATGAATCGGGTTTGTTTGCAAAGGAATTCACTTCACAAAATGCTAAGAAAGGCGAATACAAATACCTTGATCTGTCTCAAATAGATTTAAAATTTCTGAAAGACAGCATCACCAACGAAAACTACGAAGGATTGTTATACATTCCAAATGAAAGCAATTCGAAAGATTTCGAAAATAAAATTCAATTTATTTCGAACGACAGTCCGAGTATTTCATTCATTGAAAGTGTCCAAGATGTAATTGCAAAGAAGTTGACCAAAACCAATTTGGAAAAAGCGCATCTCGATACATTAGCGATAAAAAATGCAGAATCTAAAGTCAATATCAGCTTAACAAAAGCATCAGGCGAAGAAAGTGTAAAAGGACTTAACGAAATAAAAATCGGAATTGGTGGCGCTTTTGGCTATCTTATCATGATGTTCATTATCATCTACGGCAACATGGTAATGCGAAGCGTTATAGAAGAAAAAACGAACCGAATTGTTGAAATCATCATTTCCTCCGTAAAACCATTTCAATTGATGATGGGGAAAATTGTAGGAACGGCATTAGCAGGATTATTGCAATTCGTCATTTGGGCAGCTATCGGATTATCCTTAATGTTTGCTGCGTCACTATTTTTTGGTGTAAATGTTGGACCAACCGCTAGAATTTCACCTGAATTAATGCATACCGCCCAACAAGAATTTGCCGGAACCGCCCAAATGTATATCAAGGAATTATGGAATTTACCCATTACAAGTATCTTGATTGGATTTGTGATTTATTTCATTGGCGGGTATCTTCTGTACAGTTCATTTTACGCAGCAATTGGAGCGGCAGTCGACAATCAAACCGACTCACAACAATTTCTTTTACCAATCATTATGCCATTAATGTTAAGTGTTTACATTGGTTTTTTTACTGTTATAAATGATCCACATGGGACAATTGCAATTATTTTTTCAATGATTCCGCTCACATCACCCATCGTTATGCTCATGCGAATCCCGTTTGGCGTACCTTGGTGGCAAATCGCGATATCAATAACACTATTATTCGGCACCTTCTTTTCAGTGGTTTGGTTTGCCGCCAAAATATACCGAGTAGGAATACTCATGTACGGCAAAAAACCAACATGGAACGAATTATACCGATGGTTGAAATATTAATGTCCAAATTCGTTTCAGCTTCCGTTAAAATTTAATTAATTTATGGAGCTATTTCCCGCTTTCCGTTGCAATCTTTTTATTTTTAAAGAAAAAATAAAAAGGATTTCCACTTTAATCGGGGCTAAAAAAATAAAAATATGTCAAAAATACTAATCATAGAAGACGAGGCCGCTATTCGAAGAGTGCTCACAAAAATACTCTCCGAAGAAAACGACACCTATCAGGTTGAAGAAGCCGAAGACGGTGCTGCAGGTTTTGAAAAAATAAAAAACAACGATTACGATTTGGTTTTGTGCGATATAAAAATGCCGAAAATGGACGGTGTTGAGGTTCTGGAAGCCGTCAAAAAAATCAAACCCGAAATTCCGATGGTTATGATTTCCGGTCATGGTGATATGGAAACGGCCATCAATACGATGCGTTTGGGTGCATTTGATTACATCTCAAAACCACCGGATTTAAATCGATTATTGAATACGGTTCGCAACGCTTTAGATAAAAAACAACTCGTAGTTGAAAATAAAATTCTGAAGAAAAAAGTCAGTAAAAACTACGAAATGATTGGCGAAAGCGACGCTATTAATCACATCAATGTAATGATTGATAAGGTTGCCCAAACTGAAGCTCGAGTTTTAATTACGGGACCAAATGGAACCGGAAAAGAGCTTGTTGCGCATCAATTACACGAAAGAAGTCAAAGAGCTAACTTTCCTTTAATCGAAGTGAATTGTGCTGCTATTCCATCGGAGTTGATAGAAAGTGAATTATTCGGTCACGTAAAAGGAGCATTTACATCGGCAGTGAAAGACCGTGCTGGAAAATTTGAAGCTGCAGATAAGGGAACTATTTTCTTGGATGAAATTGGTGATATGAGTCTTTCGGCGCAAGCCAAAGTATTGCGTGCTTTACAGGAAAGCATGATTACCAGAGTGGGAGCAGATAAAGATATTAAAGTCGATGTTCGCGTCGTAGCAGCGACCAATAAAGATTTAAAAAAAGAAATTGCCGAAGGGCGTTTCCGTGAGGATTTATACCATCGTTTGGCAGTTATCCTGATAAAAGTTCCATCGTTGAATGACAGGCGAGATGATATCCCAATGTTGATTTCATATTTTGCAGATAAAATTGCTTCTGAGCAAGGAAATGCTATAAAAAAGTTCTCAAAAGAAGCGATCCATTTATTGCAAGATTACGATTGGACAGGAAACATCCGTGAATTACGAAATGTAGTGGAACGCTTGATTATCCTTGGCGGAAGCGAAATTTCCGAGAATGATGTGAAGTTATTTGCATCAAAATAATTAAATAATTTAAAGATTAAATAATTTAAAAATTCGTGGAGTACTCCTTTAATTTTTGAATATTTAAATCTTTTAATCTAAAATAAATGAAACTAAAAAAAATAAACGAAGCGTTACAAGAAGCCTTAATTGAAAACGGTTTGAACGAGGCCAATGCAATGCAAAAAGAAACATTTTCGACAATGAAAAGTGGTTCGGATTGTATCATTATTGCACCAAAAGGAAGCGGGAAATCGACAACAATTGTGCTGAATGTAATCCAGAGACTGGCAGGCGCAACCGAAGAATCACCACGGGCGTTGATTATTGTCGAAGACAAAGCCAAAGTATTGGAAATGGAATCGCTTTTTGAAAAATACGGAAAGAATTCTAATTTAGAAGTTTATGGCGTTCATGATAAAGGGGATATGGAGTACGATAAGAATTATATTTCTAGCGGAATTGATGTGTTGATTGGGACTCCAAACAGGTTGAGTGAAATGTTCACAACAGCAGGTTTTAATGTAAACCGATTGAAAATGTTTATCCTTGATGATGCAGACCCAATCTTGAAATTGCGTCATGAAACTAAAATTATGCGTATTTCGAATAGCATTGTAAGAACTCAACGTATTATTTTTTCGGAACAATTGACAGAACGAATAGAAGTCCTTGCTGAAAAAATGCTAGTGGAGCCTTTTGAATTCGATTTTGATGGAGCCGAAGAGGAGGATGAAGAAGAAGATGAAGACGAAGATTTTGAGGAGGAAGAAGATTTTAAACATGAAATTGGAGATGACTTCGAAGAGCAAGAAGGAGATGAAGAAAATGGTAATAAATAATTAAATAAAGAATAAGATGGGATTAATGAAAGTGTTTTCGGGAAGTGAAATTTTAGCTTTAGCGTTACAACAGAGAATTGAAGCAATAGGAGTAGATACCGTTTTAAAAAATAATATACAATCAGCTCGATTAGGAGGTTTTGGAAATTCCGGCTTGGCAGTGGAATTGTTTGTTCAGGAAACCGAGTTTTCAAAAGTGAATCCCGTTATTGAAGAATTCAGAATGAGTATTTAAACATATTCACAATAAAAAATAGAATGAAATATAAAATGTTAGTTTTGGACATGGATGACACTTTGTTAACCGATGACCATATCATTTCAAACGAGAATAAAGCAATGTTGTTTAAGGCCCAAGAACTGGGAGTTTATGTTATTTTGGCATCTGGCAGACCAACACCTGCTATGATTGCTTACGCGAAAGAATTGCAATTGGATAATTCCTATATGATATCCTATAACGGCGCTGTAATTACTGATTTAAAAGAAGATAAAATCATTTTTGAGCAAACGCTAACCCAAGAACAAATCCATGATTTGTATGATTACAGTTTAAAAAGTAATACGCATATTATTACGTATCTTGACGGGAAAATTGTGAGTGAGACGGATTCTGAATACATTGAAATCGAAAAAAACATCACCGGTTTAGAACACAATAAAGTCCTTAGCTTTAAAGAGGAAGTTAAATCGGCAGCCATAAAATGTATTTTATTGGAAGAGCCAGCCTATCTCAAAGAAGTTGAAAAAGACTTAAGGGCTACCATGCCACATCTGAGTGTATGTATGTCAAAACCGTTTTTTCTGGAAGTTGCACAAAACGGAATTGATAAAGGTGCCAGCATCAAATTTTTAGCTGAAAAACTGAACATTCATCAAAGTGAAATCATAGCCGTTGGAAATGCAGGAAATGATTTAACCATGATCCAATATGCCGGATTAGGGGTATGGGTAGATAATGTAGATCCAGAATTAAGAGATCAAGGAGATGTTATTGTAGCTTCAAATAATGATCACGGTGTAGCTGAGGTGGTGAGACGGTTTATTTTGAATTAATTTTTTTTTAAGTGCACCATAAGACAAATATTCGATTTGTCTATTATTAAAATATCCGATAATTTACATGGTGCGCGATGTAAATTATCGGATATTTTAATAACAGTTCTTGTCTTGTTGTATGGTACGAAGAAAGAAATATTTGTCTACTGTTTTGTGGAGAAGTGGATAAACTGTTTTTAAGAGGGATTTATACCACTATAAAAAAAATCTTTTTAAGAAAAGAAAAAGTATGTTTTCTGAAATCTAAATAGTATCCTAAAAAGGGAACTATTTGAATTTTTTACTTGGATTTTTGCTAGTGCTGAAAACGGCTGTTATGATAATGTCTTTCTAATCAACACTGTATAGAACAACAAAAGGAAATTTTTTTACGACTGCTTGCCTTTATATTTTATGAACAACTTTGTATGTAGTGTAATTTAAAACGATTGATTTATAGCAGTTTTCTAATTCGTCAAGAAATCGTTCTCCGAGATTTTTGCGTCTGGATTCATAAAATTCATAAGTAACGATTGTATCAATATTAGCTCGAAAAGTAAATTTAAGATTTCTTTTCATTGTAGCTTTTTCTGGCATTGATTTTTATCTCTTCCCAAGTGAATGAAGGCTCTTCTCCAGAATAGTATTTTTCGGTCGCTTCTTCTAAAACTAATTTCTGTTCAGTAGTTAATTCATATTCAGAAGTTTCGTCATTCAAGATACTTTTTATGTAGTCCAATGTGTTTTGGTCTTCTAAATGAATAATTTTTTCAATTAACTCTAGTTTATCTTTTTGTAAATTAGTTGATTGCATAATATTAGTATAAATTATTTGTACTACAAATATAAATAATATGAGCTTTAAAGTATAAATTTTTGTTCGTAAATTTGCGCACTCAATTTTTTGACAACGATTTCATTAATTGAGTTATCTTATGGAAAACAGAAAAAAAGTTGCTTTTTATACGCTTGGTTGCAAATTGAATTTTTCGGAAACTTCTACGATTGCCCGTAATCTTCAAGACGAGGGTTTTGATCGGGTAGATTTTGAGGAAGTGGCTGATATGTATGTGATTAATACGTGTTCGGTGACGGAAAATGCAGATAAGCAGTTCAAGCAAGTGGTGCGAAAAGCAATGAAATTGAATGATAAAGCATTTGTCGCGGCAGTAGGGTGTTATGCGCAATTGAAACCGGAAGAATTAGCTGCTGTTGATGGAGTGGATTTAGTTCTTGGTGCAACTGAGAAATTTAAATTGGCCGATTATATTAATGATTTGTCCAAAAATGATTTTGGAGAAGTACATTCCTGTGAGATTGCCGAAGCCGATTTTTATGTGGGAAGTTATTCGATAGGAGACAGAACGCGTGCTTTCTTGAAAGTGCAGGACGGTTGCGATTATAAATGCACCTATTGTACGATTCCATTAGCAAGAGGAATTTCGAGAAGTGATGAACTGGAAAATGTATTGAAAAATGCAGCTGAAATTTCAAAACAAAATATCAAGGAAATTGTGCTTACTGGTGTAAATATTGGCGATTACGGTAAAGGGGAATTTGGAAATAAAAAACACGAACATACATTCTTAGAATTAGTTCAGGAATTAGACAAAGTGGAAGGTATCGAAAGACTGCGAATCTCCTCTATTGAACCGAATTTATTGAAAAATGAAACGATAGAATTTGTGTCGAAAAGCAGGACTTTTGTGCCGCATTTTCATATTCCGTTGCAATCCGGGAGCAATGATATTTTGAAGTTGATGAAACGTCGGTACCAACGTGAAGTATATACGGAAAGAGTAAATAAGATTCGGGAAGTCATGCCGCACGCTTGTATTGGTGTGGATGTGATTGTTGGTTTTCCGGGTGAAACTGATGAGCATTTCTTAGAAACCTATCATTTCTTGAATGATATGGATATTTCGTATTTGCATGTTTTCACGTATTCAGAGCGTGATAATACCGAAGCGGCAGTAATGGAAGGTGTTGTTCCTGGAAATGTTCGTGCCAAGCGCAGCAAAATGATGCGCGGTTTATCGGTTAAAAAACGTCGTGCTTTTTATGAAAGTCAATTGGGAACTAACAGAACTGTTTTGTTTGAAAGCGAAAATAAAGAAGGGTATATTCACGGTTTTACCGAAAATTACGTGAAAGTAAAAACGCCTTGGAATCCGGAATTGGTAAATACATTACATGAAATCAATTTGACAAAAATTGATGAAGATGGAAGTGTACGAATGGATTTTGTTACGGCTTTGGTTTAATTACTAAACATATAAGTCACATAAGTTTTTAGGACTAATCAGGACTTTAATTAACAAAGAGATTAAGAAACTAATGAGGATATTAAAATAATAACTCGAAAGTTTTTTAACCATTAAGAGATTAAGAAAATTAAGCGTAAGACTTAATGACCCGAGCGATAGCGAACAGGCGAAGCAAACTTAATTTCTTAATGGTTTTTTTATTAGATATTTGTCATCCGACTTTAAGACTTTTGACTTTCGACTACTTTTAAGGATTCGTAGACCAAATACTACTGTTTTTGATGAAAACGCGTCGGTTTAATTTGAGTTGCGCAATGATTAATTCGGCCATGTCTTCTGCTTGCATTACTTTTTCCGGATTTCCATCGGTCAGTTTTAAATCTTTGGCCATTTCGGTGGCAACGGTGCTCGGTGTTAATGCCGTCACGCGAATATTGTGCTTACGGACTTCTTGCATCAGCGATTCAGTCAATCCTAAGACTGCGAATTTAGAAGCGCTATAGGCACTGGTTAAAGCATTTCCGCTTAATCCTGCTGTGGAGGAAATATTGATGATATCACCCATTTGTCTTTCGATCATATTGGGCAAAACGGCACGGGTTATATAATACGTTCCCATCAGGTTTACCTGAATGATGCGTTCCCAATCGGTTGGTTCTAATTCTAAAAATTTTCCAAAAGCTGCTATTCCGGCATTGTTGATTAAGATATCAATAGTTCCAAATTCAGCTAAGGCTTTGGCAACGGCAGCGTTTACCGAATTCATATCGGCAACATCAGCGGTTATTGCCAGTGCTTTTACTCTTAAAGAGCGTGCTTTTGCAGCTACGCTGTCAATTTCCTCTTGTGTTCTGGCAACCAAAATCACATTTACACCTTCTTTGGCTAAGGCCAAAGCGATCGCTTTTCCAATTCCTTTTCCTGCCCCCGTAATCAGGGCATTTTTATTTTTTAAGTCTGTCATTTTATCAATTATTGGGAAGCCAATATAGGGCTTCGTTTACAGTAAAAGTACCTCGTTTTATATTTGAAATCTATTTTGGGTTTCTATTTAATTTAAATTTAACGTTATAGTGTTTTGACTGAAACGAATATTTTTAATATAATAGACTCCTTTTTAAATCCAAAGTCAATTTGTAAATGTCTGTTTCTAAAGCTTCGGTGTCTTTGTCTTCACAAAGTAGGAACTCGATTTTTTCTTTTGAATGTGTATATACAGTTAATCCTTCAAATTTATGAGTTTCTGAAATTTTTTGGGTAAATGCAACTTCGAAAGTGTCTAATGATAAAGCTCCGATGAAACTTCCAAATACTTCACCATCCTCATAGGTTGAGGTCGTGTTTTCTACCGCTGCCAAGAAATAGATTTTATCTTCCACATGAATTGCATCGGTAAAGGTAGCTTCAATGTTTTGGATTTCTGGCAATTGGATTGGAACAAAGCGAATATCATTTCCATCTTTGTCTAAAATAAAAATACCGTTTTTGGATTGTGCTCCATTTCCTCGCTGAAACAAATGCCATTTTTCGTTGTGAAATAAAGCGCCTTCTATATTTAAATCTGCATCCGAAATAGAAGCAGTTTGTTTTAGTTTTTCATAAATGGCAGACAAATCTTTGTCTTCTATTGCTCCAGAAGTAAGATCGTAACTGATGCGTTTGTTTCTATTTGAAGTGGAACCAGAACCAAAAAGATAGATTTTATTTCCTTTTTGGGTTATGGATTCAAAATCGAATTTGTCTTTTTTAGGAATGTTTTCCTGACTGTTTTCGAAGAGCTTTATTTTATGGAGTTCTTTTTCTTTGATGTCATATTCGTAAAGAAAAGAGCTGTTGTCAGCGATTATAAATAAGGAATCGTCTTTGCGAATGAGCCCTGAAGCGGAACCAATCCCTTTGATTTGAAATAGGAATTCGAGTTGAAATTGTAGCATATTGTTTATTTTGGAAAGAAGTGTCCTAGCCCTTATGGAAGCGGTATCCTTTTTAGTCCTGAATTTGTTTCAGGATAGTGAAACAGGTTAAGGACTAGAAAGATACAAGTGTACAGCAGGAAATAGCTCCTGAAATTCATCAGGATAATTCCCTAATATTTCTTATATTTGAGATGCAAAGATAAATTATTTCTTATGAAGTCTATAAAACCCGATGATTTTAAAGTGATTGGCAAAATTGAATTGTCTCAAATTCCTACGAACTTGTTTAGCAAAGCCGATGATGATGATAAAGAAGAGAAACTGGAGAAAGTGCAAGGGAAATTGAGCGAAATACAAGATGTGATGTATGCACACAATCGCTATGGTGTTTTGGTCTGTTTGCAAGGCATGGATACCTCGGGGAAGGATAGTATGATTCGGGAAGTTTTTAAGGAATTTAACTCCCGTGGGGTGGTTGTTCATAGTTTTAAAACACCAAATTCAAGCGAGTTAGAACATGATTATTTGTGGAGACATTATTTGGTTTTACCTGAAAAAGGGAAGTTTACGGTTTTTAACAGATCGCATTATGAAAACGTTTTGGTCACCAGAGTGCATCCGGAATATATTATGAATGAAAATTTGCCAGGAATTGATAGCGTTTCAGCAATTACTGAAACATTTTGGGAAAATAGAATGCAGCAAATCAATAATTTTGAGAAGCACATTACTCAAAATGGAACGATTATGCTGAAATTCTTTTTACATATAAGTAAAGAAGAGCAACGACAACGCTTGTTACGCCGACTGGAAGAACAAAAACACAACTGGAAATTCTCAACCGGTGATTTAAAAGAAAGAGAACGTTGGGACGATTATATGCATTATTACGAAGAAGCAATTAATAATACATCTACTGATTATGCACCTTGGTACGTTATTCCTGCCGATGATAAAGAAATGGCCCGCTATATTGTAGCCAAAATTATTTGGGAAGAAATGCAAAAACATACCGATATTAAAGAACCCGAAATGGATGAAAAAATCAGGGAGAATATTGAAATGTATAAAGAAATGCTTAAGAAAGAGAAATAGTTTAATGATTTTCTCATGAAAGTTATTTCAAGTTTATCATTGTATTACGGTATTGTTAGTATGTAAATTTATTGTTTTTTAGAGTTGGAAACCCTAGTTAACTCTTAGCTTTTTGTTAATGTTCGGTTCATTTGAAGTTAAAATTCAGTGCGTTTCTTTGCCTTGAATTTAAAACTATCGACCAAGATGAAAAGAATTATTTTACCAATGTTATTTTTAGCTTCATTAATCTCTTGTGAGAATGATGCTAAATCTTCAAATGAAACTACGGATGTAGTTTTAGTAAACCAATCTGTAACTCCAGTATTATTGAAAAAGCAAGCTGGTTTTGAAAGCTTAGAACTTTTTTCACTGATTACTTCAGATGATGTTTTGGCAGGGAGTCCAAATTATGTTTTTGGTGGCTCAGCTGACGGCTCAGGATTGTTGAAAAATTCAGATGGAACTTTTACTTTTTTAGTAAATCAAGAAGATAACTTTGCGGTTTCCAGAATTACATTAGACAAAACATTCAAACCTACAAAAGGAGAATATTTGTTGAACTCTAATGGAGGAACTTGGAGATTATGTGGTGCTACGATGGCAACAGTCGCTGAACATGGTTTTGGGCCACTTTATTTAACGAGTGGTGAATCAGGTGAAGAATCTCGTACTCATGCTCTAAATCCTTATGGAGATGTTGGGTCAGCAGCTGTTTCTAAAGAATTGCCGGGCTTAGGAAGATTAAGCGCGGAGAATGCTTTGCCTTTAAAAAAGACTGCCTTTACAGGAAAAACGGTTGTTGTAATAGGTGATGATGATTCTGGTACTTATGGAGGTCAGGTATTTATGTACGTTTCCAATACGGTTGGTGATTTAGCGAATGGTTCTTTATACATGATGAAAAGAACAGATGAAAATCAAAGAGAAAAAGATATGGCTGTAGGACAAACGTATACTGTTTCGTTTGTGAAAATCGAAAATCATACTAGTATGACAGGAGCCCAAATTAACGCATCGGTAAATACGCTAAAAGCAATTAAATTTGGTAGAGTAGAAGACTTAGATTATAGAAAAGGAGGCGATGCAGCTGATCGTGAAATTTACTTTAATGTTACAGGACAAAATACTACTGGAACTAATGCGGATGCTTCAAGAACGAAGTATGGTAGAGTTTACAAATTGAATTTAGACGCTGCAAATCCGTTGACTGGAACTTTACAAGTAATCCTTGATGGTGATGATCGTACTGGAGTTGCCGGAAAATTTCAAAATCCAGATAATATTTGCGTGACAAAAAACTATGTATATGTGCAAGAAGACGCTAATGGATATGGAGACGAAACCCACGACGGTTACATTTATCAATATAATATTGCTACCAAGGCATTAAAAGTTGTCGTAGAGTTAGATCACCGTCGTACCGCTATAGATGCTGCAAAATATAATGTTGGAGGAACTTCTAAATTTGGAGATTGGGAATATGGAGCATTAATTGATGTATCGGAACAAGTAGGCATTGACGATACCTTTTTATTAAGTGTTCAACCACATACCTGGAGAGGAACAAAATATAAAGGAGTTGATGGAGGAACCAATCGTCCAAATGAAGATCAAGCCAGTCAAATTGTAATTATCAAAGGACTTGCTAGATAATTTAGCTCTAAATTAAATAGTTACAAAATCCACGGTTTCTTATTAGGAATCGTGGTTTTTGCTTTTTTCCTCATTTTTAATTTTATTATGAAAAATTTCTTTTTTCTTTTACTGTTGCCCTTTCTTTTCTCTTGTAAAAACCAATCCAAGCACGAAAAAATAAATGATTTGTTTCAATCCGATATTCAGGTTTTAATTCAAGATATTTCCCAATTGGAACTCTTGGTACAATCAGATTCGATTTCGACACAAATTCAAAAACAATTTCTTCTGGCGCATGTTAACTATAAGCGCGTAGAAACGATAAGCGAATATTATTTCCCTGTTGTTTCAAAAGCGATTAATGGACCTGCATTAGATGAATTCGAAGAAGACGAAGGAAAAACAGTTCCTCCGGAAGGATTTCAGGTAATCGAAGAATTTCTTTTTCCTAAATATGATTCTAGATCAAAAGAGGAACTTTTAAAAGAAATTGGAATTCTTTCTGCCAACTTAAAACGGTTGAACAAAGTTTCGCAAACCAATGAATTGACTGATTCCCATGTTTTTGATGCGATGCGTTTAGAAGTTTTTAGAATTATTACTTTAGGAATCACCGGATTTGATTCTCCAATCGCCCAAAATTCCATTCCAGAAGCATTTGCATCATTAGAAAGTATCGAAAAATATTATCAAATTTATGATGAATCGTCTTCTAATTTAGTTTTAAAAACGATTGAAGAAGGAACAGCATATTTGAAAAAAAATACCAAGTTCAATGAATTTGACCGAGCTGTTTTTATTCGGAAAATTGCTAATCCCCTCAGTAAGGGTTTATATAAAATTCAAATGGATTTGAAAATACCTGTGACGAAAGAAATCAGAGGATTAAAAACAACGGCTCAAACACTTTTTGATAAAAACGCGTTTGATACCGAAGCTTTTTCAGCATTTCCAGATTATGAAACTACTCCAGAAAAAATCGAGTTAGGAAAATTATTGTTCAACGATCCCATTTTGTCCGGGAATAATTCTCGTTCCTGTGCTTCCTGTCATCATGCTGACAAAGCTTTTACCGATGGATTAGAAAAAGCAGTTTCATTAGATGGACAATCGTTGGTTAAGAGAAATACGCCAACGCTGTCTAATATCGCTTTCCAACGTGCTTTCTTTTCTGATTCCAGAGTTACTTATCTGGAAGACCAAGCTGTAGCTGTAATTACAAATGAAAATGAAATGCACGGTTCTTTGAAAAAGTCAGTTTTGATTTTAAAAAAGAACGAGAGTTATGTAACTAAATTCCAAAAAGCATTTCCGAGAAAAGCAATAGACGAGTTTGGAATAAAAAATGCATTAGCCTCTTATATAAGATCTTTGAGTGATTATGATTCAAAATTTGATGAATATATGCGGGGAAATGAAACATTTGATTTGGATGAAATTGCTGGATTTAATTTATTTGCTGGAAAAGCAAAATGTGCTACCTGTCATTTTATTCCATTAACTAACGGAACAGTCCCTCCGGGTTTTGTAAAATCCGAAAGTGAGGTATTAGGTGTACCTGATGCCACTAAAAAATTGGATGCCGATTTAGGGAAATTTGAATTAACAAAAGCAGCAATTCATCGCAATTCTTTCAAAACACCAACTCTAAGGAATGTTACCTTAACAGCTCCTTATATGCATAACGGTATTTTTAAAACTTTGGAAGAAGTACTTGATTTTTATAATGAAGGTGGTGGAAATGGATTGGGATTTAATTTACCAAATCAGACTTTACCTGAGGATAAACTGAATTTAACTGATTTGGAAAAAAAGCAGCTGATCGTCTTTATGAAGACCCTAACGGATAAAAAGTTTTATAAACCAAAAATGCCCTGAAATTTCAGGGCATTTTTAAAAAAAAACTATATGTCTTATAGCTCAAAACCATAAGCTAAACGAACTCCTACTTGTCCAACACCTTTTCCTATAGAACCGTTGTTGTTCACTTTTGCAAAGTCAGAATAGTGCTCATAATGCAATGATACATCAATATATTTTGTAGCATAACCAATACTAGGAGATAATAATAAAGACGTTTTATCATAACCATTACTTACTGCAAAAGCAGCACCAGCTTCTCCCATTACATAAAATTGGTCATTCCATACGAAAGCTTTAAAACCTGCTTTAGCTGGGATAAATCCTAAATCATTACCGTCTGCTTTACTTACAAATAAGTTAGTATAACCAGTTGTCAAAGTTAAAGAGTATTTTTTTGACAAATCGTATTGAACTCTTGCATCGGCTCCTAATACCAATTTGTATGGATCATTAACGGAGTATCCTGCATTTACACCAAATCCTAAACGGAAACCTTGATCATAATTTGTAGCTTCTTTTGTTTCTTGTGCTTGTACATTGCTAGCAAACATCATTGCTATTGCGAATAGAAATAACATTTTGATTTTTCCTGTGCTTTTCATAATTGTAATTTTTTATTAATAATTTTTTTATTTTCATTGTTCTGATTTTTATTTGATACAAAACAACATTGCAAATGTAGAACTCCCCATTCCTCGGAATGTTATAGAATTAATGGGTTTTGTTATAGAATTCCTCGATATATGTAAATAATAACTAAAAGAGAGGCTATATATTTTCAATTGTATCAATACAATTGAAACCTTCTAATTATCTTTGCCAAAAAAAATAGAAAGTGAATTTATCTCAATATACCAAAGAGTTTTCTTATAATATTAAACTAGCTTATCCTGTAATTTTGGGAATGTTAGGCCATACATTGATAGGTATAGTGGATAACTTTATGGTAGGTAACCTTGGTTCTACTGAGTTGGCAGCTGTATCTTTGGGTAATAGTTTTATCTTTATTGCATTATCCTTAGGAATAGGTTTTTCTACAGCTATAACACCATTGACCGCGGAGGCTGATGCCGAAAACGATGATAAAAAAATTAGAACTACTTTTCACCATGGATTACTGCTGTGTACTGTTCTAGGAGTAGCGTTATTCATTTTGACGGTATTGTCTAAGCAAATAATGTACTTAATGCACCAGCCCAAAGCAGTAGCTGATATGGCTGCTCCTTATATAGACTGGGTAGCTTTTTCTTTAATTCCGGTTATAATGTATCAAGGATACAAACAATTTGCAGATGGTTTAGCGAAAACAAAATATTCGATGTATGCTATTTTTATGGCAAATGTGGTGCATGTGTTTTTTAATTATGTGCTGATTTATGGATTTTGGATTTTCCCAAAATTAGGAATTCTAGGTGCAGCTTTAGGAACGGTAATTTCAAGAATTATGATGGTGGTTTTTATGCATTATCTTATGAAAAGAAATGAAGATTTGAAACGTTATTTCAAGAATTTTAGTTTCAAAGAAATACGGAAATCAGTTTTGAAAAAAATCATCAATCTAGGTTTGCCTTCAGCGATGCAAATGCTATTTGAAGTAACTCTATTTACGGCGGCAATATGGCTTTCCGGTTCTTTAGGAAAAAATAGTCAGGCAGCCAATCAAATAGCACTGACTCTTGCTTCATCAACATTCATGGTAGCTATGGGTTTAAGTGTTACCGCGATGATCAGAGTGAGTCATACTAAAGGAATGAACGATTATAAAAATTTAATAATTGTTGCTCGTTCTATTTTTTTATTAGCGATTATGTTGGAAACACTTTTCGGGATTATTTTTGTTGTTTTCCATAATTACTTGCCACATTTATTTTTGAATATGACTGATTCCGCACAAGTATTAGATAATAATGAAATAATAATTATAACAGCTAAACTTTTATTAGTAGCAGCAGTTTTTCAAATTTCAGATGGTATTCAAGTAGTGGTTTT
Organism: Flavobacterium algoriphilum; assembly: GCF_048158655.1. NCBI lineage: Bacteria > Pseudomonadati > Bacteroidota > Flavobacteriia > Flavobacteriales > Flavobacteriaceae > Flavobacterium > Flavobacterium algoriphilum. The sequence goes on from NZ_JBLNKY010000006.1 coordinate 148,174, forward strand.
GGGTGCTTTAAGAGGTTTACAAGATGTGAAAATTCCTATGTATATTACGTTTGTTGCGTATTGGGTTATAGGTTTTCCAATTTCTTATTATCTAGGAAAATATACTTCTTTGCAAGCAGTAGGAATATGGATTGGGCTTTTGGCGGGATTAACAGCTGCCGCTTTATTTTTGTATATTCGCTTTGCGAGATTAACAAGAAAATTAGTTTTAAAGAATCATAAATAATAATGTTCTGACAATGTAACTTCTAATTTCTTTCTTCGTACAATAAGCATACAAACCTAACCAACCAAATAAAAAAAATGATACTATTTATTATTCTTGGAATAATTTTATTGATTACAAGTTTTTCACTAAAAAACAATGTAAATCCGTTTTCAAAATTCGCAAATGTTCTAAAAATTATTGGCTTCTTAGTAATTGCTTTAGGGCTTTTTTCTTCAATGTTCAAACAGATTGATGCGGGAAAAGTAGGAGTTCAATCGCTATACGGAAGTGTGCAACCTGATGTTTTGGAAAGTGGTTTGCATTTGATAAATCCATTATTAGATGTTACCGAGTTTGATATTCAAACCCAAAATTACACTATGTCAGCAGTTCATGGAGAAGGTGCTCAAGCAGGTGATGATGCCATTCGTGTTTTGTCAAACGACGGATTGGAAGTGGTAATAGATTTGACCGTTTTATTCCGTGTTTCGCCAGAAGCAGCGCCTAAAATTTTAAAACAAATTGGAGTTGATTATTCGGATAAAATTGTTCGTCCCGTAACAAGGACCCGTATACGAGATAATGCGGTTTATTATGATGCAGTCGCGTTATATTCTACTAAAAGAAATGAATTTCAACAACGAATTTTTAAAACGATAGAAGCTGATTTTAAAACCAGAGGATTGGTTTTAGAGCAATTGTTAATTAGAAATATCAATCTTCCTACATCAGTAAAAGCATCTATTGAAAGTAAAATAAATGCCGAACAAGACGCTCAAAAGATGACTTTTGTACTTCAAAAAGAAAAACAGGAAGCCGAACGAAAAAGAGTTGAAGCACAAGGTATCGCGGATTATCAAAGAATTATTTCAACGGGCTTATCAGATAAACAATTGCAATACGAACAAATAAAAGCTCAAAAAGAATTAGCTGCTTCTCCTAATACTAAAATCATTTTTATGAATGGTAGAGGAAATACACCGGTTATACTTTCTGACAAATAGATTTTAAAAAAGTTTATTCGGTTATTTGTTTAATCGAATAAAGAAAACAATGATTAACGATTAAACATAAAAAAATGGAATTACCAAAATTTTTACTAGGCGACAATACTGATTTTCCGGAAGATATTTTCATCATTCACCTTGACTATCCAAGATTTATTATCAATTTAAAAGATGATGAGGTAGAATTCATGGAAGAAGCAGAAGATCTTGATGAAGGAGAATTGAATGCCGAAATGGAGGGATTGATTGTTCTTGCGAATGAATTTTATGATAGGGAAATGGAACTTTACGAAAAAGAGTAAGGTTATTTTTTAAAATAAGTTTCCAATAATAATTGAGCGGCTGCAAAGGGTGAAATTTCATCGTTTTGCACCGCTTTTTTAGTTGAATCCAATAATTGCTGAATTACAGTATGATTATAAAAATTCAATTTCAATTGTTCGTTGATGGTTTCTAACATCCAATATTGGTTTTGTTCTTTTCGCTTTTCAAAGAAATAATTATTCCCTTTTGTGAGTTCCAGAAATTGGGTAATAGTTTTCCAAACAGCGCTAATTCCTTGATGTGTTATCGCACTACAAGTTGAAGTTTTAGGAACCCAACCGGATTTTTTAGCCGTAAAAAGATGCAGAACGCTATTGAATTCTACTTTTGCCAAATTTGCTTTTTTAATATTATCGCCATCTGCCTTATTGATTACGATAGCATCAGCCATTTCCATAATGCCCCGTTTGATGCCTTGTAATTCATCTCCCGCACCGGAAATTTTTAATAGTAAAAAGAAATCTACCATACTGTGAACGGCGGTTTCGCTTTGTCCAACTCCCACAGTTTCAATAATAATAGTATCAAACCCATAAGCTTCACAAAGCGTAATCGTTTCCCTGGTTTTTCGAGCCACACCACCTAATGTTTCTCCAGATGCAGAAGGACGAATAAAAGCATTTTCATCTTTAACTAATTCTTCCATTCGGGTTTTATCACCTAAAATACTTCCATGCGAAATGGTGCTGCTGGGATCAACGGCGAGTACTGCTACTTTTTTCCCTAAACTGGTCAACTGTTTTCCAAAAGCTTCAATAAAGGTACTTTTTCCAACACCGGGAACTCCAGTTATACCTATTCTTACGGATTTGTTAGCATGAGGCAAACAAGCATTTATAACTTCGTTGGCTTTTGTCAAATGAGCGCTATTGATGCTTTCGACTAACGTAATTGCTCGACTCAACGCAGTTATATTACCTGCTAAAATTCCCTCAACCAATTCTTTTGAGGAAGGTTGGATTTTTCTAAATTTTTTGATATGCTCCACGGCGATTGCATTGATGATTTCTGGTGGAGAAATACCGGGCTTTTCGTTAAGGGCGGAAAAAGGCGATTTTTTATTTGGCAAAGGAGCTTATTTTAAAAGTAAAATTAATAAAAAACTATCTTGAATAGACAGTCATTCCAATAAATTGTCATTTCATTTGTGATTGGTAACTCCTTTTATTCATAAAGTGCAAATTTTATTTTTTTTGAATTCATTTTATAAATCATTAGTCAATATCTTTGCTGAATTATGAGCAACTTTATTCTAATCTTCGTTTGTTTATTTCTTGGAATCGCATTGCAAAAGGTGAAACGTTTACCTTCCAGTACGTACAAGATGTTAAACAATGTGGTCATTTATATTTGCCTTCCTGCTTTGGCTTTATATTATATTCCGAAAATAGAATGGGATAATAAGCTGCTGTTTCCTATCGGTGTTACATGGATTGGTTTTATAGTTTCGTATTTGTTTTTTAGTTTTTTAGGAAATAGATTTGGATGGCCAAAAAAACTTACGGGTTGTTTAATTATAACTGCAGGTTTGGGAAATACTTCTTTTTTAGGTTTTCCAATTATTCAAGCTTTATATGGTGAAGAGGGCTTAAAAACTGCCATTTTAGTTGATCAGCCGGGTACTTTTGTAGTACTCTCAACATTAGGAATTCTTGTGGCTACTCTATTTTCTCCAGGAAGTCCAAACGGATTTCATATTGCCAAAAAAATACTGTTATTCCCTCCATTTATTACTTTTTTATTGGCATGTTTAATGAATGTATTCAATTTTGATTTTCACGAATATATCCAGTTTGGTTTACAAAATGTGGCTAAGGTGATGACTCCATTGGCAATGCTTTCTGTTGGATTGCAATTGCGATTTGATAGGAAAAGCAAACATTGGAAATTTTTGGGACTGGGACTTTTGTACAAATTAATATTGACTCCAGCTTTAATATATTTGTTGTATGTCGTAATTTTAGACCAAAATTCTAAAACAATTCAGGTGTCCATCATGGAAGCAGCTATGGCTCCAATGATTACAGCCAGTATTTTGGCTACTTCTCATGGTTTAAAACCCAAGTTGAGCAGTATGATGATTGGTTTTGGAATACCATTGTCATTCTTAACATTAGTTTTTTGGTATTTTGTGGCACAGTTTATTTAATTTTGAGATCCTTTTATTATTAGCATATGAATATTTTATCAGCAACAGCGCCACAGACCATTAGCGCTCCAATTGTTCAAAAAACAGTTTATTCGGTTTTATTTTCAATAGCTTTTGCTCATTTGTTAAATGATTTAATGCAATCAGTTATTCCTTCGACCTATCCAATATTAAAAGAAAATTTTAATCTTAGTTTCACTCAAATTGGATTGATAACATTCGTTTTCCAACTTACAGCTTCTATTCTGCAGCCTTTTATAGGCTTTTATACCGATAAGTATCCAAAACCTTATTCTTTAGTAGTTGCGATGTTATTTACTATAACAGGATTGGGATTTTTATCGATTTCTACTTCTTTTTTGATGTTGTTGGTGTCGGTTGCTTTTGTAGGAGTTGGTTCCTCTATATTTCATCCGGAAGCGTCTCGTGTTGCTTATTTAGGTTCGGGAGGGAAGAGAGGTTTGGCGCAATCTATTTTTCAATTGGGTGGAAATTCAGGAAGTGCAATTGGTCCTTTATTAGTAGCATTGGTTGTTGCTCCTTTTGGACAATCGAATATAATATGGTTTGTAATTGTGGGTATTTTAGGAATAATTATTTTGTCCCAAATCGCGCTTTGGTATCAAAATCATTTGAATCTTCGAGCTGCAAAAAAAATAGACACTGAAGAGGTTGCTGTTTCATTATCCAAAAGAAAAATTAATACAGCATTAGCAGTTTTATTGTTGTTGATATTTTCGAAGTTTTTCTATATGGCGAGTATGTCAAGTTATTTTACTTTTTATCTCATGCATAAATTTGGGCTAACAATACAAGAATCTCAGTTTCATTTGTTTGTGTTTTTAGCTTCAGTGGCTGCAGGAACATTAATAGGTGGGCCTTTAGGAGATCATTTTGGGAGAAAGTATATCATATGGATTTCGATACTTGGAGCTGCTCCATTCACTTTATTATTGCCTTATGCTGATTTATTTTGGACCGGAGTATTATCGGTTATCATTGGAATTGTTATCGCTTCTGCGTTTTCAGCAATTTTAGTTTTTGCACAAGAATTAATGCCAGGAAAAGTAGGAATGATTTCCGGACTATTTTTCGGTTTTGCCTTTGGTATGGGAGGTTTAGGTTCAGCAATTTTGGGTTATGTTGCAGATCAAACCTGTATTGAATACGTTTATAAATTAAGTTCTTTTCTGCCGCTTATTGGTGTTTTTACTTATTTTTTACCCAATATAAAAAAGAAATAATCTTTCTTAACTATTTATTTTTGGAGCTTTTTCCCGCTATCCGTTGCAATCTTTCTAGCAGTAAACCTTTAAGGATTTACTGCTAGAAAGGATTTCCACTTTTATCGTGGCTAGGTATTTTGGCCGCAAGAATGTTTTTTGTAGCTGAGAATAATCAAAAGCTTTATCCTGTTAATTTTTTAGTACAACTTTAAGATTTGTTTTAATTTTTGTTACCCTTAATTCAATAACTTAGATTGTTAATAATCAAAAAAAAAAATATTATGGCAACACTACGATTAGGCGATATTGCTCCAGATTTTGAGGCAGAAACTACACAAGGAAAGATAAAATTTCAGGAATGGCTAGGGGATTCTTGGGGGATATTATTTTCGCATCCTGCTGATTTTACTCCAGTTTGCACTACTGAATTAGGAACTATGGCTAATTATTATCCTGAATTTGTAAAGAGAAATGTAAAAGTAATCGCATTAAGCGTTGACGGATTAAATTCTCATAAGGAATGGATTAAAGATATCAACGAAACGCAAAATACAACAGTTAACTTTCCAATTATTGCTGACGAAGACAAACATATAGCGCAATTGTATGATATGATTCATCCTAATGCCAATGAAAACTTTACAGTTCGTTCGGTTTTTATAATTGGACCTGACAAAAAAATAAAATTAACCTTGACTTATCCTGCGTCAACCGGAAGAAATTTTGATGAATTACTTCGTGTAATTGATAGCTTACAGTTGACAGCAAATTATAGTGTTGCAACACCTGCAAATTGGAAAGATGGAGAAAAAGTGGTTATTTCAACAGCGGTTAAAGATGAAGATATTGCTGCTAAATTTCCAAAAGGATATGAAAGGGTCAAACCATATTTAAGAATGACTCCGCAACCTAATAAGTAATTTGTTTTCTCAGATAAGACTTTAGCATAAAAAAAGTGCAATGAAAATACGTTCATTGCACTTTTTTGTTTTTATAAAAGAGACTAAAAATAGTTACTTCCTATTGGTTATCAATAAACCGCTAATAATGATTCCCATGCTTATAATTTGAGTGATCACAATTGCCTGACCCAGAAAAAAATACGCTAAAATTCCACTGAACACCGGAATTAAATAATAAATTAATGCTGTTTTTGAGGTGCCTATCAACCGAATCGCTTCGTTCCACAAATAATAAGAAACCAGTGAAGCAAAGATGCCCACATAAGTAGTTACCAATACTGTTTTAGTATCAAAAATTACTTTTTTATAAAATAAATGTTCCCAAATATAAAAAGGCAAAAGGAAAATTGTGCCGATAACAAAAACACTAAATAAAAATACTTTTGGGGTTAATTCATCTGGTTTTTGTCGAACTAGTATCGTGTAATAGGCAAAAAAGAAACAGGCCACAAGCATTAATAAATCCCCAATTGTAGAGTTGATATGCAGTAATGCTTCTAGAGACCCTTTGCTAATAAGTACAAGAACTCCTGTAATTATGGTTACAATTCCAACTATTTTTATAGTTGACACTTTCTCTTTAAAAATAATTCTGGAGAGTACCACAATGAACAACGGAATCGAAATGGCTATTAATGATAAATTGACAGCGCTAGTTGTTTTTCCTGCAAAGTAAATAAGCGTATTAAAAATAGTGATGCCTAATACCGCTGTACCCATGAGATACCGAATGTGTTTCTTTATAAAGGTAAAACTTTCGATAGTACTTTTGATTGCAAATGGAGCCAAAACGATACAAGCGATTGTCCAGCGCCAAAAAGCCAGTCCAATAGGAGGAATGTGCCCTTTAATACCGCTGGCGATTACCATATTTACGGACCAAAGTAAAGTGGCCAATAAAGCGAAAAACGCTCCTTTATTTTGATTGCTCATCGTTAAATTAAACGAGATTTTTTATTTTTGCATATTGCAACAACATGATTGTCTTTGCATCTTTTATTTCCCCAGATTCAATCATGGCGTAAGCTTCGTCATAGGTCATTTCTAAGACATCTATATTTTCCTCCTCATGTTCAACTCCACCACCTTCACTGACTTTCATGGATTCATCATATTCACCAACGAATAAATATAAAATTTCAGTTACAGCTCCAGGCGACATATACGTTTCCATTATTTTGTCAACTTTAGTAATGCGGTATCCTGTTTCTTCTTCGGTTTCTCGAATGATGCATTGCTCCGGATGGTCTTCGTCCAAAAGTCCTGCGCAAACCTCAATCATCATTCCTGTTTCATTTCCGTTAAGGTAACTTGGCAAGCGGAATTGTCGGGTTAGAATAACCGTTTTTTGTTGGGTGTTGTATAGTAAAATGGCAGCACCATTTCCTCGGTCATAAACTTCTCTTTTTTGGGTAATCCAAGAATCGTCTTTTTTTTGATAATCAAAAGTTACTTTGTTTAAAATGTACCAATTGTCAGAAAGTAATTCGGTTTTTTGTATTTTTATAGCTGGATTTTTCATTCGTTGGGATTTTTGGAAACTAAAAAAAACGCTCTGAATTTTCAGAGCGTTTAGTAATCTTATTTAATAATAGTTTGTTTTCTATCCGGTCCTACAGAAACTATTTTGATAGGAACTTCCACTTCTTTTTCGATGAATTCAATGTATTCTTTCAATTCGATCGGTAATTCTTCATAGGTTGTCATACCGGTCAAATCCGCTTGCCATCCTTTGAAATCTTGGTACACTGGAGTTACATTTTCCGGTTCGATGTTATAAGGGAAATGAGAAATTTTCTCTCCTTTATAATTGTATTCGGTACATACTTTTAAGGTTTCAAATCCTGAAAGTACATCCCCTTTCATCATCATCAGTTGTGTTACACCGTTAATTTGAACAGCGTATTTAAGTGCCACTAAATCTAACCATCCACAACGTCTTTGTCTTCCTGTAACGGATCCAAATTCGTTTCCTACACGTGCCATAGTTGCACCATCTTCATCAAAAAGTTCGGTTGGGAATGGGCCACTTCCTACACGTGTTACATACGCTTTGAAAATTCCGTATACTTCTTTTATTTTATTTGGAGCAATTCCTAAACCAGTACATGCACCGGCAGCAGTTGTGTTTGATGAAGTTACAAATGGATAAGTTCCAAAATCAACATCTAATAATGAACCTTGAGCTCCTTCACATAATATGGATTTACCCGCTTTTTGAGCTTGGTGTAAATATTCTTCACTATCAATAAAATCCAGCTTTTTTATTTCTTCGATTGCTTCAAAAAATTCTTTTTCTAATTCTTCTAAGTTGTATTGAATGTCAACATCGTAAAATTCAATCATGGCTTCATGCTTGTCAGCCAAAGCTCTGTAACGATCTGCAAAATCTTCTAATTCAATATCTCCTACACGAAGACCGTTTCTTCCGGTTTTGTCCATATAAGTTGGGCCAATTCCTTTTAATGTAGAGCCAATTTTCGCTTTCCCTTTAGAAGCCTCAGAAGCGGCGTCTAATAAACGGTGCGTAGGTAAAATTAAATGAGCTTTTCTTGAAATGATTAATTTGCTTTTGATGTCTAAATTAAATTTCTCAAGACCTTCAATTTCTTTTTGAAAAACTACAGGATCTATTACAACTCCATTTCCAATAATGTTTATGGCAGTTTTATGAAAGATACCAGAAGGAATAGTTCTAAGAACATGTTTTATTCCGTCAAATTCCAAAGTGTGTCCTGCATTTGGTCCACCTTGAAAACGAGCGATAATATCATAATTTGAAGTAAGAACATCAACAATTTTTCCTTTTCCTTCATCTCCCCATTGTAAGCCTAGTAATAAATCTGCGGTCATTCTCTGTGTTTTATTTGTAGTTAGTTTTATATTCAAAAGACAACTATTAAGCTGTCGTACTATTTTTGTTTTTTTATTCCGTATAAATACAAGGAATGATTGGTAATTTCTATGTCGAATATTTCTTCGATAGTCTTTTTAATACTTTGAATTCTTGGATCACAAAACTCAATTACTTCGCCAGTATCGGTCATAATGATATGATCGTGCTGTTTATCAAAGTACGATTTTTCGTAGTGTGCCTGATTTTGCCCAAATTGATGTTTACGAACCAACGCACAATCTAATAGCAATTCAATAGTATTGTAAAGGGTTGCTCTACTGACACGATAGTTTTTATTTTTCATTTTGATATAAAGATTCTCTACATCAAAATGTTCTTCGCTATCGTATATTTCCTGAAGGATAGCATAACGTTCAGGAGTTTTACGATGTCCTTTTTTTTCAAGATACATTGTGAAAACATTTTTTACAATTTCTTGGTTTTTGGTGTTATCTGTGGAAATGAGTGTCATATGTGGGCAAAGATAAATTTTTTAGTTTAAAGTTTAAAGTTTCAGCTTTGTTTAGTTTCAAGTTTTTTTAGTTTTTAGCAGAGAAACGGGTAACCTCAAACAAAATTTCGCCGAACTTTTCTAAGTTTTATATACTCTTGTTACCTTGTCAATTCCGTCAATTTTTTTGATATTGTTGATCATTTTCTTCAAAATTGTATTATTTTGAACAACTACTGTCACTTGACCATGAAAAATTCCTGCATCGGTACTCAAAGAAATACTTTGAATATTAACATGCATATTGTTCGAAATTACCTTTGTTAACTGGTTTGTAAGTCCTAAAACATCCATTCCCGTTATGTTTATTATGGCTTTGAATTCCTCTTGTGATGAGTCAATCCATTTGGCTGTCATGATTCTGTAAGCATAATTAGATTGCATTCCAATGGCGTTCGGACAATCTTTTTTGTGCACTTTTATTCCTTCATTGATGGTTACAAATCCAAATACATCATCACCCGGAATTGGGTTGCAACACGGAGATAATTTGTAATCCAGTTTGTCATGTTCCTTTCCAAAAACGAGCAAATCGTAATTGCTGCTTATTATTGGCTTGTGAATATCTTCATCGGCTGTGCTACTTGCGGAACGTTTTATTTTATTTTTGAAGAAATTAATAAAAGTGTTGCTTTTTTGAGCTGCATAATCTTTGAGCTGCTGATTCTCTATGGCGCCAATTCCCACTCTATAAAATAAATCTAAACTTGTTTTTAATTTGAAAAAGTTGACTAATTCGTTAACAACGGATTCATTTAAAGTTATTTTTAAATGTTTTAATTTTCGAGTAAGCAGTTCTTTTCCTTCTTCACCAATCTTCTTAGTATTTTCGTTTAAAACGTTTTTAATTTTCGTTTTGGCTCTCGAAGTGGTTACATAGTCTAACCAGCTAGAAGTTGGCTTTTGATGTTGTGAGGTGATCACTTCAATTTGATCCCCACTTTTTAATTCGAAATTCAAAGGAACTAATTTTCCATTGACACGGGTTCCTCGGGTACGAATTCCTATTTCTGAGTGAATACTGAATGCAAAATCGAGTGAAGTAGCTCCTTTTGGCAAAGATTTTATTTCGCCTTTTGGAGTAAATACAAAGATTTCTTTAGAATATAAATTCATTTTGAAATCTTCCACAAAATCCACTGCGTTGGTTTCAGAACTTTCTAAAGCTTCTTTTAATAAATTCAGCCATGCATCGAGTTCATTTTCTTCAGTAGCTCCATTTTTATATTTATAATGTGCTGCATAGCCTTTTTCTGCAATTTCATCCATACGCTCACTACGTACCTGAACTTCTACCCAGCGGCCCTTTGGTCCCATAACGGTGATGTGCAGGGCTTCATAACCGGTAGATTTAGGCGAAGAAATCCAATCGCGTAAACGACTTGGACTCGGTCTGTAATAATCCGTTACTATAGAATAGATTTTCCAAGCAAGAAATTTTTCTTCGTGCGGAGTTGATTTGTATACAATACGAAGAGCAAACTTATCATAAACTTCATCGAAGCTTACATTTTGCGCTTTCATTTTCCTACGAATGGAGTAGATAGATTTTGGACGACCTTTTATGATATAATCAATTGCTTCGGCATCCAATGCTGTTTTTAGCACATCAGAAATGTCTTTTATATAGGAATCCTGTTCTTCTTTGGTCTCTTTTATTTTACTTACAATCTCGTTGTAAATAGTGGGTTCCGTATATTTTAATCCTAAATCTTCGAGTTTTGTTTTAATGTTGTATAAACCCAATCGGTGTGCTAATGGAGCATATATATATAAAGTTTCAGACGCAATTTTGGTTTGTTTGTCCTCTTGCATCGAATCCATTGTTTGCATGTTATGCAATCGATCGGCTAGTTTTATAAGAATGACACGTACATCATCATTGAGGGTTAATATCATTTTACGGAAGTTTTCCGCTTGCATGGATACATTTAGATCCTTTTGTACCATGGAGATTTTTGTCAATCCTTCTACAAGTTGTGCTACTTTAGGATTAAATAATCGTTCAACATCTGGTACAGTCATTAGCGTGTCTTCAACTACATCATGCAATAATGCAGCAGCAATAGAAGTGGCCCCCAAACCTATTTCGGAAGCAACAATTTTGGCAACAGCAATGGGATGGAAAATATAGGCTTCGCCTGATTTTCTTCGTTGATCTTTATGGGCATCTACGGCAACGTCAAAAGCTTTTCGGATCAGTTTTTTATCTTCATCACTTAAGGTTTGATAACTTATGCGTAGCAACTCTTTGTATTCTTGAGCAATTGCTTTATTTTCTTTTTCAATATCTATTTCTATCATAACGGCATGGTTCAATTCCTAAAAATAGAAATTAGTTAGGAGATATGCAAGTAAAAAAGGGTTTGGAGTATAAAATTCAAAATTGAATTACTGAAATTATTATGGTACTCTTTTGAAATCCAAATCCTGAAAATCATAACTGAAATCTGTTAATTCAGAAATTGGCTTCATTTTTAAAGTTACTGCTTTTCCAGTTGCATCACATTCGAAAAACAAATACGCATCGGCATGAAAATAGGCATTATTCCATTTTACCACAAAATCATTTTCTTTATAGAAAAAAACTTCACCTGAAAGTTGAGGAGAACGTTTTGATACAAAATATAATTTTCCTTTTTTTTGCGAAAGTGTAATATCTCCAAACCAATTATCATTGTAAGTCCCGGTAAAAGTATCGAAGTCTATTTTGATTTTGTCTTTTTTGTTTTTTGCTACGGTTGCCCAAACATCATCAGTGACTTTGTCGGCAGTTGCTACATTTGATTTTAATCGGGTGCTATAAATTGTAACATAATCTTCTGATTTTACTCCTAGATAACTATCTTTTATAGTATTTGTAATGGCGTTAAAAGCTGCACCTGATTGCTGATTTGTTAAAACAATAATTCCTAAATTGAGTTCTGGAAGTAATGTTACTTGGGTGACAATTCCTTCTAATCCGCCTGTATGAGTAGCTTGTTTGTATCCCTTTATGTCACTTAGAAACCAACCCAGTCCATAACCGCTAAAATGGGTATTGTAGGGTGGTTTTGTAGTTACGGGTATTATAGTTTGTAATTGCCACATTTCATTGTGCTCTTTTTCTGAGAATAACTGCTTGTTATCACTACCATATTTTCCATTATTCATTTGCATAATTGTCCATTTGCTCAAATCATTTACACTGGAATAAATTCCGGCAGCCGCATCAAAAAGTTGGTTTTGATAACGCTTGATTACTTTAAGTTTTCCGTCAATAGGAACATGAGGAGCAATAATATTTGTGGTGTCTTTTAATCGTAAAAAGGAGGCTGCACTTTGATTCATTTCTAACGGTTTCATGATGCGTTCTTCTATGAAATCACACCAACTTTGACCACTTACCTTAGCAACAACTTCGCCGGCAACAATGTATAATAAGTTATCGTAATCATACTTAGTTCTAAAAGCTGAAACGGGTTTTAAATATTGTAAATTTTGAATGATATCTTGCGCTGTGAAATTACTTCCGTCAGGCCATATCATTAAATCGCCTGCGCCAAGACCTAATCCGCTGCGGTGTGTCAATAAATCGCGAATTGTAAATTCATTGGTTACATACTCATTATACATCTTGAAATTAGGAAGGTATTTGATGACTTTATCATTCCATTTCACTTTTCCTTCATCAACAAGCATGGTCAGAGCAGCGCTTGTAAACGCTTTACTATTGGACGCAATTCCAAAAAGTGTATTTGCATCCACTTTTTCATTAGTCAAAATTGATTTTACTCCATATCCTTTAGCGTGAATTATTTTACCGTCTTTTACAATGGCTACTGCAATACCCGGAACGTTAAATGTTTTTAATGAGCGTTCTACTAATTCGTCCACTTGAGAAGAACTGATTTGTGCGAAAGAAAGGGTAGTTGCGATTAACGTTAATGCAACGAATAATTTATTTTTCATATTATTTATATTTTTTTTTTAAATCTGCAATCTAAAACCCTCTTTGTCTTTTGGCCTCAAAAATTAGAATCGCTGCTGCAACCGAAACATTCATGGAATCTATTTCGCCTTGCATTGGAATTATAATATTTTGTGTCGCTTCTTTTCTCCATTCTTCTGTCAAACCTGTTGCTTCGGTACCCACAACCAAAGCGGTTGGAGTAGTGTAATCTTGCGTGTGATACGATGTGGAATTTTGCAGAGTAGCACAATAAAAATTGATTTTTCTTTCTTTCAAAAATGCAATAATTTCTGATGTTGTTCCGGTAGCAATTTGGTTGGTGAACAAACAGCCTACGCTCGAGCGCACAATATTTGGATTGTATAAATCACTTTTTGGGTTGGCAATAATCACGGCATCCAGATTGGCAGCATCGGCAGTACGAAGTAGCGCTCCAATATTGCCTGGTTTTTCGGGAGCTTCTGCAACCAGAATTAATGGGTTTTCGGATAATTTTAAATCGGATAATTGCAACGATTTGGTTTTGGCCACAGCCAAAAGACCTTCGGTAGTATCACGATAGGCCAGTTTTTGATAGACTTCTTTGTTGATTTCTATTAAGTCAGCACTGTTAGATAATTTCCTAGCTTCTGCTTCTGAACAAATTTCAGGTAAAAACAGTAGTGTTTCCATTTCGTAACCCCCTTTTATGGCAATCGAAATTTCACGTTTTCCTTCAATTAAGAATGTTCCGGATTGTTTGCGTGCTTTTGCTTTTTCCTGCAATAACATTAAAGATTTTATAACTGGATTTTGTACGGAAGAAATTTGTTTCAATGGAAATGTCGCTTGGTTACTAAGGCGCTAAGTTACTACCTTTTTTTAAATTCTAAAATGCAATATCTACGTATTAGAAAACACGGTTATTGTAATTATTAAGGAGTATTTTCTTTAAATTTGTAAAATCATAAATCCTAAATTATAAGTGTTTCATCTATTAGATATTATCGGTACGATGGCTTTTGCCATGTCAGGGGCATTGACCGCAATGAATAAAAAGCTGGATCCTTTTGGCGTTTTTATCATTGCTTTTGTAACCGCTGTGGGTGGAGGAACATTGCGAGACATTATGATTGGTAGAACGCCGGTGGGATGGATGCTGGACTTAAAGTATGTTTATGTAATAATAATGGGCTTTGTTTTAGCCATCATTTTTAGAAAAAAATTCGATCGTTTACGTACTTCTTTATTTTTATTTGACACGATTGGATTAGGTGTTTTTACATTAATTGGTCTTGAAAAAGGAATAAATATTGGACTTCATCCTGTTATATGTATTGCACTAGGAACCATGACGGCCTGTTTTGGAGGCGTTATTCGCGATATTTTGTGTACTGAAATCCCTGTTATTTTCAGAAAAGAGATTTATGCAACGATTTGTATTTTAGGTGGAATTGTGTTTTTTCTCCTTCGAAAACTGAATTTGGAAAATGATGTTTTATACTTAACCACTTCTTTAGTAATCATTTCAGTTCGCTTGATGGCCGTAAAATACAAATGGTATTTGCCTACTTTAGAACATAAATAAAAAAAAGCTTAATTTAACGAAGTCTAAAACCAAAGTGTGAAAAATTATTCCGTTAAAAAATACCAGGAAAGTGATTGTGAAAATTGGAATGCCTTTATTGGTCAAGCCAAAAATGCTACTTTCTTATTTCATCGTGATTTTATGGAATATCATAAGGATCGATTTGAGGACTATTCCTTGATTGTTTTGTACAAGGATAAATGGGTAGGGGTTCTTTCGGCCAATAGAGTCGGGAATGAAATTTTCTCACATCAGGGATTGACTTATGGCGGATTAGTTTATAATGAAGCGTCTAAACTGACAACTGTAATTACTGCTTTTAGGGCTGTTTTGTTGTTTTTAGAAGCTGATGGAATTGAAAAATTACATGTAAAAACAATTCCATCTATTTATCACACTAAGCCAGCCGAGGAAATTCAGTATGCTTTGTTTTTGGCGGAAGCCCAATTAGTGAGAAGAGATAGTTTGTCTGTTATTGATTTATCTCAAAAATATAATTTTTCTAAAAGTAGAAAAAGAGGGATTCAGAAAGGGAAAACAAACGGATTGGTAATTAAAGAAGAAACTGATTTTAAATCTTTTTGGGATGAAATATTAATTCCAAATTTAGACGAAAGACATGGCGTAAAACCCGTTCACTCTTTAGAAGAAATGAACGTTTTGAAAAGTCTTTTTCCTAACAATATCAGACAGTTTAATGTATATCATAACGGTGAAATTGTTGCGGGAACAACTGTTTTCGAAAGTGAAACGGTAGCACATTGTCAATACATTTCTAAATATGAAAATGACGAGAATCTGGGAAGCTTAGACTTTTTATATAATTACTTAATTACTGAAACATTTGCAGGTAAACGATTTTTCGACTTTGGAATTTCTAATGAATCGCAAGGAAAAAAACTGAATGATGGATTATCGTATTGGAAAGAAAGTTTTGGAGCCAGTACCATAGTTCACGATTTTTACGAAGTGGAAACCGCTAATTATGTTAAGCTGGATTCCTTTTTTACTAAATCAAAAAACATACTTACTAAATGATACCATTTCTCGATTTAAAGAAAATAAACGAGCCTTATCAAAACGCATTTCAAGAAAAATTGAAAACAGTTTTAGAAACGGGTTGGTATATTTTAGGGAATGAAGTCAAAGAGTTTGAAACCAATTTTGCCAAGTATTGCGGGACTGACTATTGTATTGGAACAGGAAGTGGTTTTGACGCTTTAGTTTTAATTTTTAAAGGCTATATACAATTAGGGAAATTGCTAAAAGGTGATGAAGTTATCGTGCCTGCCAATACTTACATTGCCAGTATTCTCGCTATTCTGCAAGCAGATTTAATTCCTGTTTTGGTCGAGCCAAGGCTGGAAACCTACAATATCAATCCCGATTTAATTTCAGAAAAAATTAATTCAAAAACAAAAGCAATTTTAGCGGTTCATCTTTACGGACAATTGGCTGAAATGGATAAGATAAATGAAATTGCTGTAGCAAATGATTTACTGGTTGTTGAAGATGCGGCTCAGGCCCATGGAGCAATCAGAAATCAAGAATCAGCACACGAGACCGCAGGTCGAACTGACGAAGTAATCAAGAATCAAAAATCAAGCGTAGCGTATAGTTTTTATCCAGGAAAAAATCTAGGAGCATTAGGCGATGGTGGCGCAGTAACTACAAATGATTCCGAATTAGCTAAAGTCATTCAGTCACTTAGAAATTATGGTTCAGAAACGAAATATCAGAATGATCATATTGGTATAAATTCAAGATTAGACGAATTGCAAGCTGCTTTCCTGAATGTAAAATTACCTAATTTGGATACTGAAAATGAGCAAAGAAGAAGAATTGCAAAACGGTATTTGTCTGAAATTAATAACGATAAAATTACGCTTCCATTTTGGGATTTTTCAAGCAACCATGTTTTTCATTTGTTTGTTATTCGGACCCCAAATAGACTTGATTTACAGGAATATTTACATCAAAATGGGATTGAAACGGTTATCCATTATCCTATTCCGCCACACAATCAAAAGGCTTTGTCATTTTGGAACCATATGTCTTTTCCGATATCCCAAAAAATTCATGATGAAGTACTAAGTTTGCCCATAAGTCCTGTTTTGACAATGGATGAAGTGGGTTTCATTATAGCGATTTTAAATAAGTATCAATAGTGTCTGATAGTAAAGCAGCATATCGTCAAATAGTTAAAACTACTTCGCTTTTTGGCGGAGTACAATTTTTTACTATTCTTATTTCTATAATTCGGACTAAATTAATTGCTGTTTTCATTGGTCCGGCAGGAATGGGAATTATTACTTTATTGAACTCAGCTGTAAATATTATAGGGGGTATTACAAGTTTAGGAATTGAAACTAGTGGGATTAAACATGTTTCGAGCACTTATAAAAAGGATGATTTAAGTAGTATAGCGACTATTGTAGCAATAGTAAAAAGGCTGGCATTATTAACGGGAATTTTAGGATGTCTTGTTACTGTTTGTCTTTCCAGTTGGCTGAGTCAGTTAACTTTTGGAAATTCAAATCATGTATTTTCGTTTGTTTTTATTTCGATTACGTTGTTGTTTAGACAATTAATGATCGGGGAATTTGTAGTTTTACAAGGTTTAAGGCGAATGAGACTTTTGGCGAAAGCCAATTTTTACGGAAATTTATTTGGCTTGCTATTCTCAATTCCATTGTATTATTATTACCGAATTGACGCTATTGTCCCTACAATTATTGTCGCTTCATTTTGGTCATTAGTATTCTCTTTCTTTTATTCGAAAAAGATAAAATTAAATAAAATTGTCCTTTCGAATGAGCAATTGACCAGCGAAGGAAAAAGTATTATTAAACTGGGAATTCTTTTGACAATAAGTGGTTTGCTGACTTTGCTTTCAACCTATTTAATTCAAATTTATGTTGGAAAACAAGGAGGTTTAGAACAAGTAGGATTTTATAACGCTGGTTTTACATTATTGAATTCTTATGTCGGAATAATTTTCACTGCATTGAGTACCGATTATTTCCCAAGATTAGCTTCCATAAGTGATGAAAACGAAAAAATCAGAACAAGTGTGGTTCAGCAATCTTTCATCTCAATAATGATTATAACACCTATAATTATATTGTTTTTAACGCTAATTCCATTCATTGTAAAAATTATTTACACGCCAAAATTCATTTCGATTATTCCAATGGTTTGTTTCGGGATATTAGCGATGTTGTTTAGAGCAGTTTCCTGGTCAATGGGTTATATTTTGATTGCCAAAGGGGATTCAAAAATGTTTATGAAAACGGCTTTTGGGTTTAACCTTATTTCGTTATTTTTAAATATTTTAGGATATCATTTTTATGGATTGGAAGGACTTGGAATTAGTTTTTTTGTCTTTTATTTGATTCATTTTTTTGGATTAAAAATAATTACTAAAAAAAGATATGGTTTTTATTTTGACTCCGATTTTTATACTATTTATGGTATTTGTTTTTTGATGTGTATGACTACTTTTTTATTTCGATATATTTCAAATTCGATTGTGAAATATAGTTTAATGTCAGCAATGGTTCCCGTTTCAATAGTTTTTGTATTATTTCAAATGAATAAAAAAATGGAACTGAAAGGTTTGTTTAATACGATATTCAAAAAGAGCAATGATTAAAATTTTAAAAAATAATTATAGAAAAGCAAAATTAGGTTATGAAAAGATTCGATTTTTTTATGCTGTAAATTGGACTAAAACCATATATTTTAATTTTAAAAAATTTCCTTTCAGTACCGCCAAAAAACTACCTGTATTTTTTTATGGAACGGTAAAATTTGCCTCAATACCCGGTAAAATAGAAATTGAAGGAAAAATTAAAAAAGGAATGATTGGTTTTGGACAGCCTTACGAAATGAATACGCTCCACAAAGGGATTGCCGAAATTAATATTTTGGGAAAAATAGTATTCAAGGGTCATGTTCAATTTGGGAAAGATTATTTTATCTACATCGGTGAGAATGGCTATTGTGAATTTGGTCACATGTCATCTTTAGGATCTTATGCTAAATTAATTTGTATTGAAAGTATTGTGTTAGGTAATTATGCTCGTTTTGGTTCCGAATGTCAAATTATTGATACTAATTTTCATCCCATGATGAATACAATTACGCAAGAGAAGTTTAAAATGACAGCTCCAATCGTCATTGGAAATTATAATTATGTAGGCAGTAGAGTTTCTATGATGCAGAATACTAAAACTCCGGATTATTGTACCGTTGCTTCCAATAGCTTGTGTAATACCGATTATATTTCCTTTGGTTCAAATATTTTAATTGGCGGTATTCCCGCAAAATTTATAAAAGATGCTATTTCCCGAGATTGGGAAGCGGAAAAAGATTCGTTAAATGCTTATTTGATCGTCTAGTTTAGGAAGCCATCAAATGAATTCTTAGCTTAATTTCCAGCAAAATATACTTTAATAATAGTTTAAGATTGGATGTTTTAGAAGCTAAAATCATCTCAAAATGAATTCGTTTTAATATGGCTTTATTTTCTTCATTTGTTTTATTGAGATCAATTGCTTTTTTTAAAATCAAATAAGTAGAATGATTTATTTTTTGTGCCCTTGAATCTTTCTTCTTAAAAAAATCGGTTCCTAAAGAATTCGGAACAATCCTTTTCTGCATTAGGATATCGTCTATAAAATCAAATTCATAAATTCGGGAAGCACGAATCCAAAAATCCAAATCTTCGTAAACCAGCGTTTCATCATAGCCATTTAAATGGTCAAAAACAGTTTTTTTTATCATCGCCGATACGGAACAAATGCTATCTCCACCTGAAAGAACGGATTTATAAATATCACCTGTTGTTCTTGCGGTAATTACTTTTTGAAAACGATCAACAGGGAAATAATAAGATTCAAATTCACCTTTTTCAGTGATTAATTCAACATTTCCATATACAATTCCGAGATTTTTGTAAGTTGTGTTTTTGAATGCATTTATTTGCGAAGTAACGCAATTGGGTAGTAATACATCATCTGCAGCCAAGTCAATAATATATTCTCCTTTGGCTTTCTTGAGTGCTTTATTAAAAGATTGGGTACTTCCTAAATTAGTTTTATTTGCAATAAATTCAATTTTCGGAAAATCAGTACGCCATTTTTTAATTATTGATTTAGAATTGTCAGTACTGCAATCGTCAACAATAATAAGCTGTATAGACGGATAGTCTTGATTAATTACTGAAAATAAACTCTCCAAAACATAGTCTTCCTGATTGTAACACAAGCAAATAATGGTAACCAAAGGATTGTCTTGCATCTTTTTTTAAAAGTGTTATATTTGATACGAAAATAAGAAATCAATATTGATATTGCCCAACAAAAAATATAAAATTGCTTTAATTGGCTACCGTCTGAGCGGGGGTGGCAGTGACAGGGTTATGGCAACATTATCCATTTTTTTTGAAAAAATGGGCATTGAAGTCCATAACATAATTGTTATAGATGAAATCTCCTATCCCTATTCCGGAAAGCTGGTCAATTTGGGTTTGTTAAAGAATCAAAGTAATGGATTAGTGAATAAATACAAGCGGTTTATGGCAATACGCGGATATCTGAACGCTAATGATTTTGATTTTATTATAGACTTTCGATTTCGTACAAAAGTTATTCAGGAATTAATTTTAGCAAGGTTAATTTATAAAACCAAAACGATTTTTACAGTTCACAGTTTTTTGATAGATCATTATATGCCTAATAATTCTTGGCTGACAAGATTGATGTACAATCATTGTTATGCCAATGTGGCCATTGTTAATCAGGTGAAGGAGCTAATTGTGGATACCCATAATTTAAAAAATGTTGTGACTATTTTTAATCCTGTTAATGTGGATGAAGCGATTGAAAAAGGTAAAGAAACCATCGCTATCCATTTTGATTACATCATTGCAATAGGACACTATGAGAATGCCATAAAGCAATTTGATAAATTAATTTTGAGTTATGCGAACTCAATTCTGCCCAATAAGCAAATTCATCTCGTAATTATAGGAAATGGCGAGCGAGCGCTTTTAGAAAAAATAGCAAAAGAGAAAAAGGTGGATAATTTTGTTCATTTTTTAGGTTACCAAAACAATCCTTTCAAATATTTGATAAAAGCCAAATTTCTAGTTCTTAGCAGTAAAAATGAAGGTTTGCCCAATGTTATTTTGGAATCTTTAGCATGTAGTACTCCAGTTGTAGCATTTGATTGTCCATCTGGGCCAAAAGAAACTATAATTCATTTAAAAAATGGGATTTTAGTGGAAAATCAAAATTGGCAAAACCTTACAAAAGCAATGAATTTATTGGTGTCTGATGAAACGCTATATCGATATTGCAAACAGAACGCATTGGAAAGCATAACCCCATTTTTGTTAAATAAAATAGGAAAACAATGGTTAGATTTAATGAAAATTTATAATACAATATGACTACACTAAAAGATATACAATTACTTAAATTGCCCGTTATAGAGGATACACGAGGGAATTTGGCTTTTGTTCAGAATGACGTTTTGCCATTTGAATTTAAGCGCGTTTATTATCTTTTTGATGTGCCCAGCAATTCCTTTCGCGGCAGTCATTCTCATATTAATCAAAGTGAAGTCCTAATTGCTTTGAGCGGAAGTTTTGAAATTGTTCTAAATGACGGATTCGAAAAAAAATCATTTCTTTTGAATAAACCAAATGTTGGATTGTACATTCCAACGGGGATGTGGCGCGAGTTGGAAAATTTTTCATCCGGAGCAGTTTGTTTAGTTTTTGCATCTGATATTTATAATGCAGACGATTACATCAGGGATTTTGATGAATTTTTGAAATCAAAAAAATGAAATTGCTTTATATTGTTCCGGAGATAAATAATGAAGGGGGAGTGGCCAGAGTACTCTCCATGAAAACAAATTACCTCATTGAGAAATTTGGATATCAAATCCATATTCTTACTCAAAACGAAGGTAGTTTTTCATTGTTTTATATTTTCAATAAGAAAATTGTTTTTCACGATATACTGTTAAATGGTTCGGGTTTTCAGTTTATTAATTCGTATCGAAAAGCCTTAAAGCGTACGATTAAAGCAATTGATCCAGATGTAATTTTAGTTTGTGACAACGGTTTAAAAGCATATACAATTCCCTTTATTTTAAAAACTAAAATTCCGATAATTTTTGAAAGTCACGGTTCTAAATTTATTGAAGAAAAGCGGCAAAATAAATATTTGTCTTCAACAAAAATAAAGTTGTTATTTAAAGATTTTTCAGCAAATAGGTTTACCAAATTTATTGCCTTATCAAACGAAAGTTTGATTGAATGGGATGTGAAAAACGGTCTTGTTATTCCTAATCCTTTATGGTTACAAACTAATATTTCAGCAAAATTAGAAACAAAAAAAGTAATTGTCGTTGCAAGACATTCTTATGAAAAAGGATTAGATAGATTGCTGAGCATCTGGGAAAGAATAGCCAAAATACATCCTGATTGGATTCTTGAAATTTACGGAAAAGACACTGTAGGTTTAAAAGAAGCAGCGAAAAAATTGAAAATAGATTCTAAAATTCGGTTTTTTAATCCTGTAAAAAATATAGAAGAAAAGTATATTGAATCTTCTATATGTGTAATCACATCCCGGTACGAAGGTTTTCCAATGGTGTTAATTGAGGCTATGGCTTGCGGTTTACCGTGTGTTGCATATGATTGTCCTTGTGGACCAAGAGCAATTATAAAAGACAATGTAAATGGATTTTTAATCGAAGATGGCAATGCCGATTTGTTTGTTGAAAAACTAAGTGCTTTAATCGAAAATGCGACATTAAGAATAGAAGTGGGTAACAACGCAAAATTATCCAGCGTAAAATACAACATCGAGGAAATCATGCAAACTTGGAATCAATTATTC
Organism: Flavobacterium algoriphilum; assembly: GCF_048158655.1. Classification (NCBI taxonomy): domain Bacteria; kingdom Pseudomonadati; phylum Bacteroidota; class Flavobacteriia; order Flavobacteriales; family Flavobacteriaceae; genus Flavobacterium; species Flavobacterium algoriphilum. Next base: position 170,895 of record NZ_JBLNKY010000006.1, read on the forward strand.
ATTGGGATCAAAAAGAGTTGATTTTTTTTGATTTAAAGAACAAAGATACCCGATTCTGTATGCGTTAAACAAAAATAAAGAAGGGTTATTAGAAATTAATTGTTTGTATAACATTTTATTTAAGAGGATGTAAAACGAAGCTACTACAAAATTCAGTTTGTATTTTTTGAAAAAATGGTACAAACGTAATATTTTAACGAAATTTGGATCGATTTTATGCTCTAGGTCAATTAAATTCAAGTTGTCTAAGCTGTTCTTTACTTTAGAAATAAAAATGCTGCTTTCATCTATGTCACTATGCTCAATAGGATTGTCTATGTGTTTTACACGGAGGTTTGATAAGCTCGCCTGATAGGCAAAAAGGGTGTCTTCATGGCCATATTTTGTGAGATTTTCGTCAAATTTTATTTGATTAAAACAGTCCTTTTTTATCAACGTATTATTGAACATTAACGTTATGTAGCCGGCTGAATTTCTTCGAGTTGCTGTTTTATCCTCAATGGTTCTCCCGTATTTCCAGCGTAATTTTTGGTTGGAAGAAAAAACCGTTTCAGGATGAACACGTCCGCCATAAATAATATCCACATTTTCAATAGCATCGGCATCAATAAAGTCTTTGACATAATTAGGTTTAATTATGACTGAATCACCGTCTATAAAAAGTAGGTTGATATATTTTGCTTTGGAAGCAAGGAGATTCCTATTCGAACTTAGCCCAATGTTTTTATTTAAAGGAGTAAAAAAACAATTTTCAAGTAAATTTATGGAATTGTTTTCTTCGTTTATTTCGGAATTTGAACCATCATCAATTACAATAATCTCAAAAACTATATTAGATTCCAGACTTTGCCTGTGCAACTCTAAAACGAGTGGATAGACATTATAATTGTATATTGGAACAAGTATGGAAAGCATTATGCCGTTCGTTGCTGAACCACTTCAAAAATTCTGGCATCTTCACATTTCAATGTTTTCGAAGGGAATTTCATCAATAAAGCATAATCGTGAGTCGCCATAATAATGGTTTTTCCGTTGGCATTGATGCTTTTTAACACTTCTAACACTTCGACGCTGGTTTGTGGATCAAGATTTCCAGTTGGTTCATCAGCAAGAATTAATTCAGGATCGTTGAGCAAAGCTCGGGCTATTGCCACGCGTTGTTGTTCTCCTCCGGAAAGTTGATGCGGCATTTTATTGCCAAATTCTTTCATGCCTACTTTATCTAAAACTTCGTCAATTTTTCGTTGCATTTCGGCAATGTCAATCCAGCCTGTAGCTTTAAGAACAAATAGCATATTGTCTTTTACAGTTCTGTCTGGCAGTAATTTGAAATCTTGAAAAACGATTCCAATCTTTCTTCTTAAAAACGGAATGTCATCTTCTTTCAAAGTGGCTAAATCAAAATCTACTATATGACCTTCTCCTTCAGTCAAAGCTAAATCGCCATATAAAGTTTTCATTAAACTACTTTTTCCGGATCCTGTTTTTCCAATGATGTAAAGAAATTCACCATGTTTTACGTCTAAGTCTACGTGGGATAAAATAGATTTACCTTCTTGATAAATATTTACATTTTTTAAAGACAGTATGGATTGTGACATAATTTGCATTTGTTTATGGGGTAAAAGTAATAAGATAACGGTTCTATTCAAAATAAATTCCATCCAATTAAATAGAATTTGGGTAATTATAAATAATTATTGGAAAGTCAAATAGTTTAAAGCGATGAATATATAGTATGAAAGTTAAATTTCACAATGTTTAAAAGAATGTTCATAATAAAAACGAATTGCGATTCGTTATAGAGTTCAGAATATAATACATTTGAATTATTAAAATAAAATCACAATGCGTAAAATTTCTTGGCTCTTCTATTTACCACTTTTCATTATAACTGCTACTATTTCAGCACAAAAATCAACTATTTACACTAGCGATTCAAAAGATTTTAATAAAGCGGTTTCCTTGTTTAATGATGCACAATATGCATCTGCGCAAATTATTTTTAATAAAGTTAAAGAAACTGCCACTACTGAAGAACTGAAATCAGACTGTGCGTATTATGCTGCTAACTGCGCTATTCGTACTAATCAGGCAAACGCTGATGAATTAATGGAGCGATTTGTTTCGGATTATCCAACAAGCGTAAAACAGAATCAGGCGTATATAGAAGTGGCTCATTATCATTTTGATCAAGGGAACTATCCGCAAGCCTTACAATGGTTTGATAAAGTGGATGAAAGCCAATTAAGCGCTAAAGACCGAGATAAATTTAATTTCCAGAAAGCCTATAGTTTTTTTAATTCTAAAAAGAAAAAAGAAGCAACAGTCTATTTTAATAAAGTGGTTAATTCTGCTGAATATGGTTCTCAGGCTAAATATTATTTGGGATTCATGGCTTATGAAGGAGACGATTACAAACAAGCGACAAAATATTTTGATGAAGTTTCAGGCGAAGAAAAATACAAAGAGAAACTTTCATATTACCAAGCGGATATGAACTTTAAGTTGGGGGATTTTCAAAAAGCAATTGATTTAGGTGGAAAAGCCATGGCTAAATCAAATCCTGCTGAAAAATCAGAGTTGAATAAAATCATTGGCGAAAGCTATTTTAATTTAAAAAAATACGACACTGCAATTCCCTATTTGGTAGCCTATAAAGGGAAAAAAGGAAGATGGAATAATACCGATTTTTACCAATTAGGCTATGCGTATTACAAACAAAAAGACTACGAAAATGCCATTTCTCAGTTTAATAAAATTATTGGTGGAAAAGATTTTGTGGCGCAAAATGCATATTACCATTTGGGAGAAAGTTACCTGAATACGGATAAAAAGCAACAAGCTTTAAATGCTTTTAAAAATGCTTCAGAAATGAATTTTGATGCCGCTATTCAAGAAGATGCGAGTTTAAATTATGCGAAATTGAGTTATGAATTAGGAAATTCCTATCAGAGTGTACCCGCAGTTTTACAAGCTTTCCTGAATAAATATCCCGATAATGCAAGCCGTTCAGAGGTTGAGAAATTGTTGATTGATTCTTATATTTCTTCTAAAAATTACAAAGAAGCTTTAGTCTTATTGGAAAGAAACAAATCGCCAGAAAATAAATTAGCGTATCAAAAAGTGCTTTTTTATAGAGGTTTGGAATTATATACTGATGGGAATTATGAGGAAGCTCTGAAAATGTTTTCGAGATCTATTAATGAACAAAGAGATGCTGTTTTTACTGCCAGAGCCACTTTCTGGAAAGGAGAAACAGAGTATGTTTTGAATGATTTCAAAAGTGCTTTGTCGAGTTTTAAACAATTTATAGCTTCATCCCAAGCTGCAACAACACCAGAATATAAAAACAGTAATTACAATATTGCTTACACGTATTTCAAATTGAAAGAGTACGATCAAGCAGGGAATTATTTTCAAAGTCAAATAGAAAAAGTGAAAGACGATAAAGTGCGTTTGAATGATTCCTATTTGCGTTTAGCAGATTGTCGTTTTGTAACTTCAAAATACGGAGCAGCGATGGATGCGTATGTAAAAGTCATAGAATCCAAAAGTGTAGATGCGGATTATGCCTATTTCCAAAAAGCAATTTGTTACGGATTTATTGCTAAAAATGATAAGAAAATAGAGGAGTTAAACGCTTTTTTACAATTATATCCAAAATCAGAATACAGAGACGACGCCCTTTTTGAACTTGGAAATACATATGTAGCCGAGAATAAAACGGATCTTGCGGTAAAGACATACGACCGATTAAATACGGAATTCAAAAGAGGTTCTTTTACTTCCAGAGCAATTTTGCGTCAAGGTTTAGTGTATTACAATTCAGATAAAGACGAACAAGCATTGGTGAAATTTAAAAAAGTAGCAGCTGATTTTCCTAAATCTCCAGAAGCATTAGAAGCTGTTGCAACTGCTCGATTGATTTATGTAGATAGCGGAAGGGTGGATGAATATGCGAACTGGGTGCGTACTTTGGATTTTGTCGCAGTTACTGATGCAGAACTTGATAATGATACCTATGAAGCTGCTGAAAAACAATTTCAACAAAATAACACGAAACAGGCAATCACTGGATTTAGTGGTTATGTTGCTAAATTCCCACGAGGGATTCATGCTTTGCAGGCTAATTATTACTTAGCGCAATCTTATTTTTCTGATGGGTCAGAAAGCAAGTCTATTGCTAATTATGAATTTGTAATAGCACAATCCAGAAGCGAATATACGGAACAATCTTTATCGCGATTGGCTCAAATTTTCCTTAAAAATAAAGACTATGATAAAGCAATACCGGTATTATCTCGTTTAGAAAATGAAGCGGATATTTCTCAGAATAAAACATTTGCACAATCGAATTTGATGAAGTCGTATTACGACAAGAAAGATTATCCAAATTCAGTTATTTATGCGGAGAAGGTTTTAATGAATCCTAAAACAGATGATAATGTAAAAAGTGATGCGCAAATCATAATCGCCCGCGCCGCAATTGAAACGGGTGATGAAGAAAAAGCCCGAACTGCTTACGCAAAACTAATGACAATTGCCAAAGGAGAATTGGCTGCTGAAGCGTTGTATTATGACGCTTACTTTAAAAATAAAGAGGAAAAATTTGAAGTATCAAATGTTGCGGTTCAAAAATTAGCGAAGAATTATTCGAGTTATAAATATTTTGGGGCCAAAGGATTAGTCTTAATGGCGAAAAACTTCTATGGATTAAAAGACAGTTATCAAGCAACCTATATTTTAGAAAACGTAATTCAAAATTTCACTGATTTTCCAGCTGTTGTTTCGGAAGCACAAACAGAATTGGACGCTATTAAATCTGAAGAATCTAAAACAAATTCATCAATTATCAAATAATTTAGTTGGAAATTTGGATTTAGAAAATAAAAAAACGGCATATAATTTTAAAATAATTGAGAGCCAAAAAAGAAACGGAATGAATATACCTTTTTACATCGTTGATGTTTTTGCCGAGAAAAAATACGCAGGCAATCAACTGGCTGTTTTTTTAGGGGGTGATGCCTTAAGCGCTGAGCAGATGCAAAAAATTGCCCGTGAAATCAACTTTGCGGAAAGCACCTTTGTAACTAAGCTTGAGCTTGAAAATAGCGTTGCAGAAATCAGAATTTTTACTCCGGAACATGAAATGAAGTTTGCGGGACATCCAATCATAGGAACTTCTTGGGTTTTGATGAATAAGATATTTGAAAATCAACCTGAAAAGATTACATTGTCAGTTCCAGTTGGTAAAATTCCAGTTCATCAATCGGGAGATCTGGTATGGTTGCAGGCGGCTCAACCAGAGTTTTTGGATACTTTTTCAGCAGAAGATTTTTTATCCTTCAGTAATTTAAGCACTGCTGATTTTGATGATGAATTTTCCATTCAGGAAGTTAGCACTGGAAGTGCTTTTATAATTGTTCCTATCAAAAATAAAAAAGCATTAGAGCATTTAATTCTTGACAAGGTTAAAATGAATGAATGGTTGCATGCACACTGCAAAACCAGTCACAGAGCGTTCTATTTTTATTGTTTAGAGGAGGCAAAACTCATTAGCAGAATGCTTTGTATCGAAAATAATCAACTTGTTGAAGATGCAGCAACAGGAAGTGCGAGTACCTGCTTACAGGCTTTTCTTTTAAAATACCATTCCTCAGAAATTCAGATTGTCAATCATCAGGGCGATTTTATTAATAGATCATCTCGAATTTATTTTGACGGAAAACTAACGGAAAATCATTTTGACATAAAGATTGGTGGGAAAACGCAATTCATTGCAAAAGGCGAATGGGAAGTATAAATTGCAAGGTTCAGAGTTAGAAGTTAAATAGAATAGAAGTAAAAAAATAAAACATGGCATTTAAAAATAGAAACATAAAATCATTTACAAATACGGTATCAACATTTTCGGCTCCTTTTCCTTCGGGTAGCGTTGGGTTGGGGATTTTGTTCTTCTTTCTCTTTCAATTTTCGTTCGCACAGAAAAAAGAACAGATAGGAACCGAAACGGTAAATGTTGTGAAGCCTTATACGCCAACAATTTCGGATGCTTTCAAAGTAAAAGAGACGCCTGCACTTGAAGAGGAAGGGAATGCTAAAAAAGAAACGATAAAATACACCATTTTCTCTTTTCCAGTAGCCTCAACTTTTACACCGTCTAAAGGAAAGGCAGAAGGGGTGGAGAAAGAAAAAAAGGAACATTTGTTTAAGAATTATGCTACTTTAGGAGTGGGGAATTACGGAACCTTCATTGGAGAATTATTCGTAAATCAGGATCTGAACAGTACAGATTATGTTGGAGGCATGTTTCGTCATCATTCGTCACAAGGGGGTATTAAAGGGGTAGCGTTAGAGGATCGTTTTTATGATAGTGCGATTGATTTAACATACGGATCAAATCGACAAGAGGTTGCATGGGATTTAGATTTGGGCTATCAAAATCAAATTTATAATTGGTACGGATTACCAACTGATTTTGGTGCTGCTTCGACGCCTCAGGATAGAGCAATTTTGATTAATGGAATCAACCCACAACAAACGTATAATACAATATCACTTGGAGGAAAGATAGATTTTAACGAGCGTATTTTAAATAAAATGAGTGTTAAATTTAATCATTTTTCGGATCTTTTTGAATCCTCTGAAAATAGATTTTATGCTAAGCCAATAGTGAAATTTGATGTGATGGAAAGCGCTGTAAAAACAGATTTAATTGTTGATTATGTTGGCGGAAGCTTTAAGAAAAACTATTCAAATACGAATACTCAACCTGTGAAATACGGTTTTACTAATTTTGGTGTTGTACCAAGTTTTGTAATGCAAGAGGATGATTGGACACTGAATATTGGAGTTGGATTGTTTTATAGTTTGGATAATGAAAAGAGCAATAACAACTTTTTTGTTTACCCACAAATCAATGCTTCCTACAAAGTTGTTGGAGATTTGATGATTTTCTACAGTGGAGCCGAAGGAAACTTGGAACAAAACTCTTATATGGATTTTGTCAATGAAAATCCGTTTCTATCGCCAACATTAAATATTGCGCCAACAGACAAGCAGTACGATATTTTTGCCGGATTAAAAGGGAAAATAACTAACAATGTAAGTTATAATATTAAAGGGTCGTATGTAAATGAAAGAAATAAAGCGTTGTTTAAAAGCAATGATTACAATGAGAATGCTACAAATCAGAATTACGCTTTTGGAAATTCCTTTCAAGTGGTTTATGACGATATGAGAACATTGAGTTTTTATGGAGAATTAAAAGCTGATTTTTCACAAAATGTGACTTTTGGAATCAATGGAACTTTTAGCAGTTATACCAATGATTTAGAAAGTGAAGCTTGGAATTTGCCAAAAATAAAAGTGAATTCAAACATCGATTTTGCTATAACTAAAAAATGGTTTGCTGGTGTCAATGTGTTTTATGTAGGGGAACGTAAGGATTATAAAACGAATAAGGATATAGTTTATATAGTTGCTCCAAGTCAAAATCCAATTGTACTGAAATCTTATTTTGATTTGAATGCTAACGTTGGATTCAAATACAATGAAAGATTTACTGCTTTTCTAAAAGCCAATAATATTACCAATAAAGCCTATGAAAAATGGTTGAATTATCCGGTTCAAGGTTTTCAAGTGATTTTAGGAGCGAATTATAAATTTGATTTTTAGTCGCGACCCCAGCCCTCCCCGAATTGGTGGGAGCCGAAACGCAACAACAATAATAATAATAATAATAATAATAATAACTTTTGTATTCAAAAACTTCGCGCCTTAATGGCAAAATCCTATGACTTTCAAACAAAAAATACATACGCATTATATGCAATTAGTGCAGGATCGAATCGATGTTTTCAAAGACATGATAGTGGCACTCACCGAAGATTCTAAGAATGATGCTAAAGGTTCTGCCGGAGATAAACACGAAACAGCCTTGTCTATGATGCATATTGAGCAGGAGAAACTCAATACCAAACTCAGAGAGGTGTTAACTCAAAAAGCTGTTTTAGACAAAATCGATGCCACTACGATTGCCGAAACAATTATTGTTGGCAGTTTAGTAAAAGCCAACGGGATTTATTTATACGTGAGTTTGGCACTTCCAAAAATCAATATGGAGGGAATCAATATTATCGCATTATCACCGCAATCGCCTTTGGGAAATAAACTAATGGGAAATAAAGTGGGGTTTACTTTCGAAATTAATACTACGAAGTACTTGATTGAGGAAATTAAATAAAAATCAGTTAAATCTGTGTTACTTTCATCTGGGTTAACTTCGTTTCTATTTTACAACCATAAACATTGAAAACTGTTTTGGTTATATTTTAATTACATTTTAAGTGTATAATTCAGTATTTACTTTAAATTTAAAACTAAAATAGCTATTTGTGTTTTAGGAATGTAACTGTTGTTGCATCTTTGCCCCATCAAAATAAATAAAATAATAAAAATATATAGTTATGTGCGGAATAGTATGTGCCTTTGATTTAAAACAAAAAGCGGAAGTTTTAAGACCGCAAGTATTAGAAATGTCTAAAATTATCCGTCACCGTGGACCGGACTGGAGTGGAATTTTTAGTAATGAAAAAGCTATTTTGTCTCATGAGCGTTTGGCGATTGTGGATCCAGCTTCAGGAAAACAACCTTTATTTAGTGAAGATAAACAACTTGTTTTAGCAGCAAATGGTGAAATTTATAACCACAGAGAATTGCGTAAACAATTTGAAGGAAAATATAACTTTCAAACTGAAAGTGACTGTGAAGTTATTTTAGCACTTTACAAAGAAAAAGGACCTCATTTTATAGATGAAATGAACGGGATTTTTGGATTTGCTATTTATGATGTAGAAAAAGATGAGTATTTTGTTGCCCGTGACCACATGGGAATTATTCCACTGTACATTGGTTGGGATCAACACGGAACATTCTATGTTGCTTCAGAATTGAAAGCATTAGAAGGATATTGTACAAAAATCGAATTGTTTCCTCCGGGACATTATATGTCAAGCAAAGACGGAGAATTTGTACAATGGTACAAAAGAGAATGGGTTGATTATGATGCTGTAAAAGACAACGTAACCAGCATTGACGAAATTAAAGTAGCGCTGGAGGCGGCGGTTCACAGACAATTGATGAGCGATGTGCCTTATGGAGTATTGCTTTCTGGAGGTTTAGATTCTTCTATTACTTCGGCTGTAGCCAAAAAATATGCACAAAAAAGAATAGAATCTGGTGATGTTGCCGATGCTTGGTATCCTCAATTGCACTCTTTTTCGGTAGGATTAGATGGCTCTCCCGATTTAGCTGCAGCTCAAATAGTTGCGGATCATATTGGAACCATTCACCACGAAATAAAATTCACTATTCAAGAAGGTTTGGATGCTGTTAAAGATGTTATTTATAACCTAGAAACGTATGATGTTACTACGATTAGAGCCTCAACGCCTATGTGGTTAATGGCACGAGTTATTAAATCAATGGGTATTAAAATGGTATTGTCAGGTGAAGGAGCGGATGAACTTTTTGGAGGTTATTTATACTTTCACAAAGCGCCAAATGCAAGAGAATTCCATGAAGAGAACGTACGTAAATTAGGTAAATTGCACATGTATGACTGTTTGCGTGCAAACAAAAGTTTAGCAGCATGGGGAATTGAAGGGCGTGTGCCATTTTTAGACAAAGAGTTTATGGATGTGGCCATGAGAATCAACCCACAAGATAAAATGATAAACAAAGAGCATCCAATGGAAAAATGGGTGGTTCGTAAAGCTTTTGAAGATATGTTACCACCAAGTGTAGCTTGGAGGCAAAAAGAACAATTTAGCGATGGAGTTGGTTACAGTTGGATTGATACTTTGAAAGAAGTTGTGGCTGTAGAAGTTTCAGATGAGCAGTTAGCAAATGCTAAATACAGGTTTCCTTTGCAAACGCCAACTTCAAAAGAAGAATATTACTATCGTTCTATATTTCATGAGCATTTTCCAAGTGATGCCGCAGCATTATGTGTGCCGCAAGAGGCCAGTGTGGCTTGTAGTACAAAAATTGCTTTGGAATGGGATGAAGCGTTCAAAAATATGAATGATCCTTCAGGAAGGGCCGTTGCAAGTGTACATGATGATGCGTATATAAAAGCATAAAATTGTTTATGGGTCTAAAATAGCTTTTAGATTTTACAAATATCAAAACGTTCTCCATTACGAGAGCGTTTTTTTTATCTTAAAAATCAACAAAATGTTAATAACTTAACTGCTTAATAAGTGATTTTAACGGTAATATAATTTGCGTTTTTATATATTTGCGTGTTAGACAAAATTACATTTTTAGAATAAAATATATGAGCGAAGAAATCAAGAAGGACAATTATTCAGCAGATAGTATTCAAGCATTAGAAGGAATGGAGCATGTAAGAATGCGTCCATCTATGTATATTGGAGATGTAGGTGTTCGAGGACTGCATCATTTAGTTTATGAAGTAGTAGATAACTCTATCGATGAGGCAATGGGAGGCCATTGTGATACAATAGTAGTTGATATAAATGAAGATGGGTCTGTTTCTGTTGAAGATAATGGACGTGGTATTCCCGTTGGAATTCATAAAAAAGAAGGCGTTTCAGCTCTGGAGGTTGTAATGACCAAAATTGGTGCCGGAGGGAAATTTGATAAGGATTCATATAAGGTTTCTGGAGGACTTCACGGTGTTGGGGTTTCGGTGGTAAATGCATTGTCAAACCATTTGAGAGCCACTGTTCATAGTAGTGATGGAAAAGTGTATGAGCAAGAATATGAAAAAGGAAAAGCACTATATCCGGTAAAACAAATTGGAGTAACTACAAAAAGGGGGACGATTGTTACTTTTTACCCAGACGAAACTATTTTTACTCAAACTACTGAGTTTTCTTACGATACTTTATCAGCTCGTATGCGTGAGTTGTCATACTTGAACAAAGGAATTACAATTACATTTACTGATAAAAGAGAAAAAGATAAAGACGGAAATTTTGTTTCTGAAATTTTCCACTCTACAGAAGGTCTTAAAGAGTATATCCGGTATTTAGATGGAAATCGTGAGCCAATTATAGCTCATGTTATTTCCATGGATAATGACAAAGGAGAAATTCCAGTTGAGGTGGCATTGATTTACAATACAAGCTACACGGAAAATATTTTTTCTTATGTAAATAATATTAATACCCACGAAGGGGGAACGCACTTGCAAGGTTTTAGAACTGGTCTTACCAGATCGTTAAAAAAATATGCAGATGCTTCTGGAATGTTGGATAAACTTAAATTTGATATTTCAGGAGATGACTTCCGTGAAGGATTGACAGCAATTATTTCTGTAAAAGTTGCGGAACCTCAATTTGAAGGGCAAACCAAAACTAAATTAGGAAATAGAGAAGTTGTTTCGCCAGTAAGTCAGGCTGTTGGAGATATGATTGAAGCTTATTTGGAAGAAAATCCAAATGATGCTAGAATCATTGTTCAAAAAGTAATTCTTGCAGCTCAAGCACGTCACGCAGCCAAAAAAGCACGTGAAATGGTTCAGCGTAAAACCGTAATGGGTGGCGGTGGATTGCCGGGAAAACTTTCGGATTGTTCAGAACAGGATCCTGCAAAATGTGAAGTGTATCTTGTGGAGGGAGATTCGGCAGGTGGTACTGCAAAACAAGGTCGTGATCGTGCATTTCAAGCTATTTTGCCATTACGTGGTAAGATTTTGAATGTAGAAAAAGCAATGGTTCACAAGGTTTTTGAAAACGAAGAGATTCGAAATATTTTTACTGCTCTTGGAGTTACAATTGGAACTGCCGAGGATAGTAAAGCATTGAATATAGAAAAATTACGCTACCATAAAGTAATTATTATGTGTGATGCCGATGTCGATGGTAGTCATATTTCTACTTTAATTTTGACGTTCTTCTTTAGATTTATGAAAGAATTAATCGAAGAAGGGCATGTATATATTGCCGCACCACCTTTATATTTAGTTAAAAAAGGAAATAAGAAAGAATACGCTTGGAATGACGTACAACGTGATCAGGCGAATGCAAGAATGGGCGGAAGCGCAGGAATTCAACGTTATAAAGGTCTTGGAGAGATGAACGCGGAACAATTATGGGAAACCACAATGGATCCAAGTTTTAGGACTTTACGTCAGGTAACTATTGATAGTTTGGCCGAAGCTGACAGAGTATTCTCCATGTTAATGGGTGATGAAGTGCCACCAAGAAGAGAATTTATTGAAAAAAATGCAGTTTACGCTAATATTGATGCTTAATTAAAAAGTTTATTCGTTTATTTGGTTATATGTTTAATCAATTCAACGATTAATCAAATAACCAAATAAACATAAGAATATGAAAGTTACAATTATAGGGGCAGGAAATGTAGGTGCAACCTGTGCAGATGTAATTTCTTATAGAGGAATTGCTAGCGAAGTCGTATTATTGGATATTAGAGAAGGTTTTGCAGAAGGTAAAGCTTTGGATATTATGCAATGTGCGACAAATACTGGTTTTAATACCAAAGTATCAGGTGTTACTAACGATTATTCTAAAACAGCAGGAAGCGATGTAGTGGTAATTACATCCGGAATTCCAAGAAAACCAGGAATGACTCGTGAAGAACTAATAGGGATTAACGCGGGAATTGTGAAAACTGTTGCTGAAAACGTATTGAAACATTCGCCAGATACTATTATTGTGGTAGTTTCTAATCCGATGGATACAATGACTTATTTGGCTTTGAAATCTACAGGAGTGCCTAAAAACAGAATTATAGGTATGGGTGGAGCATTGGATAGCTCTCGTTTTAGAACGTATTTATCTTTGGCTTTAGACAAACCTGCAAATGATATTTCAGCTATGGTCATAGGTGGTCATGGTGATACGACTATGATTCCTTTAACGCGTTTGGCATCTTATAATGGAATTCCGGTAACTGAATTTCTTTCGGAAGAGGTATTGCAAAAAGTAGCTGCCGATACCATGGTAGGTGGAGCTACACTTACAGGTCTTTTAGGAACTTCTGCTTGGTATGCTCCAGGAGCTTCAGTTGCTTATTTGGTAGATAGTATTTTGAATGATCAAAAGAAAATGATCGCTTGTTCTGTTTTTGTCGAAGGAGAATATGGTCAAAATGATATTTGTATAGGTGTGCCATGTATTATTGGTAAAAATGGAGTGGAAGAAATTCTTGACATTACACTAAATGAGCAAGAAAAAGCATTATTTGCTAAAAGTGCTGATGCAGTTAGACAAATGAATGATGCCTTAAAATCGATTTTAGCATAATATTTTAATTATAAAAGAGAGAAGACTGCACTTTTGCAGTCTTTTTTTTGAGATTAATCAATAAATAAATTGGTTAATCTTAACGTTAATTATATATTTGCTCGGTTTAAAAAAAATGATGTAATTCCTGATATTCTTTTTTGGTTGCAAAAAACGATGGAAGGGACTATTCTATAAGGTTTAAAACAAAAATAAATAAATAAAAAATAATTAATTTTTAGTAATAATGCAGAATAAAGGACTTATTAAATTTTTCGCAATTCTATTTGCATTGGTAAGTATTTACCAACTTTCTTTCACTTTTGTTGCAAGCAAAGTAAAAAATGATGCAAAATCTTTTGCTGGTGGGAATCCTGAGAAAGAAGTTAAATATTTAGATTCTATCGGTAAAGAAAAAGTATTTAATCTTGGATTTACTAATTTTACTTTTAATGAAGTAAGTGATAAGCAAATCAATAAAGGTCTTGACTTAGAAGGAGGTATCAATGTAATACTTCAAATCTCGGTTAAAGATATATTGAAAGGATTATCTAATAATTCTAAAAATCCAGTTTTCAATAAATCTTTGGCTGATGCTACTGCAGATTTACAAGGAAACAAATCGTATTTGGATAAGTTTTTTGATGCTTTTGAAGCAAATTCAAAAGGAACTGTAAAATTAGCTTCTCCTGATATTTTTGCAAACAGAAGTTTGCAAGGTGAGGGTGGAGTAGATTTTCAGATGACTGATGCACAAGTTCAAAAAGTAATCAAAAGAAAAGTTGATGAATCTGTAGAAAGTGCTTTTGGTGTACTAAGAAAACGTATTGATAAATTTGGTGTTACACAACCTAATATTCAAAAATTAGGAGAATCTGGAAGAATCCTTGTGGAACTTCCTGGAGCTAAAGATGTAGACAGAATTAAAAAATTATTACAAAGTACTGCTCAATTAGAGTTTTGGGAAACGTATAAAATTGAAGAAATTGGGAATTTCTTAATGGCGGCAAATGAGTCATTGAAAAAAACTGAAATTAATAAAGTTGCTGTTAAAACTGTTGCAAAAGATTCTTTGAGCGCTTTGTTAACTGACGCAAAAGATTCAGCAACTACAACGAAAGGAAATAATCCTTTATTGGATAAAATTATTGGTCAAGGTGGAGGGCCGGTTTTAGGTCTTTTCTCACCAAAAGATACTGCTATTGTAAATGGATATTTAAAAAGAGCTGATATTAGAATTTTATTAGCTGGGGACCAACGTTATGCGAAATTTGTATGGGGTAAACCAACTACTATTAAAGATGCTAAAGCAAAAGACATTGATGCAGTTGAATTATATGCTTTGAAAGGTAATAGAGACAATGTTCCTGCAATGGGTGGTGGAGTTGTGACTGATGCAAAAGATACTTTTGATCAATCAGGAAAACCAGCTGTTTCTATGCAAATGAATAACCAAGGTGCTAAAGCTTGGGAAGAATTAACGGGTAGAGCCTATACACAAAAAAGCAATATTGCTATTGTTCTGGATGATATTGTATATTCAGCTCCGGGTGTTTCCAGTGGTCCAATTTCTGGAGGTAGATCTGAAATTTCAGGAACTTTTGATGTTACAGAGACTAAAGATTTAGCGAATGTTTTAAGAGCAGGGAAATTACCAGCTGCTGCAGATATCGTTCAATCAGAAGTAGTAGGGCCATCCTTAGGTCAAGAAGCAATTGATAACGGAACAACATCTGCACTTGTAGGATTGCTTTTAGTATCACTTTGGATGATCGTTTATTATGGAAAAGCAGGTTGGTATGCTAATATTGCATTGGCCGTTAACTTACTGTTCTTATTCGGAATTTTAGCAAGTTTAGGTGCTGTATTAACATTGCCTGGTATTGCCGGTATCGTTTTAACGATGGGTACGGCAGTTGATGCAAATATTATTATCTATGAAAGAGCTAAAGAAGAATTACGAGCTGGAAAAACATTGGGTGAAGCAGTAATTGCTTCTTACAGTTGGAAAGGTGCAATGCGTTCTATTGTAGATGCAAACGTTACGCACATTTTAATTGGTACTGTATTGTTTATTTTTGGTTCAGGGCCAATTAAAGGTTTTGCAACAACTTTACTTATCGGTATTATTACCTCTTTATTTACTTCTATATTTATTGCAAGAATTTTTATAGACAAGAATATTGCTGGTAAAAATGACTTATCGTTTGTAACTAATTTTTCTAAAAACTTCTTTACTAACTTCCATTTTGATTTCTTAGGTGTTAAAAAATGGACTTATTTGTTCTCAAGTATTGTTGTTGTTATTAGTTTTGTTTCTTTATTTACAAATGGTTTAGATCAAGGTGTAGATTTCGTTGGAGGTAGAACTTTTCAAGTACGTTTCGAAAAACCAGTTAGTGCTGAAATAGTAAAAGCGGAATTGGCAAAAGTATTTGAAGGAAGTGCAGAAGTAAAAATATTTGGTAATGATAACCAATTAAAAATCACTACTAAATATAAAGTACAAGAGCACGGAACACAAGCTGATGAGGAAGTAAATAAGTTGTTGTATGATAATTTAAAAGTGCATTACGCTACAGGTTTAACTTACGATAAATTTGTAAATGCTTATGATGGTAAAAAATTAGGTATTTTACAAGCTTCAAAAGTTGGCCCAACTGTAGCTGAAGACATTAAAACAAATGCATATTGGGCGGTTCTTGGAGCTATGCTAATTGTCTTTTTATATTTGTTTATCAGTTTTAGAAAATGGCAATATGGTTTAGGAGCTATTGCTGCTGTAGCGCATGATGTTATTTTCGTATTAGGGATTTACTCTTTGTGTTATAAATTTATGCCTTTTGGTATGGAAATCGACCAACATTTTATCGCTGCGATTCTTACAGTTATTGGGTACTCGATGAATGATACCGTTATTGTATTTGACAGGGTTCGTGAATTTTTAGATGGAAAAACTAAAGGTAATTTTGGAGAAATTGTAAATAAATCAATTAATTCAACGATGTCTAGAACGATCAATACTTCTTTAACAATGATCGGAGTATTATTAATCATGTTCATTTTTGGAGGAGAATCTATTAGAGGATTCATCTTTGCAATGTTAGTAGGTATTATTGTAGGAACTTATTCATCATTGTTCATCGCAACACCAGTATTGGTAGATACAATTTCAAGAGAAGACAAAAAAATAATCGAAACACAACACTTAGTAGAAGCTTAATGTTTATGTTTTTATAACTAAGGAAAGATCCAACGAAAGTTGGATCTTTTTTTTTGGATAAAATTGGTGGGCTAGTTTCAAATGACTAATTTTATCTTATAGTTTAAGAATAGGGTAGCGATTAAAAATAAAACATCTTTTTATGTATAAAAGAACTTTTTTTATTTTAATTATTATTTTTAGTCGTAACCTCTTTTATGCTCAAAATATAGATCATAAAATGAAACTTGGTTTTCATTATGAATTTCGAAATGAAATAAAAAGCAATGATTTCTCACACACAAATAACTATTATAGACTTCAGTTCTATTATGCTTTGAAATTTGGAAAGAATTTTGACTATGAACTATTAAGCCAGAAATCAATCTAGCTACACATCAGCTTTTGAATGTTTATTTCATACATCCGGATAATCGAAATTACATAGAAAAACGACAAAGTTTTCTAATTTGAGAAATGTAAAGGAATACGTTTTGAATTTAGGTTTTATTATGAGAAAGCCAATTTCAATTTTTTTTAGTATATACTTATTAAGTATTGGGCCTATGATTATCGGTTATGAAACGGAGCGACTTTCAAAAGATTTTGTTTTTTCAGATGTTTTAGCTTTAGGATTTTCTTTAATAATTAACAAAATAACATTTTAGTTAATTTCAAATATTGGTCATGTTTCCAATGGAGGAATTTAAAGCTTAAACCTTGGGTTTAATACTTTCAATGTGGAATTTGGTTTTTATTTTTATTGTTTTTTTTAAGGTGTAATTTTTCTTTTAATGTATTTTAAGTCATTTCTGAAAAATGTATTTTAATCGGGGGGTTATATTTTGAAAGTTTCAAATTTTATATTTTTATTAAATATTGCTATTAAAATTATTTTCTTTTTGCAGTAAATTAAAACTTATAAATAATGAAAAAATTTATCAAGTCTTTAGTGTTTATTCTTTTGATTACTAATTTGTCTAATATTAGTCTTTATGCTAAGAATAGGGATAGTATCCATGAAAGAAGTAGTGTTGGAATTGATGAGAAGAGTGCTTTAAAATATGGTGTTCTAATATATATTAATCCAAATATCGTTGCTTCCCCGCCAACTGTTAAGACGCCAGTTTATTATTGTCAAAATAGTGCTGCAGTACCATTGACAGCTACCCCTTCGGCTGGAGGAACTTTAAATTGGTATGGGACTAATGCAACAGGTGGAACGGCTTCTTCAATAGCACCAACCCCTTTGACTACTGCTGTAGGGACAACCTCATATTATGTAAGTGAAACTGTGAGTGGTATTGAAAGCACCCGTTCTAAAATTGATGTAATTGTGGTGGCCGATAATGGAGCAGCTATTCTAGTTTTTAGGTGTGATCCTTCACAAATTTTGCCAGCTGACAGAAATAGCTCAGTTATGTTTGATTGGGCAAATAATCCTTTAATTAATAATAATTCGTATAATTATTCATACTCAATTGAGGGAGGTCCTATTTTTACAGGAAATACAACATTATCACATCAACAAGTTTTTGGGATGTTGCCTGGGCAATCTGCAACGCTAACATTATCGGCAGCAACATTTCCATGTGTCCCATCACAAACTATAATTTGTAGTGTGCCTTGTGGGAGTTCAACGACAACACCCAATTTCCCTGCGATAGCTCAATTTTGTTCGGGAACTGTTGCACCTATTTTACCTCCTACATCTCCAAACGGTATCACTGGAACTTGGTCTCCAGCTATAATAAATAATACAACCAGCGGAAGTTATGTATTTACTCCAAATACATTATTATTTCCTTGTGCTACAACGCAAACGCTACCGGTAACAGTAGTACCATTGGTAACGCCAACCTTTACAACTATTACGACCACTGTATGTCAAAATGCTACAGCACCAATTTTACCAACAAATTCTAACAATTCTCCTGCGATTACTGGTATTTGGAGTCCAGCTACTGTTAATACGGCAGTTTTAGGTCCAGTAACGTATACTTTTACACCTAATACAGGCCAATGTGTTTCAGCGACACGAACTACTGCTTCTATAAATATTGTGCCAGTTGTGACGCCTAATTTTGGTGGTATTCCATCTTTTTGTAGTGGAACTACTGCTCCTCTTTTGTCTAACACGTCTCCAAATGGTATAGTTGGTACTTGGTCACCATCCCTAATCAGCAATACGACTAGTGGAAATTATTTATTTACACCAAACGCGAATCAATGTGCAACAACTCAAACCTTACGTGTCGTTGTAACACCAAAAACAACACCAAACTTTGCGGCCATAGCTGCTTTTTGTACCGGAACTACAGCGCCAGTATTACGTTCTACATCTCCAAATGGGATAAGTGGTACTTGGTCTCCTACGACAATTAATAATACAACAAGTGGAAGTTATGTTTTTACACCAAACACAACGCAATGTGCAACTACACAAACAGTAGCCGTTACGGTTAACCCACTCATTCTGCTTAATTTTATTGATTTATCAATTTGTTCCGGAAGTACTGCACCTCTTTTGTCTAATAGATCTCCTAATGGAATTACTGGAAGTTGGTCACCAGCAATTATTAATAATATTACGAGCGGGGCTTATGTATTTACTCCAAATCCAAATCAATGTGCAGCATCAAAAACTATTAATGTCACTGTTAACCAATCTACTCTAGTAAAAGTAGATTGGACGGTTACACAGGCATTTTCCGCAAATCAAATTGTAACGATTAATGCTACGGCGACTGGTGAATATTTATATCAATTGGATGATGGCCCGTTTCAGGAAAGTCCTGTTTTTGAGTACGTTTCCTTAGGAACGCATTCTATTACTGTACAAGATAAGAATGGTTGTGGTTTTCCAATTACTGGAAATAATGTTTTGGTAATTGATTATCCTAAATTTTTTACACCTAACAATGATAGTTATAATGATACTTGGAATATTTTTAGTTTACTAGATCAGACGAGTTCTAAAATTCTAATATTTGATCGTTATGGTAAACTTTTGAAAGAAATTAAACCAAGTGGTTTAGGTTGGGATGGAACTTATATTGGGCAGCCAATGCCGGCCAATGATTATTGGTTTACCGTTGATTATCTTGAACAAGATATTCCTAAAAAATTTAAATCTCATTTTTCTTTAAAAAGATAAAACAAAAAAGCTTCTAATTTAGAAGCTTTTTTGTTTAGTGTTTATTTATAGGCTTAATGTTCTACTTTAACATGCTTTTCGGCAGTAAAAACGAAATACAATCCTATTAGAATAAAAGGAATGCTTAGCCATTGTCCTGTAGAAAGTAAACCCAGATCATTTTCAAAACCGCCCTGACTTTCTTTTACAGATTCTACAACAATGCGTACTGAAAAAAGCAACACTAAAAACATACCAAATAAATAGCCAGATTTAAGTCTTGCTTCAGTTTTCCAATACATGAAAAATAATATGGCAAATACAAAAATATAGCAAAATGCTTCATATAATTGAGTAGGATGTTTAGTAGGAACTTGTTCTAATAAAGCTGCAAACTTTGGATCCGCTACTATAGCATGATAAGCAGCCTTCGGTTCAGATATTTGAGTAGCGTTAACAGCATCTGCAGGACTAAATTTATCGCGTAGAAAACGTATCCCAAATGCAGACGTAGTTTCTTTACCTACAATTTCCGAATTGAAAAAATTTCCTAGTCTCACAAATATTGCTCCACTTGCAACTGGAATAACAACTCTGTCTAAAATCCACAATTGGGGTCTTTTTAATATGTTTTTGCTGTAAAAATACATTGCAATGATTATTGATATTGCAGCTCCATGACTCGCTAAACCCTGAAAACCTGTGAATTCAAACTTAGGTGAAAATCGGAAAGGCAAAAATATTTCCAGTAAGTGATTGCGAAAATATTCCCAATCATAAAATAAAACATGACCTAATCGAGCTCCAATCAATGTTGCAAGGACAGTCCAAATGAAAAGAGAATCTAATTTTTCTATGGATTCGCCTTCCCGTTCAAAAATATTTTTCATGATATACCACCCTAATCCAAAAGCGATTACAAACATTAGGCTATAATAACGTATTACGAAAAAACCTAAATCAATACCTTCAGATGGATTCCAAACTATGTTCAAAGCGTGTGTCATTTAATATTGTTTTTTATGAAGTGTAAAAATATATATTTAAAGTAAAAATAGTACTTATATAAAGTTAATGTTTATGATTGCATTTTTTTTCAGGAACAGGATCGTAACCACTTTTTCCCCAAGGATGACAGCTTAAAATTCTTTTCATACCTAAAAAGCCTCCATAAAATAACCCATGTGTTTGTAGCGCTATTATCATATAGGAAGAACAGGTAGGCTGAAATCTACAAGCTGAAGGAGTAAAAGGGGATATAGCGGTTTGGTAAAACCGAACAAGAAATACAAATGGAAAAATAAGGATTCTTGATAGCATGATTTTGGTATTCGGATTTAAAACTTCAACATTCAATATTTGTTATTCAATATTTTAATCTGTCCTCTGAAATCTGTTGTCTAGATGCTAAAAGTAGTACCTTCTTTTCCGTCTTTCAATTGAATGCCTAAAGCAATCAATTGATCCCTAATCTGATCAGACAATGCGAAGTTTTTATTGTCTCTGGCTTGTTTTCGCATTTCAATTAAAAGATTTACAGTGCCTTCTAACTTATCATTATTACTGTCGGAAACTTTCTCCTCTTTCAATCCTAGAACATCAAATACAAACCCATTAATTGCGCGGGTAAATGTTTTTAACTCTTCAAGGGTTAGGGTTTCTTTTCCTTCTTTTAATAGATTGATAAAACGAACGCCTTCAAATAATTGTGCGATTAGAATAGGTGTGTTAAAATCATCATTCATAGCATCATAACAGGACTGTTTCCATGCAGTAATGTCGATTGAAGAGTTTGGACTGGCGTTTAAATCTTTTGCAGCATCTATTGCCTCCATTAATCTCTTGTGTCCTTTTTCAGCTGCTACAATAGCATCATCAGAGAAATCAAGAATACTTCTATAATGTGCTTGTAACATAAAGAAACGCGCCACTGATGCTGAAAAAGCTTTGCTTAAAATACTATTTTCTCCAGTCAATATTTCTCTAGGCAAAATATTATTCCCCGTAGATTTAGCCATTTTTTTACCGTTTAATGTCAGCATATTGGCATGTAGCCAATAATTTACAGGCGTTTGTCCTGTACAAGCTTCATTTTGAGCAATTTCACATTCATGATGGGGAAATTTTAAGTCCATTCCACCTCCGTGAATATCAAAATGATTTCCTAAATATTTGGTACTCATGGCGGTACATTCCAGGTGCCACCCCGGGAAACCATCGCTCCAAGGCGAAGGCCAACGCATAATATGCTGTGGTTCTGCTTTTTTCCAAAGCGCAAAATCCTGCGGATTTCTTTTGTCGCTTTGTCCGTCAAGATCTCTGGTATTTGCAAGCATATCTTCAATATTTCGCCCGCTTAATCTGCCATAATGATTGGTTTCATTGAATTTAACCACATCAAAATAAACAGATCCATTGGCTTCATAGCCAATTCCTTTGTCGATTATAGTCTTGATAATTTCAATTTGCTCAATAATATGACCCGTTGCGGTTGGTTCAATACTTGGCGGTAAAAAGTTAAAGGCATTCAAAATATCATGGAAATCCACCGTGTAACGCTGTACTACTTCCATCGGTTCCAATTGCTCCAAACGTGCTTTTTTTGCAATTTTATCCTCTCCTTCATCCACATCATCTACAATATGTCCTACATCAGTAATATTACGAACGTAACGCACTTTATAATCCAGATGCAAAAAATACCTAAATATAACATCAAAGGACATGAATGTTCTCACATTACCAAGATGTACATTGCTGTAAACCGTTGGTCCGCAAACATACATTCCAACATTGCCTTCATGAATAGGTGTGAATGTTTCTTTTTCTCCTGAAAGAGAATTGTATATTTTTAGAGTTTGACTTTTATATAATGGCATTTGTAGTTTTTTTGGAGCTTTTCCCGCTGTACGCTATATCTTTTTCTGGCTAAAAAAACCATAAAAAGGATACCGCTTCCATCAGGGCTAGTGTTTTTATCGGTTAAATAGAATTTATTTGTATTTTAGAACTTCGTCTCTAATTTAATATAATCCAAAAATTCTCTACGAGTTTGGACATCTTTAAATTTCCCTCCAAATTCAGATGTAACCGTGCTACTTTCAATATCGCTAATTCCTCTTGAATTCACGCAAAGATGTTTGGCATCAATCACACAAGCGACATCTTCAGTACCTAATGCCATTTGTAATTCTTGAACAATTTGCATCGTTAAACGCTCTTGAACCTGTGGTCTTTTCGAATAATATTCTACAATTCTATTCATTTTAGAAAGCCCAATTACTCTTCCATTAGAAATATAAGCTACGTGAGCTCTTCCTATAATAGGTAATAAATGATGTTCACAAGTAGAATAAAGAGTTATGTTTTTTTCGACTAACATTTCGCCGTATTTGTAATTGTTGTCAAAAGTAGATGCTTTTGGCTTTCTTGTTGGATTCAATCCTCCAAAGATTTCTTTTACAAACATTTTAGCAACACGATTTGGAGTTCCTTTCATGCTGTCATCAGTCAAATCCATTCCAAGTGTAATCAGAATATTTTCGACATCTTTTTTAATTCTTTCTATTTTTTCTTCATCTGAAATAGCAAATGCATCTTCTCTTAATGGATTTTTTGCACTTGTACTAATATGATTATTTCCTATTTCGTCTTGAAATTCTTCGTTATTTATCATCAAAAAGGTACTATTATATTGGGTATGTAAATTTAAGCAGTAAAGATAATTAATAAAAACTAAAGAATTTCTATCGTTTATACTATTTAATGATGACTTTATAGCAATCATCGGCAAAGCAGGATTTTCTAATTGTTTCAAAAAAACAAAGGCAATAACTTTTTGGTTACTGCCTTTTTGTAAACGGTTTAAAAGCTTTTGGTTATCAGAATAACAAAAAGTATTTTTTAATTATTATGCTTCAATTAATTTTTTTAATCGAGTCGAATTATAAACTGGAATTGCTTCTTTTAGGATGCGAACGGCGCTAATTAGGTCTTCTTTTTTAAGAACATAAGCGATGCGCACTTGGTTTAGTCCCATTCCTGGTGTCGAGTAAAAGCCGGCAGCAGGAGCAACCATAACGGTTTCACCATCCAACTCGTAGCTTTCCAAAAGCCATTGTGCAAAATGATCTGTATTATCTACAGGAAGTTGCGCAATACAGTAAAAAGCGGCTTTAGGCTTGGTAACGATTACGCCTTCGATTTTATTTAATTCAGAAATTAAGGTATCTCTACGTTCTTTATATTCTGAGATTACTTCGTCAAAATAACTTTTAGGAGTATCAATGGCTGCTTCACAAGCTATTTGTTCAATCGTTGGGGGACACAAACGAGCTTGGGCAAATTTCATGGCTGCTGAAATTACTTCTTTATTTTTGGTAACCATGCAGCCAATTCTAGCACCACACATACTGTATCGCTTGGATACTGAATCGATCATGATAACATTTTGTTCCAGTCCTTCAAGATTCATTACCGAATAATGAATGTCTTCATCATATATAAATTCCCTGTATACTTCATCCGCAATAAGGAACAAATCGTATTGTTTGGCTAGTTTTCCCAATTGCAAAATTTCTGATTCAGAATATAAATAACCAGTAGGGTTACTTGGATTACAAATTAAAATTGCTTTGGTCTTTGAAGTAATTAGTTTTTCAAAGTCTTCTATTGGAGGTAATGTAAAACCACTTTCAAAAACAGAATTTACCGGAACTACCGTAGCACCGGACTCTGCTGAAAAAGCACTATAATTAGCATAAAAGGGTTCTGGAATGATGATTTCATCTCCCTGATCCATGATACTTCCCAACGCAAATAAAAGTGCCTCAGATCCACCAGTAGTTATCATGATGTCTTCAAAAGATACTTTTACATCTTGATTGGTATAAAACTGCGCTAATTTTTTTCTATAACTTTCATAACCAGCTGAAGGACCATATTCAATAATTGTTAAATCAATATTTTTAATGGCTTTAATGGCCGCTTCTGGACTTTTTATATCGGGTTGACCAATGTTTAAATGATATACTTTATGGCCTTTTTTCTTAGCGATTTCAGCAAAAGGAGCCAATTTTCGTATTGGTGATTCGGGCATTTGTTTGCCTCTGTTTGATATTTCTGGCATGATTTAATTATTGAAATGCAAATTTGCGAATTTTTTTCCAAATTTACTGCAATTAGTACGTCTATTTGGTGTTAAAAACACATAATTATGTTGTATTTTTAGTAACTTTATAGAAATAATTTTTGATGAAAAAGGCAATTATTTTATTTTTTTTTCTTTTGAGCCCCTTGACTATTTTAGCGCAAGATGGCTTTGAATTTAGTGAAAAGGTTGATAAAGTGACTATTCCATTCAAATTTATTAATAATTTAATTTTTATTCCCATCAAGGTTAACGGGGTAGAATTATTTTTTTTGTTAGATTCGGGTGTTGAAGAAACTATTCTGTTTAGTTTGGAAGATAAAAAAGAAATTAAATTTTCTAATGTCGAAAAAATCACTTTGCGCGGTTTAGGAAGTGAAGATGCCATCGAAGGATTAAAATCGACTAATAATGTCTTAGAAATAGGAGCATTAAAGGCAAAAAAATACTTATTGTATATAGTTTTGGATGATGATTTTAATTTGTCTTCTCATGTGGGAATTCCAGTGAACGGAATTATTGGATATCAATTTTTTAGAAATAATTTGGTTGAAATCAATTATGATAAAAAAAGAATAATTGTTAATCGGAATATTGAAAAAAATAGAAAAAAAACACAAAAAAAATTTGACAAGGTTGCTATTTCAATAGAAAGACTCAAACCGTACATAGTCAGTACCGTAACTATAGATTCCGTTGCGCTTCCTGCAAAATTATTAATTGATATTGGCAACAGTGATGCAATTTGGCTTTTTGAAAATCGTTCTAGAGTAATAAAAGTTCCTTCTAAAAGTTTTGAGGATTATTTGGGCAAAGGATTTAGTGGAGATATTGAAGGGAAAAGGGCCCGAATTTCAAAATTTAAAATAGCAGCGTTTGAATTTCATAATCCTATTGCTGCTTTCCCGGATTCCAGTTCAATACGGAATGTAAAAATGGTTTCAGGAAGAGTAGGTTCTGTTGGAAGTGAAATTTTAAGAAGATTTATAGTTGTTTTTGATTACACAAATGGTTTTTTGTATTTAAAGAAAAATAGAGAATATAACTCGCCGTTTAATTATAATAAAAGCGGAGTTGAAATACAGCATAATGGGTTACAATGGGTGCAAGAGACAGTACCTCTTGAGACTGTGCCTACGGTCGTGTCAACAGATAATCCTTTTAAATTAAATAATACTAGCGATTTTAAATATAAATTTAATTTAAAACCCGTGTATGAAATTACTAACGTTAGAAAAAATTCACCTGCAGCGAATAGCGGTTTGCAAAAAGGGGACATAATTATTTCAATTAATAAAAATCCCGGTTATAAATATTCTTTGCAGGAAATTAATTCTCTCTTTAAATCAGAAGAAGAAAAATGGATTACATTAGAAATTGAAAGAGAGGGACAAATTCATAAAATTAAATTTCAGTTACAAAATATTTTATAAAAAAAAAGCGCTTTTTGAATGATTTCAAAAAGCGCTTACTGTTATTTTAAAAGTTTAATTGGCAATGACTTCTCCTTTAATTTTTAGCGCCACTCTGCCATCCTCATAATTTACTGCGTTAGATTCTACAGTGATAGTTTTACGTATTGGTCCTAGAGTCATATTGTATTTAATTTCAATTTTTCCAGTTTTCCCAGGCATAATCGGCCCTTCGGGTTTTGTCGGAACGGTGCATCCACAGGTAGATAAAACATTGGTAATAATTAAGGGTGCGTCTCCTGTATTTGTAAACTCAAATATTCTTATCCCGTTATCATTTCCCTTCGAAATCTTCCCGTAATCAATGGTATTGTCTTTAGCCGCAAAATCAATTTTAGCTCCAGATTGTGCAAAACCCAAGCAGCTTACAAATACTATTGCTATTAAAGTAATTATTTTTTTCATTTTCATTTTTATTTGATTCTGTTAAGTAAATGTACTTTGTTTTAATTAATGCACAAATTTTTATTTCTCTTTTTATAGTCTACTTAATTATTTACTTTTGCTCTCAATTAGAATTACAAAAATTAGACCAAATTTTAAAAGGTTATTTGTTGATTTGGTTATTCGTTTAACTAAACAAACAAACAATCGAATTAACGATTAAACGAATCCACAATAAAATGACAATTCCTGCACAATTTGACGCCAAAACCATTGAGAATAAGTGGTATGATTACTGGATGAAGAATAATTATTTCCATTCGGAACCAGACCATCGAACGCCATATACCATTGTAATTCCACCACCTAATGTCACTGGAGTTTTACATATGGGACACATGTTAAATAATACCATACAAGATGTCTTAATTAGAAGAGCGCGTCTCAAAGGATTTAACGCTTGTTGGGTCCCTGGAACAGATCATGCTTCTATAGCGACTGAAGCTAAAGTTGTAGCGAAATTAAAAGCAGAAGGAATCAATAAAAATGATTTAACTCGTGAAGAATTTTTGGCTCACGCTTGGGAATGGACTGACAAATATGGGGGCGTAATTTTAGACCAATTAAAAAAAATAGGAGCTTCTTGTGATTGGGAACGAACCAAGTTTACGATGGATCCTGATATGTCAGCTTCTGTAATTCGTTCTTTCGTAGATTTATATAATAAAGGTTTGATATATAGAGGATACCGAATGGTAAACTGGGATCCTGAAGCTAAAACTACTTTGTCTGACGAGGAAGTAATTTATGAAGAACAACAAGGGAAATTGTATTTCCTAAAATATAAAATTGAAGGAAGTGAAGACTTTCTGACGATTGCTACCACACGTCCGGAAACTATTTTTGGAGATACTGCGATTTGTATTAATCCAAATGACGAACGTTTCACTCATTTGAAAGGCAAAAAAGCGGTTGTTCCTATTTGCGGAAGAGTAATTCCTATTATTGAAGATGAATATGTTGACATCGAATTTGGAACAGGTTGCTTGAAAGTAACTCCTGCCCATGATATGAATGACAAAGCGCTAGGCGAGAAGCACAATCTGAAGATTATTGATATTTTCAACGAAGATGCTACTTTAAATAGTTTTGGATTGCATTATCAAGGAAAAGATCGTTTTGTAGTACGTGAAGGTATTGCCAAAGAATTAGAAACTATCGGGGCTTTGGCCAAAACTGAAATTCATCTGAATAAAGTAGGAACTTCTGAAAGAACCAAAGCAGTTATCGAACCGCGTTTATCAGACCAATGGTTCTTGAAAATGGAAGATTTGGTAAAACCAGCAATCCAATCTGTTTTAGTTGATGGTGATATTAAACTGCATCCAGCACGTTTTAATAATACGTACGCACATTGGTTGAATAACATTCGTGACTGGAATATTTCTCGTCAATTATGGTGGGGACAACAAATTCCAGCCTATTTCTATGGTGATGGAAAAGAAGATTTCGTAGTTGCTGAATCTATCGAAGAAGCTTTAGTTTTGGCTAAAGAAAGAACCGGTAACGTACTACTTACAACTTCAGACTTAACTCAGGATGTTGATGCTCTTGACACTTGGTTTTCTTCTTGGTTGTGGCCAATGTCTGTTTTTGGAGGAATTATGGATCCGGAGAGTGAAGATTTTAAATACTATTATCCAACCAATGATTTAGTAACGGGTCCGGATATTTTGTTTTTTTGGGTAGCGAGAATGATTATTGCGGGTTATGAATATACAGGAAAAAAACCATTTACAAATGTGTATTTGACAGGTTTGGTTCGGGACAAGCAAAGACGTAAAATGTCTAAATCATTAGGGAATTCTCCTGATCCTTTGGATTTAATCGAGAAATTTGGTGCCGATGGTGTTCGTGTAGGATTACTTTTAAGCGCTTCTGCAGGAAATGATATTATGTTTGATGAAGAATTGTGTAACCAAGGAAAAGCGTTTACCAATAAAATTTGGAATGCCTTCAAACTGATAAAAGGTTGGGAAGTTTCGGATGCTATTCCGCAACCGGAATCTTCAAAAGTAGCGATTGAATGGTATGAAGCCAAATTGCAACAAACACTTTTAGAAATTGAAGACAATTTTGAAAAATATAGAATTTCCGATGCTTTAATGGGAATTTATAAATTGGTTTGGGATGATTTTTGTTCTTGGTTTCTCGAAATGATAAAACCGGGTTACCAACAGCCAATTGACAGCGTAACTTTTGCGAAAGCGATAGAGATGCTTGAAAATAACATGAAATTATTGCACCCGTTTATGCCGTTCTTGACAGAGGAAATCTGGCAAATTCTTGCCGAAAGAACTACGGAAGATGCGTTGATCGTTTCGACTTGGCCAGAATTGAAATCTTTTAATGCGGGTTTAATTACTGATTTCGAGAATACTATTGATGTGATTTCAGGAATTAGAACAATTCGTAAAGACAAGAATATTCCGTTCAAAGATACGATTGAATTAAAAATTGTGAACCATGATAAAGCATCCACTTATTTTGATTCGGTGGTGACTAAATTAGGGAATATCACTTCGTTAGAATATGTTTCGGATAAAGTGGAAGGCGCATTGTCTTTCCGTGTAAAATCAAATGAGTATTTCATTCCAATTACCGGAAATATCAATGTGGAGGAAGAAATTGCTAAATTGACTGCCGAGTTGGTGTATACGCAAGGTTTCTTGAAATCCGTTCAAAACAAACTGGCGAACGAGAAATTTGTGGCTGGTGCGCCGGAGAAAGTTTTGGCAAACGAAAGACAAAAAGAAGCTGATGCTTTATCTAAAATTGAAACCATCAAGCACAGTTTGGCTGGATTAAAATAAAGATTAGATTCTTTTTTTGAAATATAAAATCCCAATTCTGAAATTTCAGGACTGGGATTTTACATTTAGTGGGATATTAATAATAAGAATATGTTTTTTCGATAAGATAAGCAGTGTCAGTGTAATAACTGTGCTTTTCCACTGGATAGCCCTCTGAATTATGATTGTATTTATAGTGGTCTGATTCGGTATGTATTATATTATTAGTGTTACTAATATCTTGAATGTTAAAGTGCCTATTAAAAGTATTTGTAAAAGAACTTGTGAAAAATAATTTATCGAATCCCATTATGTTTTTATAGATATTAGGGGTATTGTCATATTCGTAACGAATAGATGAAACTCCTCCATTACCAGTGAATTGCTCTCTTTTTATAATGTTTCCAGCACTAAAATAAATTTTTGCTTTAGTAAATTTTAATTCCCAATTGTTGTTAGAATACGTATAGATATCAATATCTACACTATTTTCAGATACGTATGTGTAAACTAATTTATTTAGATTCATCGCTGGAGAAATAGTTCCACTATTTGTTTCTTTATAAATAACAGTTTTTAGCTTACTATTTTCATACGTATATTCGGTACTAACATAAAGTACATTATTTATATAACCATCTTCCTGGGTAATTAAATCTCCTGTGTAGGTATAAATAATTTTATAAACTCCCATGTAAAGACCAGCTGTAGCCTGGGTAATTTTATCTCCTGCATACGTAAATGTTGTCGTAGTGCCATTTGAGGGGTTAATCTCTTGTATTGTTTTGAGCAGTGGCTTTTCTTTAGTTGGGGTTTCAGTTTTATTTTCTGAACAAGATGTAAAGGCTAATAATAAAGCTCCAATTAAGAGTATCAATTTATTCATTTAATTAATTTTATTAAGCAATGTAAACGTTTATCTCTTTTGTAATCAAGAGCTTTTCTATAATAGAATCTTTAGTTTTACAAATATAGGATAAAAAGACAAGGCAAATATTGGTGTTAATCTTAAAAGCCACTGCAAGCGAAATCTAATTTAAAGAATTTACATTTGTTATAATCCAGCTTTTATTTTTTCTATTACCTCAGTATATTCGGCATCAGAAAACAGTGTTTTTTGTGGATTCATTTCAAAAACACTTCCAAAACCATATTCATCTTTACATTTTGGAACAATATGCATGTGTAGATGCGATAATGTATCATTATAAGCTCCATAGTTAATTTTAGTAGGATTGAAAGCTGCGGCAATTGCTTTTCATACTGTTGCTACATCATGCGTTGTTCATCGCTCAATTCATAAAACACAATACCGTGATCTTTATAAACTACATTACAGCGACCTAAGTAGGATTGTTCTTTGAAAAGGAATAGTTGAGATACTTCTAGATCACAAATTTTTATCATTAGTTAATTCAAAGTGTCATTGTTTTGACGGTATAAACATTCTGAAATTGGTGTTGGCTTGATATTTTATGTAAATAATTAATGGTTCCTCAAAACAATGAAATAATCATTACAATTAAAGGGTAAGAATTTTTTGTGACAGGAAGAGAAATAATCTATTTCCTGAAAAAAACACAGAAGATTTTGTGTTATACACGAAGCAATATTTTATCGACAAACGGAACTATGACTGTGTTTTAAAGAGTTTTTCTTCCTTTAAACGATTTTTGTGTATTTACTGACATATTGTTAATATGTTTGGCATATAATTTTTAAATACCACATTAATAAGAAATGAAAAAAATATTTAGTCCGGCTTATAGAGAAGATTATCTTAAAGGATATTCAATGGGTTTGAATCCATTTCAGCAATTTAACGCCGGAAAAAAAAATGATGCTTTTATCGCTGGATTTAGTTCTGGCAGATTGGATTATGAAAGAATGAACGGATATGTTAGCGAAGGAATTCCCCAACGTATTGTTACTGACAAAATCTTAGAAGATTTTCTTATTGCAGGTTTGCTTGGCTTACCTATAGATGATGATGGCTATACCTCACATCAAATCGATATGATAGAGAAATGGTATCAAAGTGGGATTGAGAAATATGATCCAAATCAAAGTATCATTCTTTTTGAACTACTTGAGAAGAACGGAATTTTAATCAACTGAGTTTTTTAACGATTTGTTTATACTTAATTTTAGTGTAATTGTTAATCTTGGTTATTTACCTTATCTCAAAAAATGGCAAAGTTATTTGGTGTTGAATTCTCCAAAATGCCACAGAATTCCTGAAGGATCGTGTAAGAAACATTCTTTTCCCCATTCTAATTCAAGGATTGGCGATAATCTGACAGTATCATATTTAGAGGTAAGTTTTAATTTAAATAATTCAGTCCAAAATTGTTTGACATTAGCTACTTCCATAAAAACCATAGTATTATCTATCCAATCTTTAACATAAGCATTTTGTAAATAAAAGCCTAATCCATCCGTATCGAAATAGGACATATCAGATGATAAAATGCTTTCTTGAAAACCTAGGTCTCTATAAAAATTAAGGGATAACTCATAGTTTTTAGCTCCAATGAAAGGCCGAATTGATTTTGATTTATGTTCCATTTTTTTTATTTTTTATTTTTTTTTTATTCAATAATAGATTGATTTTTATGATTTATGGTTATTTAAATGAAAATACGTTGAAAATGACAATTTTAATAAAGCTACAGTACTCCTGACTGTTGTTACAAGTATATTTTTATTCTTTTATTTTGATTCGCTTTTCAACGAAATCTAATATGTTTTAAAAATTTTTCTCGCCAACTTCTATTTCTTCCAAAATAATTGGTTCCTATTTATTTGTAATCAAAAGTAAATTATTTTTTTTTAACTAAATATGGTATAAATTCTTCCAATCAAATACCCTTTCCTTGTTTTGAGCTTTGGTAATTACTCCTGATATGAGTTCTTTAAAAAAGATAGGATTTCACGTTATGCTATTTCTAATTTAATAAAGGAATATTAGTTTATAGAAACACTTTGAGGTTGTTAAAATCAAAAAACTTTTTCTGCTTTTCAAAAAATGAAAGAGACAGAAAAAGTTTTAGAGAAATTAAACTAAACAGAAATTTTTAAATTATAACTTGTATTTTAAGCTTACCATTACTTGACGAGGTGCAATTGGGTTCACACTGTAATTTTCGTGTACAGTATAATTCAATTTATCTGTAATGTTAGATACTTTGCACAAAATCGATACGTTTTCCCAATCGTAGCCGAGAGAAGCATCAATAGTAGTGTATCCTTGTAGTGGAATATCTCGGTCTTCGATAGTTACAGTATATTTTTTTGGAGTAGTTGCAGGTTTGTTTTCTGTCCATACATAACGGTCATTCCACCCCCCTGTACGGTTACCAATATAGCTTCCGATAGCTCCAAAAGTTAGTCCTTTTAATACTCCACTAGGTAATTTGTAGAAAAAGCTTAAATTGGCAGTATGCTTAGGAGTTCTTGCTAAAAGATCTCCCACTACAAGACTCCCGCTTGTTCCAGAAGATTTTGAAATTTTGGTTTCATTAAAGCTATATCCTGCATTGATGTTTAAACCTAGAACTGGTCTAGCAGTAATATCTATTTCTATACCTTTACCTTTTGTACCTCCTACCAATTCTTTTAAATTGGTGTTTACGTTTGGTGAAATACCATCTGCTCCAAATTGAACTGTTTGAGCCAAATTGTTGTTTTGAATTTGATATACAGTTACATTGGTACTCAAAATGCCTTTCCAGAAATCTTTTTTGATACCTATTTCGTATTGGTCTATGATAGAAGGGTCTAATGGTTTTAAATCTACAGTTGTTCCTGTGTTAGGAGTAAAAGAGTTTGAATAACTGGCAAACAAAGACAAATCTTTATTAGGTTGAATTACCAAACCTGCTTTTGGAGAATAGGCTCTGTTTATGGTTTTGGTTCCTGTTGCAGGAATAGCATTTTCAAGCGTAGTTGTGATGGTATCAACTCCATTAACTTTTGTTATTACTTCTTTGGAGGTCGTAACATCACTTTCTTGCCAAGACCAACGAACTCCTGCTAAAACCTTGATATAATCGGTAACCGAAATCAAATCTTGCGCATATACACCTAAACGTTCCGTATTGGTATTAGCTAGTTGGGTTGCTCTGGTCGGGTATGGTATATTTAGGCTTTGTGTGCTATAATCATACGCAAATAGATTTATAGTAGTACTTTCGGTAGTAATAGCTGTTGTAGCTGTTGGTGTGGAATAAAAACCAAAAGTGTAACTTGGTGCAGAAGAATTTTCATAATCAATTCCTGTGAATATTTGGTGCTTAATACTTCCTGTATTGAAAGTTCCTTGCAAGCTCAATTGATCTGCAAATATTTTTTCGGCAACGTCAGCTTGTGTTAGACCACGTTTCCAATTTCCATTGACATCAATCGTGTTTAACTGTGCCGTAGATTTTTGAGTTCTGCGGTATGATTGAAAAGAGGAATTGAAGCCTAATTTCCAGTTGTCATTAAAATCGTGATTGAATAATACCGAAGCACTGGCTGATTTTGTGTTTCCTGTTGACCAAAGTGCTCCAAAATATTTGTTGCGCGGAATATCTAAAATGGTTTTACCAATAATTCCGGTGCCAAAATCAGGAGTCCAATCTGCACTTAGATAATCTCCTTGTACTGTAATTTGAGTTTTATCACTTACATTAAAAAGGAAAGAGGGGTTGATATAAAGACGGTCGTTTTTTACAAAATCTCTAAAGCTTTCTGAATTTTCGTAAGAAGCATTAAATCTATAAGCGATAGATTTGTTTATTGGTCCGTAAAAATCAATAGCTGGTTTGTAAAATGCAAAGCTTCCTATTTGCATTGACAGTTGACCACCTTGTGTAAATTTTGGTGTTTTAGTAACCAAATTTAAGATTCCTCCCGGAGCTACATTGCCAAATAATAAAGCGGAACCTCCTTTTAGAAATTCTACTTTTTCTAAAGAAGATACTTCTGGGATAGAACCTGCATTATAACGAAACCCATTTTTGAACATATTGTTGGCAGACATATCATATCCCCTTGACCATAATGATTCCTGTGCACCACCACGTGCGGAGCCTACATAAACACCATTGGCATTTTTTATTACATCACTTAAACGAATAGCTTGTTGTTGCTCAATGATTTCAGCACCAATAACTTGTGCGCTTTGCGGAGTGTCCATTGGTTTTAAACCTGATCTCAAAGCAGAAACAGGTTTTTTCTGTTGGTTTTGCGTTATAATAACTTCTTTAAGAACTCGTCCCCTTTTGTTTTTTATAGTGTCAAATCCTGAAAATATAGTTTCATCATCAGAAGCATTTGCTGATCCTTGTGCTAAGCAGGATAAACTAAATAATAAGGTTAATGTTGGGAGTAAAATATATTTCATGATTGTTTATTTGGAATAATTAAAAATAACGATGCAAATATAAAACCCACATTTCAATTAACAAAACTTATTTAGATTAAATATTAATAAAATTTCAACATGTATTTAACTAATTGTATTTCAGTTTTTTATGTTTTAATAAAACAATTTTTTTTGTAGAATGCTTTCTGTTTTTGGTCTTTTTATCGGTAATGTTATTATTTTGAGTCTATAAATTTTGAAATTATGGCTATAAAAAGAGTTTGAAAATCTTTTATGTTAATTTTTGTTAAAGCAATAAGCTATACTCTGGCACTGTGACCTAACTTTTTGGTGCCTGTATTCTCTTATTTGCAGTTTAAGTTTAAAACTCTAGGTTATAGTATTTACTATAAAAACGGCTTAAAAAAACTTAATTATGCACTCGAAATAAATTGAACTATTCCCTAAAATGATTGTAAACTATTTTAAAAATGGAAGGAATTCCCCCAAAGGATAGAGTAGCAAACACAGTGTTTTTTTCGTTTCAGGATTTGGATAGGTGTTTCCTGAGTAGTTCCATTGATTTTTAGTATCGCTGGAAAATCAAAAGGCTTGAGTAATGGCAATGTACTTACCTCTATTTCTACTATTGGATATCTTGGGTTTTTTGCACCGCCAATGGTTAAATTTATTTCTGAAATCTTAAGTATGAAATGGGCTTTTTTGATAATGGCTTTTCTAGTGTGTCTTTGTGACAATTTAAAGGAGACAGTAATTAAAGCCGCGCCTTAAATTTTTTAATTCGGAAGTTTTTTGATTTCACTACTTTTCCATCGTCTGTAATCATTAAACAACTATAATCTGGGTATTTATTGAGCAGAAGCAGTCCTGCTTTTTTTCCTAAAACCATTAACGAAGTACTCAAGCCGTTTGCCGTTTCTGCATTAGGTCCAAAAACGGTCACACTACATAAGCCTGTAGCTGGATAACCCGTTGCCGGATTAATGATATGTGAATAGCGTTTGCCCTTAAAAACAACAAATTTTTCATAACTGCCCGAAGTGGTTACAGCATCTTGTTGTAATGGAACGACAGCTAAAAATTTTTCAGGATGAAAAGGATTCGTAATACCGATATTCCAAGGGTTCCCGTTAGGCTGTTTTCCCCAAGTACTCATATCTCCTGATCCGTTTATAATCCCGGCTTTAATCCCTTTTGCAAGCATCATATCCCGGCATTTATCGGTGGCATACCCTTCTCCTAATGCGCCAAATCCAATTTTCATCCCTTTTAGTTTCAGGAAAATGGTGGATTGAACACTATCCAAAATTATATTTTTATAGCCCACTTTTTCAACCGATTTCTGAATGGCTTCAGCCGAAGGCATAGCCGTCATGGAACCGTCAAATTTCCAGATTTTATCCATTGCCGCAAAACTGATGTCAAAACCGCCATCGGTCACTACAGAAAACCGAATCGCTCTTTGCGTTAATTCAAAAACTTTTTTATCCACTTTCACTGGCCGAATACCCGCATTTTGGTTCACTTCAGATACTTGTGAATCCGGTTTCCAGTCGGATATCAAATTTTCGATTCGTGTAATTTCTGCAATAACAGCGTCTATGTTTTGTTCTGCCGATAATGAATCCTTTGCTACAAGGGTAATGTCAAATCGACCGCCCATAAGTAAGGTGGTTCTTTTTCGTACGATTTGTGCAAAACTTCCATGACTCACAAAAAGTATCGCAATCAGCAAAAAGAAGTATTTTGTAGACATAAAATTCAGTGTTAAAATAATTTGGGCGTGACCCTCCGTAAAAACTTCGGGTCGTGCTGTACGTTCCAGCTTTTTTAGGAGAGGCAAAAAAAGCCTCTCCTAAAAAAGAGCTCCACTGCCATCACTCACGCAGAGCAATAACCAATCCATATGTTTATATAAAACATTAATGATTATTATTTTATCCAGTTTTGGCTCCTTCTGCTTCGGAGAGGACTTAATAACAATCCGTCAGCACTTGTCCATTAGCTTTATAGTCTGCAATTCCCATAGTTGCTCTTGCAAAACATAATTCATTAAGGGCAAATTCCACGTCCTTTTGCATTGCAAGCGAACCGCAAATCATTATCACGCCTTCTTGTGTCAGCAAATCCATGAAAAAATCAGCATCTCGTTTGATTAGATCCATTACATAATGATGGTTCGTTTCGCGAGATAAAGCCACATGAAAACTTTTAAGCTGCTGTTTTTGAATCATTTCAGCAGCAAATTTTTCATGGCCTAAAACAGTTTCAGTTACTTTTCGAAAACCACAATACAGATGAATGGCTGTTTTTTTCTTATTTTGTTCCATCATTCCCAGGAAGGGCGCAATACCGGTTCCATTTGAAATTAGCGCCACTTTGGATGCCTTTTTCGGGAAGTGAAAAGCAGCGTTCTTGAGGATTCTTGCTTTTATAATCGAACCGGGTTCAACATCATATAAATAGCCTGAACCCAAACCAGAAGGATGCAGTTTTACCACTAATTGTATGTTGCCGTTGTGATTTCCGATAGAGTAGAGGCGTTCTCGTGTGTCATTTGCAGGATAAATAGCCAAGAGGTCACCCGACGTAAATTTAGCGCTCATATTAGCTCGTAATGTGAGTAAAAAAGTATGTTCCGTATCAGAAATGGCAGTTTTATCAAGTACCATCAATTTTTGCAACCCTTTTGGAACATGATTGTATACTGATGGGGTGGAGGAAAGAGGAATTCCTGTTTTGGTACGCCATAATTTTACCCAACCTACAAATTCTTCAGCCGATTTGTCATTTACGGTTTGTAATTCTAAAAAGCGTTCCGCCCAACTCTGTTTTGCCAATAAGATATCTATTTCACGGGCAAAACCACAAAAATCAGGATACGCCTTTGAACCAAAACCTACCACCGAAACATTGATTTTTTGCTTTTGTTCGGTTTTGTTTATCAGTGCTATAAATTTACTTCCATTAGAAGGAGGGTCTCCCAGTCCGTGGGTTGAAGTAAATACGATAAAATGTTCTGCTTTTGGAAAAACAGCATAATTATTAAGCTGAGTAATGTAAGCACTTTGTCCGTAAGCAAGCAATTGTTTATGAATGGCATTGGCAAATCGAAGTGAACTGCCATTCTCTGATCCTACTAACAAAATGAATTTGCTATCATCGGCTTTGTGTTTGTTTTTAATGCGGCTCGATCTTCGCTTTAACGTCATGGCAAAACCGGAGTAGATAAAAAACAGAATGTTTAAACTCGCTATTGCTAAAATAATCGCCCATAAAATACTTGCTCTCCCAGTATGCAAATCAAGACTTAAATCCGATACTAAAGTTTGCATCGGGAAAGGGGTTTCACTTACAATAGCACCCGAGATTTGGTTGACTTCGATTTCTCGGTCTTTTAATGTAATGCTATAATATTCCTCTGGATCATCCGAAAAAGGAAATTCAATTTTTTGAACATCAGCCAGAAGCGTATTTTTAAATACAGACGAATCAGTATCTTTTTTTGAAACAGAGGTGGTTGCTGCCATTTCGGTGTTTTCTTCTTTATCTGTTTTTTCGATGAAAAAGTTGAACTTTTCCATGGTTAAATACGTTCCGGAAAGGGCAATTATCAGAATGGGAATTAATGCTAATCTACCCAATACAACATGATAATATTGAGCAAAATAGTCTTTGATGACTTTAGAAAAGAAATTGCGAAGGCCTCTTTGCCTGTTAAGAACCAATGCGAAACCCGAAATGGAAATCAATACTAATAAAAAGGAAATAAAACCAACAAAAAAACGCCCGGTTTCTTTAAGAAATAAAGAACGGTGGAGCGCCGTAGTCCATTGGATAAAGTCACTTTTTTTTACGGGTGTGCCTATTATTTTTCCGGTTTTGGGATTAATATAGGCATTGACATCATTATCTTCCTGATCGATACCTTGCAGGGTCACAAATTGATTGTGGTCAACACTTAATTCCGTTATTTCAGGATAGGCTTTTTTTAATACAAGCAAGGTTTCTCCCAGCGTTATTTTTTCAAAATTTTCCACTCGGTAAGGCGGTGTTTTCTGCTGTATCGCATCAACTGCGAGTATGACACCAGTTAAGGATGCCAACACTAAAAATGCAGCAGAAAATACAGCCAAAGCCAAGTGTGAGTAACGCCAAAAAGAAAGAGTCATTTATAATAAATTTTAACATATAAGTCATATAAATTTTACGTTTTGTAAAAGTTTATATGACTTATATGGTTTAATGCAAAAGCCGTTTATTTTATATTTTGCTTAATCTTACGTAGCGAATATACCCTTTGCCTTCTGTTTTTGCAGCAATTCCTTGGGTGGTAAGAGGAATTTCTAAATCAGCGGTATAATATTTATGATCTTCTACTGCTGTTTCAAAACGCAATTTATACCCTTTATTGATTTTAGCATCTTCAATTTCTATGGTGGTTATACTGCGGTCACCGCCAGTTACTGAAGCTCCTGTTTTGGCACTGATATCCGAAGGTTTTTTAGAATAATATTTATGCCATTCTTTAAGGGTTTTGTACCATTTTTTATCGTCACCCATTACATACAGCGTTTTGTCATATTCGCCTTTGGCGTTTACAAGTGAAACCACAATATAAGCGCCTTCTCCCATATAGTTGGACATTTGGAGCATACATTTGTATTTACTGTTTTGTGCAGCAGCTTGGAAAGATAAAAGGCATAGTAACGCACCTGTTAGGCCTATTTTTAGTATTGACGTCATAATATTATTTTAAAAATTCTAGAGATACGTTATTTTTTGTTAAAGACTCATTTTCTTTTGCCAAGGCGTAAACACTTTCGTCAAAATCGGTGCTAATGTCTTTTTTGGCACCGATAGACACTAAGTATTTTAAGATGGTTGCGTCTTTAGAAATCATCGCTGCTTTGTGCAACGCTGTTAAACCATTTTTGTTTTTTGTGTTTACATCGATGTTTAAATCGGCAATTTTTTTCAGTAAAGTTAAATCATTTTTGGCTACTGCGAAGTGGTATAGCGTACTGCCGTCTTTTTGAGGAGTGGCTAAATTTAATCCTTTATCCTGAAGCAATTTTATTTTAGCAGCAAAAGGATGTTGTTTTGGTGCATTAGCCGCTTCTGGTCCACTCCCCATTACCATTTGCGGTCTGTACGACTGTATTAAGTAATATCCCAAGTTGTTTCCATCTTTGTCTTCAACGTTGACAGCAGCACCTTTACTCAAAAGAAGTGTTATGGCTTCCGGAGTTCCTGACTTTAC
The DNA here is from genome assembly GCF_048158655.1 of Flavobacterium algoriphilum. Lineage (NCBI taxonomy): Bacteria > Pseudomonadati > Bacteroidota > Flavobacteriia > Flavobacteriales > Flavobacteriaceae > Flavobacterium > Flavobacterium algoriphilum. Next base: position 211,007 of record NZ_JBLNKY010000006.1, read on the forward strand.
AGCCATTGTCAATGCCGACTCTCCTTTGCTATTTTGCGGATTGTTATTTTTTACAATTGGCAATAACAGTTCTAGTGCTGCAGTTTCTCTGGATGCGGCAGCAACCATTAATGGAGTATTCCCTTCGTTATCGGCTTTATTGGCGTCTACTCCTTTGGCTAAAAAGTAATTGATGATTTCAGTTTGTTTTGGTTTACTGACTAGAAAATGAAGTACAGTTTCTCCTGTTTTGCTCGTTGCGGTAGGTTTAATTTTTAATTCCTCTACCAAGTATTTGTAAGTTTCAATATTATTTGCTTCTCTACGGGAACCTTGTGCGGCAATAATTAGCGCATTATCATTGTATTTTACTCCTTTTTCTAATAGCGTTTTTAAAAGTGTTACGTTACCAGTTCTTGCAGCATAATTAAAGGCAGTATTACCATCGGAATCAATAGCTGCAAGGGACAATCCTTTCGAAACAAAATAGGTAGAAAGTGTACCATCTTTGTCAAAAGGGATAGCCATAAGCAACAGGTTTACTCCGTCTCTGTATTTTTTATTAGGGTCTATTCCAGCTTTAAAAAAAGTCTCGTAAACAGCGGTATTGTTTTGACCACTATTGGCTGCAAATGTAATTGGGGTTGTTCCTTGGCTGTCTTCTAAGTTTATGTCTGATCCTTTAGCTATCAGGTATTTTATGATTTCTATATTTCCTTTATTAGCAGCCCAGTGTAAATAAATGCGGTTATCGTGTGTAGATTTAGTGACTTCGTTTCCGGGTTGTTCTAATAAAAACTTTATAGTGGCTACAGGCGCATCATTATTAATTGCCATAACGGTTGCATCAAAAGCATTTGCGGTAGATGTTGACGGGCTGTTTCCTTTTGCTATTTCAGCTTTAACTGCGTTGACATCTGGGGCTGTTTTCCAAAAAGACTGCTCCAAAAGTTTGTTTTTTTGCTGCGCACTAACAAATAAAGAAGCGACTAAGGCCAAAGAAATAAAAAGATGCTGTTTCATAAATATTTTATAAAGGTTCTTATTAATAGGGTACGTGGGTTTATTTAACCTTGATTATTTAGAATAAATAAAAATAACGCAAATGTAAAAAGAAATAGTATAATACCAATTATTATTTATCCTAATAAAGAGAAAATTTTATTGTATTTTTTTTGCCTATCTGCCATATTTTAATTCAAAAAAGCACTACTGATTTTTCAATTATTTTATTTAGATATAAAAATAACGGAAAGGTTTAATGCCATTACTTAAATTCTTTAATTATGCTTTTTTATATTGTTTTAAACTGGGGAAGTTGTTGTATTTTTCTTTTTTTTATTTCGTCCCCACCAAATGTAAAATCCAGAAATTGGTAAGCTTGCAATAAATAAACTAACTAGGAACGCGAATATTTTCCCCGGTAAACCTACTATTGCTCCGGTGTGAATGTCATAATTCATTTTCATCAGGTTATCAGCAATTTTAGCATCTTTCTGTCTGCCCCACACATGGGAAACATTTATTTCTTTCAAGCTGTATTGATCAAAATAACGGTAATCTATTTTCCAATAGGTTCCTTTGTCCGAATTAGCATTGGCAGCTATTGGAGAAGTAGCTTTTTCTGGCGGATGTATTTCAATGGATTCCGCCTGGGGATATTCTTTTTGCATTTGATACCAGATTTTATCCAATGGGTTTGCGATTGTAGGAGTAGTTGCTTTTGCATTTATTTTCGAAAGCGGTTCTTCATATAGTAACGATTTTTCACCGCCGGATACTTTATAATAGGAGTAGGCAAACCATTGAAATCCCCATACTAAACCCGTAATAGCGAAAATAATTCCGATGATTAGTACATAAAAACCGGTGATGTTGTGTAAATCATAATTTTTTCTTTTCCACTTTGTGCCTTTTTTCCATTTGAACCAAAAGCGTTGTTTGGCTGCATTCTTGTTTTTTGGGTACCAAAGGATTAAACCCGAAACTAGCAGTAGCAGAAATACTAATGTCGCCGACGCTGCAACTGTTTGCCCAATTTCATGAGGCAACCAAAGGTAGAAATGCCCGTCCAATATAAAAGGAAAGAACCCTTCCTCATTGTTTACTGTTTTTAAAACTTGTCCTGTATACGGGTTTATAAAAATTGTATAGTAATAGGTGGGTTCATAATGAAAAAATTCAGCTTCAGCCGCATTATTTTTTTCGTAGTATTTTATCGCATGAAGCAGTTTATCAGGAAGTTCTTTTTGAGCAATTACAGCTAATTTTGATGGAGGTAAAAAAGCAACATCCTGCTCTTTTACAAAGCGATATTCTTCAGTGATATTTTGTATTTCTTCTTGAAAAGCATACAAACAACCGGTTAAGGCAATTATAAAAACGATTATGCCCGATGATAAACCAAGCCATAAGTGTATTTTTCCAATTCCTTTTTTTAAATTATTTTTCATTAAAAATGGATAAAACTCCCCACCGAAATGAGGAGTTTAGTTAAACAAACTAACTCTAAAATTTATACGCAACAGATAAGCGCATGTTGGTTCCCGCTTCTGCTTGCCAGTAATACATATCGCTATAGCTATAATATCCTCCAGAATACAAGTATTTGTTCAAGATATTATTGACAACAAGGTTGACTGCTATTTTGTTTTTTTGGTATGTAACTCCTCCGTCCAATCGGAAATAGTCTGGAAGCATGCCACTATTATCAGGCGAAATATACCATGGTGCTCTTTTTACTTGGTATTGGTATCCTAATGAAAAACCAACTCCATTTAGCGTTCCTCGATCTATTTTATAATTCAACCAGGCATTTTGGATGTGTCTTGTAGTTCCTGCAACTTGAGTTCCCACAAGTGATTGATCAGTATCTTTGGTTGTTTTTCCTTCAGTAAAGGCGTAGTTAACAATAAGGTCTAAGTTTTTGAAGATTTCGCCTCTAATATCGACCTCAAAACCTTTTGTTTTTTGTTGTCCGCTTTCTCTACTGAATTGTTGCGTTCCGGAGGAATGTTCGGGATCTAATGTCAGTACATTATTTTTGGTGATTTGGTAAACCGAAACAACTGAATTCCATTTTCCGTTCAACCAGTCTCTTTTTAAACCAAATTCTATATTTCCCCCAGTTTCAGGTTTAAAAGATTGGCCTTGCCAGTTCGTACCGTAGTTCTCTTTAAAAGATTGGTCGTTTACAAAATAGGCAGCCGTGTTTTTATCAATAGAATAACTCAAACCAACTCTTGGTGTGAATTTTTCATTTTTGGTCCCACCAGAGTAAACATTATACGCTTTAAGTATCGTATATCTTCCTGCCAATGTTAATCTAAGTTTATTGTCAAAGAAACCCAATTCGTCCTGTACATAGAGTGCTTTGTAACTGTTCTGGTATTTTACGCCTCTATCTTCCAGTCTTTTACTTCTGTCGAAAGTAGGGGAAGCAGCCAGTGTTCCATGTACCGGATTGTAGATGTCTAAATCTGGCATAGTAAAATATTGTGACCAGTCATGAAAAAATGTTTTGTCACTTAAATCCAATCCCGATAGTATTTTGTGGGTAACTGATCCTGTTGTAGCTTCACCATTTACAAAAGCTTGTCCAACATATATTTTTCCTAAAATATCCCAATTTCCCCCAGCACGTTTAAGAATTGCATCGTTGGTTGGGTCAAAGCCAGTGGGCCATAATGACATTCCTTCTTGTTGGTAATTAAGATAGGATGTTTGAGCAGTAAACTTCCATTTATCACTTATTTTATGATCTAAAATGGCAAGAATATTTCTTTCTGTCATTTTTGTAGGATCTAAATTAGCTTCTGATGTAGAAAAACTTCTTGGTAAATCAGCATATCCTCGGTGTGAAAAAACATAATTGGCGCCTACTGCATTTACTTTGGAAAATTGCTGCGTGTATTCCAGTGTAATGGCTGTTTTATCGGTTGCCAAATATTTAAATACAGGAGCAAATGTGTAGCGATCATTAAAATCAAAATCACGATAACTTTGTTTCTTTTCGCCCATTACATTGATGCGATACAATAATTTTCCGTTTTTGGTCAGTTTTCCGTCAAAATCCATGGTACCTCTATACCGATCAAAACTTCCCAGCGTTAGGCTTGCTTCGCCTTTGGTTCGTCCGCTTGGTTTTTTGGTGACAACATTATAAAAACCGCTCGGGTTGCCGTTTGCGAGCATAAATCCTGCAGGACCTTTTACAAATTCAATACGTTCCACCATACTCATATCTTCGGTAAGTGGGCCCCAAGTGGAACTGACATTCATACCGTTTCTAAAAGCGGCCACTTGACTGCCCCTCATTGTAATATTGGCATAATTATCCCAGTGTTCCACTCTTGTTGCGCCACTGACATTGCGGGTCACCCCTTCCAGCATATCAAAAATTTGTTGGTCTTGAATAAGTTTTCCTGTTATAACTTGTATGTTTTGCGGAATCTCAATAATAGGCGATTGCAAGCGAAGTGTTGAGGAAACACGATTGGTTTTGAAAGCACTTTTGTTACTTAAAACAACCACTTGGTTCAACTCATTGTTTGATAAGGTAAGTTTTAATGTTACGGTAGTAATTTCTCCAGTAGTAATTTTTACCTCTTGCTCCAAGTCATTATACCCAACCAAAGTAATTTTTAGATTATGTACCCCTTCGGATATGTTTTTTAGTATAAAAGTTCCATTGTTATCCGCAATAGTATTTTTGTTAACTCCTTTTATAGAAACTGAAACTCCTTCGGCTGGTTTGTTGTCGCTAGTCAAAATGGTTCCTTTTACACTACCGGCGTTTTGGGCAAATGCGGTGGGTATAGAAAGTAGTAATAAACAAGAGAGAAAAATAAATTGAGGTATTCGTTGTTTTAAATAGTTCATGGTTAAAAATTAAATGAGTTAATGCTTATTTAGAACAAATAAGAATAAAGCAAAAATAAAATTTAATTTTTATGTAACAAGTATTATTTAGACTAATTAAAAATAATATTTTAACAAGATGATTTTCATTATTTTAGGCATAAAAAAACCTTGCTTTTCTAGAGTAAGGTTGTGATTTCAATATGAAATGGTATGTTTTATTTGGTCTTTTTCATCGAAAACTGTTCAGAACTTGGTTTTCCTTGTTGCATTCCCGAAATTTTAGCCACCAAACTATCAGGAGTAATTTGGGTGTAGCTGATTTTTTGAGGATAGTCGTGTTTTGGATTTTCAAAAACCAATTGTTTCTCGGTTCCAGTTGTCAATTTAAAAGAAACCGGTTTGTCCTCGTTTTGTCCTTTTACGGCTGTATTATAAGTCAACTCTTCTCCTTTTTGTTGTAATGTGATAGCTTCAAAATGTAACGTATCTTTCTCTTTAATGTAATAGGATTGTGCTTGAAAAGTACTATCGTTTACTTTTTTCCAATTTTCCGTTAGATTGCCATCTGCTGATTTGTTTTCCCAATTACCCAAAAGCCAACTTGCTGCTTTGATTTTTTCAATTTTGTTTGAATCAGAATTTTTGCAAGAAACAAGAGCTAACAAAAGCAGTATAAGAGTCGTTTTTTGAAACATTGGTGTAAATATTGAGTTTATTTTGAAAAGCTAAAGTATGAAAAAATAGAATAGAAAGATTTTTGATTTTAGATTAACGATTTTTGACCCGAGCGATAGCGAACTGGCGAAGCATTTCAGATAGTATAGATCTCTTAAATTGACAATCTACTAATTTATTTAACCCAAATCAGAAATTAGCAATTATTTCCGCTTTCTTTCAAAATAGTATAAACCAATTCTTTAGTCGGTTTTTGATCTTTTAATTTTGCTCTGACCACCTCAAAAGTAATTTTGAAATCACATCCCAATTTATAGTTACTGCAACCATAAGCGGTTTTTCCCTTAAGAACCGTTCCTTTTTTACATTTTGGACAGGCTAATTCGTCTGGAATGGCTTTCGCCTCCGTTTTCTTAGGTTCTAATTTGAGCTGGAAATTCTCATCAAACCGAAGCAAACCTTCCACAACACCGGAATCGGTTTTAAAATCTTTCAAGTTTACGGTAGATCCTTTTTGGAGCAATCGCAAGTATTGGTTCTCGGATATTTTTTTCTCCGCAAAAGTGTAGGGCAATAGAAATGTGCAACCTGCTTTATAATCGCCACACCCATAAGAAGATTTTCCTTTGATGAGTGTCGCTTTTTTACATTTCGGACAGGCTTCCGCCAAAATTCCTGCCGCTTTCTTTTTCTCAACTTTAGCCACTACTTTTTGAACGCTTCCTACATGCGAAATATTGGCGCCTCTGGTTTCGCTTCGTACTTCATACACCAAGGCTTCTACCATGCGTTTCATGTTACGAATAAACGAACTGGCGGTAAAGATTCCTTTTTCAATATCTTTCAACTGCTTTTCCCAGGAACCCGTAAGTTCAGCCGACTTTACCAAATCATTTTGAATGGTATCAATCAGCTGAATTCCCGTTGGCGTTGGCAATACCTGTTTCTTGTTCCGAACAATGTATTGGCGTTTAAACAGCGTTTCGATAATATTAGCTCGTGTGGATGGACGCCCAATACCGTTTTCTTTCATCAATTCGCGTAAATCTTCATCGTCCACCTGTTTGCCCGCAGTTTCCATGGCGCGCAATAAAGTGGCTTCCGTATACTGGTTGGGTGGCTTGGTTTCCTTTTCTAGAAACGAGGGTTCGTGTGGCCCTTTTTCGCCTACAACAAAACTGGGTAATATATCGGCTTCTTTTTCTCTGGCGTTTGGGTCTTCGAAGACTATTCGAAAGCCTTTTTTTAAGATTTCTTTTCCGGTGGTTTTGAAAGCTAAATCGGCGGCTTTCCCGATTACGGTGGTATTGGCAACCAAACAATCGTCATAAAAAACGGCAATAAAACGCTTGGTAATTATGTCATACACCTGTTGCTGATTGTATTGTAAATTGCTTTGAATCCCCGTTGGAATAATCGCATGGTGATCGGTTACTTTCTTGTCATTGAAAACTTTGGTCGATTTTTTAATCTTTTTTCCTAAAAGTGGTTGCGTCAACGCGGCATAATTGGTTAAATTTTGCAGGATACCAGCCACTTTTGGATAAATATCATTCGGCAAAAACGTGGTGTCGACTCTGGGATACGTGACTACTTTTTGTTCGTACAAAGTCTGGACAATTTTAAGCGTTTCATCTGCCGTAAAGCCAAACTTGGTATTGCAATACACTTGTAAGCCTGTTAAATCAAACAGTTTAGGTGCAAACTCATTGCCATTCTTTTTTTCGACAGAAACTATTTCGAAATCACTTTCTTTGACTTTTTGGGCCAAAATTTCGCCATCTTCTTTCTTCAAAAAACGTCCTTCCTCGTAACTAAAAAGCGTCTCTCGATATACCGTTTGCAACTCCCAATACGGTTGCGGTTTAAAATTTTCAATTTCCTTAAATCGGTCCACGACCATGGCCAAGGTTGGGGTTTGTACCCTTCCGATAGACAATACTTGCTTGTATCCGCCATGTTTTACGGTGTACAAACGCGTGGCATTCATACCCAGCAACCAGTCGCCAATAGCTCTGGAAAATCCGGCGTAGTATAAATTATCGTAGTTGGCGGATGGTTTCAAGTTTTCAAAACCTTCTTTGATGGCTTCGGTGGTTAGTGATGAGATCCACAAGCGTTTTACTTCGCCTTTGTACTGGGCTTCGTTCATCACCCAGCGCTGAATGAGTTCTCCCTCTTGCCCGGCATCCCCGCAGTTGATGACCAATTCCGCTTTGTCAAACAGGCTTTTTATGATTTTGAATTGCTTTTGAATACCCGAATTTCCGACCACTTTGGTTTCAAATTTCTCGGGAAGCATAGGCAGGTTGTTCAAATCCCAACTTTTCCAGTGGGGTTTGTAATCGTTAGGTTCTTTTAAGGTACATAAATGTCCAAAGGTATAGGTTACAGCATAGCCATTGCCTTCGTAATACCCATCGTGTTTGGTATTAGCTCCTAAAACGGATGCGATTTCGCGGGCTACACTTGGTTTTTCGGCAATACAGACCTTCATTTTCTCCTTCTAATTTAAGGGCGCAAATTAGGAATTTAGAAATTGGTATTAAAAAGAAATCGGTAGGAGTTATGAACGGGTGGGGGTTGCTATTTTTTAGGAGCAGAACGAATGGTTTTTTCAGGGACGAACGGTCCAGCTGTCCGCTGTATATCTGCGCTACGCTGCGAGGATGCCGCTTCCATCAGCGCTATTGATTCCGTTCCCTTTTCAGAATTACCAAATCAAAAAATGCTGTAGCTTGTTATTTATTTTCTCCTCGAATGTATTTGTGTGAACCGTCGCAGTTGGGCATTTTTTTAGACAACCCACAAATGCAATCGTTGAATCCTTTTCCGTCAAGAATTCGTGGAATGTAATTTTCTATTCTCGTTTCCCGAGTTTTGGATTGTTTGGCAGCCGAAAAATACAGATTGTAGGCTCGTTGTCGTCCCGGTGTTAAGGCTTTAAAAGCTATTTTTAAAGAAAGGTTTTTGTCTAAAGCAATTTGCAATTCTTTTATCAATTCAAGTGCTGTATTGCTTTTGAAAATTACTTTCAAGCCCGCTTTTTCAATTTCAATGGCTTCATAAATATAGTTTTTTATGATGGATTTCAGTTCTGTGATTTCTTCCAAATTCGTAAACTTAAAGAAGCGCATGGCCTGACTGTTTTCTCCCGGTTTACTTAGAAGTCCATTGCTGTCTTGTAACAAAGTCCCTTTGAAAAAACTAAGCGCACAGTATTCTTTAAAACTACCTATAAGAGCAACGTTATTTCTTTGAAAAGTGTAACAAGGATTTCGCCACTTAAACTCTTCGATTAGTCCGCAATCGAGCAGCAAAAGTCGCAATTGCTCTATTTCGGGCTGCCATTTTTTGGCCTTGCTTATAAAATCATCAACTTTGGGATTCATTTTTATTAACTTTTAAAAAATAAAGGAGGTTTTGGTTTTATAAAAGTATTAAAAAACCGCGTTGAAAACGCTATAATTGTGCTCTAAATTAAAATTGGTACTCGTTGCAAAGGGGGCACCATTGGGATTATCTTAATATTGTTCAATCATAAATTTATTTTCAATTTATTTTCCATTTTCTGTAACTTGAGTTTTATTTTCCCTGTTTTTAGGCTAGCGCGAGCGTCTCGCTCGTGAACACAATAGTGTCTTGTGTCTACAACGAAAAATGAATGGATAGATGATTCTGATTACCTTTACGAGCGGGACGCTCCCGCCAGCGGGGACTTTTTTTTATGAATCTGGAGTGCTGCAACTCATTTTTTGAAATTATTTAAAGATCAAATAAAAAAATACAATTGGCAGTCGTCGCAAACGAATGCTAGTAGGGGATTTGTACTGCCTATTTATATTTTAAAAAAATCCAGTCTTTGCACCCAGGGAATTTCGAACTCTACAAATGTAAGTTTGGTCTTGATGATGCGGTCACTTTTATCTCTAGGATTTTTAGCGACAAATCTCGCCTTGGAATTTTTAAAATTCAATGTGTATTTTTCATCAAAGTCTTCTTGTTTGTTCGAAGAAAAAGTAATTACGTTGTCTTTCGCAGTCCATTTTCCTTTTCCGTATTTATTTACTTCAGGTAGGAATCCGTTTTTGATTTTAGAATAGGAATGAAATAAAAATGTTCCATCTTGGTGTAAGGTCAATTTATATTCAATTAAATGATCTACTTCGGTGCTAAAAGTAGAATTGTAATCACCAATAAATGCATTCGATTGCGCGAATATAGTCAGATTGAATATTAAAATTAAGGTTGTAAGTAGTAATTTCATCAGTTTGGTTTTTTAATGTTTTTATAACTTTCTGACCTGTTTTATCTGCCCTCGTTTATGGGGATTTGCAATCCGTGACCACAAAGATTACTGTTTTTCCGAAAAGGGTCAGTTCATATTCGACTTTTAAAAGACGTTCATCATAAGTGATTTTCGTTAGAATACCATGATTTATTAACTGATTTAGTTGTGTATCCAAAACCCTTCGAGATGCTTTATGCATTTTTCGCTGCAGTTTACCAGGGCGCTTTATTCCTGAATAAACACACCAAACCAAGCTAATGTTCCATTTCCCATTACTTATTTCCATAAATAAATGCAGCGCACAATCAAGAGAAACTGGTATTTATTTTGTACATCACAAATTAAATTAATTATCAAATATAGGCTATAAAAATGTAATTCTGAATATAGCTAAATTTAGCCGTACTTGTATGTTTTAGTAGCTATCGTTAATTTTGCATTATAAAAATCAGAATATTATGAAACATAAGTTATTTGGAACAAGCACAGGTCTATATTCCAGTGAGATTATATTAGGAACAGCCAATTTTGGAACGAGAATGGGTTTCGGAACAAATCCCGAGGAAGCCAAGGAAATATTAACTGCTTATGCAGATGCAGGAGGGAATTTTATAGATACATCCGATCAATACCAACTTGGCGAATCCGAAGAAGTGGTCGGTAAATTTATTGAAAATCAACGCAATAACTTCATTATCTGTACCAAATACACACGAAGTAGTGAAGCAGATCCAAAAATCAGTAATTTTGGAAATCATCGAAAAGCGATGCGGCAAGCAATAGAATCAAGCTTGAAACGACTAAAGACAGATTACATTGATATTTATATGCCGCATTTTGATGATGGCGTAACGCCGCTTGATGAAATTGTAAGAGGCTTGGAAGATTTGGTATATAGCGGAAAAGTTTTATATACAGGTTTAGCAAACTTCCCTGCATGGAAAGCGGCCACTGTCGCCAGTTCAACAAAATTAACTGCGATTCAGATTGAATATAACTTATTACAGCGTACTGCAGATCGTGAATTTATACCTATGGCTGCACAATTTGGTTTAGGTACAATGACCTATTCACCGTTAGCAGGTGGCTTGCTGACAGGAAAGTACAGAAAAGGTGAAACTGGACGCATAACTCTTACTTCAACTTCTGGTTACCAAGAAAATGAGAATACAAAAACAATTTTGGATCAACTTTTTATCATTGCAGAAGAACTTGATGCTACTCCTGGCCAAGTTGCCTTAGCTTGGGTTTTATCGAAAGGAGCCTTTCCAATAGTTGGAGCACGTACAATTCATCATTTTAATGAGGGATTAAAAGCGACATCTATTCAATTAACTGCTGATCATATTATAAAACTAGATGAGCTAAGTGCCGTTTCTTTAGGTTATCCACATGATTTGCTAGCAACCATTAGAGGTTAGCTCTTAGTTGAAAACATGGCTTTCAAGTAAACGAGTATTTATTGTTTTAAGTGCTTTATTCTGCTTTTTTTAAATTTACAAAGTCAATGTTTACTGCGCTTTAAGTGCAAATGAGAGGATTGGATGAGAGGATTGGATGAGAAGTTGGAGATAACTTGCATGTAATCTCTACAATATGTAAACCCACGTTTATTCATCCGAATTTATGTGGCATGACGCTATTTACCATTTATAATACTACCCTCGTTTATGGGGACAGAATGCAATTCTGCGCTAACGATTGTGAATATCCGAGCGATCGGGCGAAGTAATACTGCGCTGACGACTGTGGATCTCGAAGCGATTGGCATCTTTTTTTGCTGTTGACATTCAATTCCATTTTTGCACAACTATTGCTGTGCCATTGTAAGTAGTGAAAGTTGTGAAACTTATTTTTTTTGATAAAAAAAATGGGTCCGAAAAATAAAACCCATTTTATATCATAGATTGAAACTATAAACGATTGTTTCAAATCGGTAAACTTTGTATCCGTTACAAATGCTTTATTTGTTAAGAAACTTTTTTTATTATTTGGCTAATTTGATTTTGTTTAAAGTAAAAGTCAAATTTGAAATATCAGCTGTAACCTCATTTATTCTTGAGTTTGTAAAATACAAGTAGTTGTTAAATATACTAAATGTATCTGCCCATTTTATTTTATCACCTTCTACCAAAGTGTGAATACTGCCATCTGGTTTTCGATACTGGATTTTATTATTTTCTAAATCGGCAAAATATAAATTGCCGTTGTCGTCAAATAGCATGCCGTCTGGTGCGGCAGTTTTTGCCTCAAATCGAACACTTTCTTCCATGCTTTTTTCATCTTTAGAGTCAAGCATATTTGTTGCAATTGAATAGAGGCTGTATCCTGTAAGGGCATGAAAATAAAGTCGGTCGTTTACAGTGTCTAAGGCTATTCCATCAGAATGAATGGTATTTTTCCATTTTTTATCTCCAAATGTTAAAAAGTTTTGTTCGGCAGCTGTTGATTTGTGGTTGTCTAAAACTCTTCTGGAACGACCTGATTTAATGTCTATGATGACAATACCAGAGTTTCCTGAGTCAGTAAGATAGATTTTTTGACTTTTTTTATCTATCCTAAGATCGTTGATATAAGAATCAGGGTGGTAGCTGTTTTTATCTAAAATATAGGTTTTAACTAATTTATCAGTTGTTAGATCAAAAACAAAAAGACGAGGCGCATCCAATACATTTTCGAATAATTGGCTTCTGGTGTCTAAAACATATAATTGGTTTTCAAAGGCAACTACTGATTGCACTCCAACAAATTTGTTGGCCACAACTGGCTGTCCAATCTCCCAAGAATTCCAATTTTCATCGGGATAGCTTTTTTGAACGGTCGTATTTGTTATTTCCACGACGGAATCATCAACCCCTTTTCTCCATCTCGGAAAGTTTACAAAAATACGCCCGGCATCAGTAAGTGTGACTCCGGTAACTTGTTGCCCTTTGAACGCAGCAACTTCTATCACTTGATTTGCTGTGCTGTCAACTTGTTGATTTTTAACTTCAGCCGCTTTTTTGCTAGTTGTTTCTTTACAAGAAACAAAGAATGTAACTATTGAAAATATAATAAGAATCTTTTTCATTTTAGATGGTTTTATTTGTGGGCGACTGAATTAAGTCATTGCGAGGAACGACATAATCTCATTCCTATTATTTGCTGCTCGTTGTGTGCACAGTTTGCAAAATTACGGCAATGATTGTGGATATCCGAGCAATCGGGTATTAAAATGAAATCAATAGGAGTTATAAACGGGTAGGAGCGTTGTTTTTTAAGGAGCAGAACTAATAGTCTTTTCAAGAACGAATCGTCCTGCTGTCCGCTGTATCTCTGCGCTACGCTTCGAGGATGCCGCTACCATCAGGGCTAAAGATTTCGTTTTACTTCCATAATAACGAAAAAAAAAGATCAGCAAAAGCCAAAACAAGCGCTTTAATAATGCGAAATACCAATACTAATGCATTTTCATCTGTTTACGTTCGTGAGGAGAAAGCTTATACCAGTTTGCTTAAGTCATTGCGAGGAACAAAGCAATCTCACTTAGTTTATCAATTGTTTATTTCCTTCTCGTTGTTGGCATAGTTTGCAAAACTGCGCTAACGATTGTGGTTACAAGAGCGATCGGGTTTATTTCCGAGCAACTTGTTTAAGTCGTTGCGAGGAACATAGCAATCCTTTGCAGTTTATCTATTATTTTATTTGCTTCCTTTGTGGGCACAGTTTGCAAAAGTGCGCTAACGATTGTGCATATCAGAGCGATCGGGGTATCGATCACAGTGTTTTTCAGTAAAGGCTAGCGCGAGCGTCCCGCTCGTGCCCATTACAATTTATAGTGTCTTTACTTTTGTTTGACTTCACGAGCGGGACGCTCGCGCCAGCGGGGGAACGGGTAGGATTAAGTCATTGCGAGGAACGAAGCAATCCCATCCAGTTGGTCTATTATTTTACTTGCTCATTGTTGTGGGCACAGTTTGCAAAACTGCGCTAACGATTGTGGATATCTAAGCGATCGGATGTTTTTATAACTTTCTGACTTGTTTTAACTGCCCTTGTTTATGGGCACAGAATGCAATTCTGCGCTATCAATTGTTAATATCCGAGCGATCTGGGGCTAACTATTATAGATATCCGAGCGATCGGGTTTTCTCTGTAATTAACAGACAAACTCCCTACATAAATACATATAAATTTGCCTGTTAATTTTTAAATTTTTACTTGTTTTTTATCATAGAATGCGCTAACGATTGTGCATATCAGAGCGATCGGGGTATCGATCACAGTGTTTTTCAGTAAAGGCTAGCGCGAGCGTCCCGCTCGTGCCCATTACAATTTATAGTGTCTTTACTTTTGTTTGAGTTCACGAGCGGGACGCTCGCGCCAGCGGGGTGTAGATATCCGACCGATCGGGGCGAGCGATTCTGGATATTAGAGAGGTCGGGTCAAAGTTTGCAAGACTGCGCGAACGATTGTGCATATCAGAGCGATCGGGGTGTTCAAATGCTAGCGCGAGCGTCCTGCTCATGCCGTTTAGAATTTATAATGTATGTGCTTATGTTTGTGTTCACGAACGGGACGCTCGCGCCAGCGGGGTAGCAGATTTAGAAATCTTGTTTTTACTATGCGAACCACACGAAAGGATTCGTGTGGTAGCGTTTTTTTGTTAAATTAAATATTGATCAATTTCGACAATTTCAGTTGCTGGTGTTGCTTTCTCATTCTCATAAGGGGCGATGTTATGTTTAATGGCTAATTTTGTTCCGATTTCGATAAATCCCCAACCATTCCAACCGCCTTTGTAATTAGCCACAACTAAAAAGAACTGGTTTTCATTATTGTCTTTTGCAAAGATAAAGTTTGATAAACCTTTATCTTTTTCGGGTATATTATATACTTCGACAATGATGTAGCCCTCTGAAATCAATTCATTTATATGTTCTTGATCATAAGTTGTGATGTGTTTTTCAGAATACCATCCTACTGAATGTAACGGGTTTGAAATTATATTAGCATTATAGATTTTATCTAGAAGTTCTTTTGATTCTTTTGACTCTATACTTTCTCCTCTTAATTGTGATATTATATTGAAATAATGTTTTGAAATAAATGTTGCATATTTGGAAGTAATTGATTGTGAATAATCATTATTTAAAACAAAATCAAATTCTTTTATTATTTTATTTGCTTCTATACATGCAAATATTGGGTAATCTTTGTCTCTGAAAAGCAGGTCAAATGTATCAAGTGAATTAGAAATTACCAGTTCTCTTTTAGTTAAGTTGCCTTTAAGTTGCTCCGATTGTCTTTTGTATGTTGAAGCTCTATACGTTCCATAAATTGTTCGCCAATTTTGTTCGGTTTCCCAATTTTTGGTAATTTCAAGAATTTTGTCATATTTATTTAAATACAATAAACAAAGTAGATTTAATTTTGTAAGTGTATGGCTAAAACTACGAGATGAAATATTTGGATTATCATACTTTTTTTCAAGTAGTTGATTAAATACCTCAATAGCAATGGGATAGTCGCCATTATAAAAGTGATGCTTGCCAATTGCTATTATAGTTCTTGGAGAATTAGGATTGATTAATTGTGATTGTTCAAGTACTTTTAACTCACCTGGCTTATCTGAAAGTTCTTTTAAAACACGAGAATAGTGGTATTTTAATTGATTGTCTTTAGAATTATAACCAAGTAAATCAGTGAAGCGTGTTTTTAAGCTAGATAGCTCGTTGTGGTTTTTTGTTGTTGTAAAATATTTGTTTAAATCAACAATTAGTGCAAAGGTTGATCTATCAGTTCGATCTTCAATATAATTTTCTTCGAATTCTGTTATTCCTGATTGTTCGTCTCTTGATTTTTGAAGTTGAATTTTTTCCTTTAATTTTTTTAAACTTTCAGATATTTTAGATCTTACTTCTATGTTTTTGGGATTAATTAGTAATAGGTCTCTAATTGAATCACTTAATTTATATGATTCGATGCCAAAGTCATTAGTTGCTCTAAAAATTAAACTAGTTTTTGAAAGTTCGTTTATTGATTCAGAGACCTCTTCATTGCTAAAATGTAAAAATTCAGTAAGTTCTACTTTTGTAGATTCAGTTAAAATGTATGTTGCTTCAAGAATTGCAATAGAGTTCTGATTTAGTGATTCTATTAAATTTTTATAGGAAAATAAAGCTATGTTTTTTTGCGATTGGTTAATTGATTTTGAAATATCTACACCTTTGTTGAATAAGTCAATTGTTAATCTTATTGCTAATGGATTATTATTTGCCATTTCTGCAATGTTTTCAAGTGTTAGTTGTTCAGTATTTTGCACACCTCGCTTTCTAAAGTAGTTTCTTGCTAAGTTAATAGCGTGCCTTTTTACTAAGGGTTCTAATGGAACTGTTGTTGCAGAATCAACGGATATTCTAGATGTAACTATTACACGCCATTGTTGAGGTAATGATTGATTAAAATCTATGAATTCATTTTGTGAATTCATTAAAAGAGTTTCAAGGTTGTCAATACAAATTAAAACTTTTTCGTTTTCTAGTTTGTCACACGCGTCATCGAAGGAAACAAAGTTAAAATTGTCATATAAAATATTTAAATCTAATAAAAGAGATTCCTTTATTTGGTCAATTCCGTTGATAGCTTCAATTTGTTCGATTCCATCTGCAGTAAGTCTTTCATTTTTGAGTGTGCAAAAAACTATCGAACTGATTTGTTTACTAAATGTGGGTGTGAGGCTTAATTCTTTCAAAAATTGAAGAATTAATGCTGTTTTACCAATTCCACCAGGAGCGACAACAGCAATAAGATTATTTCTTACTTTAGAGATAGTTGAATATAAGTCTTTAAATTCCTTATCTCTACCTAAAAGGCCTGTTATTTCGTGGTCAAATGAATTTGGTAAATTATTAGGAATAGCCCATTTTACATCATTGTACCAATCCTCCGGAGGTGAATGTAGGTTTTCAGCTAGCGCGGCATTTAATGCTTGTCTAACTTTTTCTAATCCTAATTTTTCAATTAAAGGGTCGCTAGCTATCGTAGCCGATTTAAACCAATAAGAATCAGGAAAAGGCCTGTTAGGATGGCTTATTGCGTTACGAATATCAAAAATTCCTAAATATGTACATAAGTCTTTTAAATCAATCATATGCTTATTTAGCGATGTTCCTGCGGTAACGTCAATTGCCAAATTGAATACCTCGTCTAAGTAACTAGACTCTACTAAAAATGATATGTCGTCATTTGATCCTTTGTAGTTTTGAATGTCTCTTTTTAATATTGATTTTTTACTTTTATCAGAAATATTATCTAAAATTTCATTTTCTATAACATAATTTCCTAATGAACTTTCAAGTTCATAAAATATCATAGCGCTTTTAATTCTAAGCTTTTGGATTTCATTCATGATGTTTTGAGATATTTTTATAATAATTACAAGTAATTTAATACGTTATTATTTATATTATTACTACTTATTTTTGGTGAATAATTGATGTTTTGTTTCGTACTTGATTGTTATCAAATGTACATTTTTTAAATACCATAAGTGACAACTGAAATAATTATCTCCCAAAATTAATTCCTTTTATGTGAAGAACTTTACGGGAAACCTCAAAACGCAATTTTAAATAAAATGCCCTAGCCCTGATAGCAGCGGCATCCTTTTTCTTGCTTCTTTAGCAAGGAAAAGATAAAGCGGATAGCAGGAATAGCTTCTGAAAAAGTTTAATGTGTAAGGTTTGAAAATTCAAGTTTTTTAAGTGTTTTTTGTGTTCTTGCTGATGAAGCTATCTCTTATGTAGGTAAAAGTTTTTCGCAGCAAGGAATACACCAAAAACGAACCTTGCAAACTGAATACTTTTTTCGTAATTTTGCACTCTAAATAAAGGACTAAGAAAATGTTAGATAGACTTCAAATAGTAAAACAACGTTTCGATGAGATATCGGATTTGATTATTCAGCCGGATGTAATCTCGGATCAGAAGCGTTATGTGCAATTGAATCAAGAGTATAAAACTTTGAAAGCTTTGGCTGAAAAGCGCGATGAATACGTGCTTCTCATGGCAAATATGGATGAAGCAAACGAAATAATTGCGGATAACAGTGATGCAGATATGACCGAAATGGCCAAAATGCAACTTGATGAAGCGAAAGAAAGATTGCCGGAATTAGAGGAAGAAATCAAATTTATGTTGATTCCTAAAGACCCGGAAGATGCAAAGAATGTAATGGTGGAGATTCGTGCCGGAACGGGTGGGGATGAAGCGAGTATTTTTGCAGGGGATTTATTCCGTATGTACACGAAATATTGTGAAAACAGAGGTTGGAGAACATCTGTTGTGGATATGAACGAAGGAACTTCGGGTGGTTTCAAAGAGGTGATTTTTGAAGTTACCGGTGAGGATGTTTACGGAACCTTGAAGTTTGAAGCGGGCGTTCACCGGGTACAACGTGTACCGCAAACGGAAACGCAGGGACGTGTTCACACATCAGCAGCGACTGTTATGGTATTGCCGGAAGCAGAGGAATTTGATGTTCAAATTGATATGAATGATGTACGTGTGGATTTCTTCTGTTCGTCAGGACCAGGTGGACAATCGGTAAATACAACCAAATCAGCGGTTCGTTTGACGCACATTCCAACCGGATTGGTGGCGCAATGTCAGGATCAAAAATCACAACATAAAAATAAAGACAAGGCATTTGGCGTTTTACGTTCCCGTTTATACGAACAGGAATTAGCTAAAAAACAAGCGGAAGATGCAACAACACGTACGTCTCAGGTAAGTTCTGGTGACCGATCTGCTAAAATTCGTACCTACAATTACGCACAAGGTCGTGTAACGGATCACCGTGTCGGTTTGACGTTATATGATTTAGGAAACATCATGAATGGTGACATTCAGAAAATTGTTGATGAGTTAGCGTTAGTAAACAACATGGAAAAATTGAAAGAAGCAAGCGAAGTTTTTTAAAGAAAATAGATTTTGGAATAAAAAGAAAAAAGACCATGCTACCTAATCTAGCATGGTCTTTTTTTATAAACTTTTATAGGCTTCAATAATTCTATAGGTTACTATGTCATTTGTTGCCATTAATTGTATTGCTTTTTTTGCTTTAGCTTCAGAAAAAGTATAACCACTTGCATAACCAGTTGGTGTGTTTATTTCCCAGAAATACACCGTTTTATTTGTTGTTTTGCTAATTTTAATTTTTTGTTGTTGTGAAATTGTTGTTGGCTCCTTTTTTTCTTTTGGGTTTGCAAACAAAATCGTAGTCGCAATTAAAGTTGCTGATAAAATAATTTTTTTCATGGTTTATATTTTGTTAGATTAATACTGCAAAGATGGTATATCTTTTGGTTTTATTTGTTATATAAATTCATTTTTATTAGATAAGTTACTCTTATTTATTTAAGAATCAAGTTCTTTTGAGGCGAAAATACTATTTCAGCATCTGTTCTGTCAATCTATTGCAGTACCGATTTAAAAAAAATGAATTGCAGTAAAATATAGTATATTCACTTATTTTTAAGTTATAAAACCGCCAGTCCTTTTGGGGTTTTTTTCATAAATTTGCAGCTCATAATTTAAATAATGACTACACAACAACTTATCGACCAAATCAAAATCAAGAAATCATTCCTAGCGGTAGGACTCGATGTTGATTTAAATAAAATTCCACCCCATTTATTAGAACTGGAAGATCCTATTTTCGAATTTAATAAAGCGATAATTGATGCTACCCACGATTTAGCCGTAGCTTACAAGCCCAATACTGCTTTTTATGAAGCCTATGGAATAAAAGGGTGGATGTCGTTGCAAAAAACAATCAATTATATTAATTCAACCTATCCGGATATTTTCACAATTGCCGATGCGAAACGTGGTGATATTGGAAACACATCTTCAATGTATGCTAAAGCTTTTTTTGAAGATTTAAACTTTGACAGCGTTACTGTTGCTCCTTATATGGGGAAGGATTCGGTGGAACCATTTCTAGCTTTCGAAAATAAACATACGATTATGTTGGCTTTGACTTCGAATGAAGGTGCGTTTGATTTTCAAACCTTAAACGTAGGTGGAACCCGAGGCGAAGTCGAACGGAGCGGAGCTAAAGAATTGTACAAGCACATATTAGAAACCTCTAAAACGTGGAAAAACAGCGAAAACCTAATGTATGTTGTAGGTGCTACGAAAGCCGAATATTTTACTGAAATTCGTAAAATTGTCCCTGATAGTTTCTTGCTTGTTCCTGGAGTGGGCGCCCAAGGAGGAAGCTTATCTGAAGTTTGTAAATACGGTATGAATGCGAACGTAGGATTACTGATTAATTCTTCAAGAGCCATTATTTATGCCTCAAACGGAACTGATTTTGTTGAAAAAGCAAGAGCCGAAGCGTTGAACATACAACAGGAAATGGAACAAATTATGAGTTTGACGTTTAACGTTTAAAGTTTTTGGGTTTTTATAAAATATTTGAATTCAATCATGCTTCATTTTAAACCATTAAGAAATTAAGTTTTATTAAGCTTGCGCTAAGATTTGAATCAAAAACTTTACCGTTAAATTTTTTAAGCCTTAATTTCTAAATTTCTTAATGGTTTAAAAATATAATTTTTGATTAGATTTACTCAACATTAAATTTGAAACTTGAAACAAAAAACTTTAATCGATCAACTCGGGACATCCCATTCTTTTAAAACATCGCCAAAACGCATTATTTCATTAGTTCCTTCACAAACAGAATTGCTGTATGATTTAGGTTTGGAAGACCGAATTGTTGGGATTACCAAATTCTGTGTGCATCCCTATCATTTTAAAGCAACGAAGAAAATCGTTGGCGGAACCAAGAAAGTTCATTTTGAGAAAATTAGATTGTTGCAACCCGATATCATCATTTGTAACAAAGAGGAAAATACACAGGAAATTGTGGAGGAATTGCGTAAAATTTGTCCGGTATGGGTGACGGATATTATTACGATTGAAGATAATTCTCAAATGATTACTGACTTTGGCCAGCTATTCAATTGCAGAACCGAAGCCCAGAAATGGAACGATAAATTGGCTTTTGCACTGAGCGATTTTAAAAACTTCGTCAAAGATATACCCGTAAAAAAAGCAGCATATTTCATTTGGAAAAACCCCTTTATGGTCGCTGGTTCGGATAATTTCATCAATGAATTACTGAAGCTAAATCATTTTCAGAATATCTATGAAAATAAATCGCGTTACCCAGAAATCGAACTCAAAAAAATGCGATTAGAAGGTGATCCGGATTTGGTTTTTCTATCCTCAGAACCTTATCCTTTCAAGGAAGAAGATGCTTTTGAAATAGGCCGTTATACCCATCATGCAAAAACAGCGTTTGTAGATGGTGAAATGTTTTCTTGGTATGGAAGCCGCTTGCTAAAAGCGTTTGACTATTTTAAAAAAATACATCAAAATTTATAGTTCACATTCTTCCAAAACTAATTCTTCCTTAGCAAGGTTTGTCTTTAAAGTGTTTTTTTCTATTTCAAAATTTTGTTCAGCAAACATCTGATATTCTCTTTTAAGCTTTTCTATTTCACTTTTCTCTTTCAATAATCCAATCATCGGTGTAACTTTTTTGCAAATTTACGTTTTACAATTGTTAAATTAGCATTAATATATGTTAAGATTGAGATTTAAAATTAAAATCCTATTTTTACAAAAAATAAAAACGTGATTAATTACACCATTTACGAAAATAAAAACACCAATCAGTGGGTAACTTTTGTGCATGGTGCGGGCGGAAGTTCTTCTATCTGGTTCAAACAAATACGCGATTTCAAAAAGCAGTATAATGTATTGTTATTGGATTTGCGTGGTCACGGAGAATCAAAACCTACTTTGAAAACGGCTTTCAAGCAGCACTATACTTTTTCGGCTTTGGCCAATGATATTCTGGAGGTTCTAGACTTTCTTAAAATAAAAAAATCACATTTTGTGGGAATTTCATTAGGTACCATACTCATCAGACAATTAGCAGAAATGTATCCGGAACGGGTTCAAAGTATGATTCTTGGCGGGGCTATTCTAAAAATGAATTTCCGTTCTCAAGTACTGATGCGATTGGGAAATATGTTTAAGTATGTTTTGCCTTATTTGGTTCTATATAAGTTTTTTGCTTTTGTCATCATGCCTAAAAAAAGTCACAAGCAATCCCGTGTGCTTTTTATAAACGAGGCCAAAAAATTATATCAAAAAGAGTTTATCAAATGGTTTAAACTCACTGCCGAGATTAATCCGGTTCTCAAATGGTTTCGTCAGGTCGAATTGAATATCCCTACGCTTTATGTTATGGGTGAGGAGGATTATATGTTCTTACCATCGGTTCGGAAAGTGGTGGAGAATCATTATAAATCTTCTAAACTATTTGTGATAGAAAAGTGTGGACATGTAGTAAATGTAGAGCAACCTAATGCTTTTAATGATGCAGTACTTTCTTTTATAAATACCGCTAAATAAAAAAATGCCTGCATTATAAATGCAGGCAATTCTTTAACTAACCAAAACCAAAATAATAAATAACCAGTTTATTACCTTGCAAAGGTCATACATAAGCAAGTGTTATGCTGTTAAGATTTTGTTATTACTTTGTTGTATATACGTTAAGTTTTCTTCTTGAATTTTAAGAATAATACATACAACTCTATGATTTAGGAGTTGATTGTAATTATTTTTTGTCTTGCAAAGCAAAAACCTTTTTCAATATATCTGAAGTTTTGGCATTTAAATTGGTTCTGATATTTTTTTCTTCGACAGTAATCATTTTGAAAATCCCATCCAGTGCTTTGTTGGTGATTTAATCGGTTATGTCAGGATTCACTTTTGAAACCAGAGGAATAGTATTGTATTTATTAATGATTGAATTCCAAATTACATCAGCGCCCACTTTATTGATTGACTTTTGTACAACAGGACTGAATTTTTAAACTGTTACCATATAAAAACTATCGATTTTGATTAAGAAAGTAAGTGTGTTATCTTTGAGAGACACTTCTAAATTCTGTTATGAAAACGTATAACATAATTTGGAAGAAGTTGAGATTGATAATTTAGAAAGCTAAAAATAGTTTAACTATATAAGATGAATATTCTGAAACTTGAATTGTTAACAGATTCTCTCGATGAAACCGAGTTGTTTTATAACAACGTCTTTGGGTTGAAAACTATTTCGAAAACCGATTCGAGTATTTCATTTGAAACGGGTTCTACAAAGCTGACTTTCAGGTCTTCTGAAAATTTAAAACCAGTGTATCATTTTGCTTTTGATATACCTAATAATAAATTAGGGGAAGCCTTTGCCTGGATAGAAAAAAAGACAAAAATTTTAGAGGTAATTCCACCCGAAAAAATAGCCGATTTTTATAATTGGAATGCAAAATCTTTTTATTTTTATGATAATAATGGAAATATTTTAGAATTCATCGCCCGTTTCAGTTTGGATAATGCTTCAGATAAAGAATTTAATTGGGCGTCAATTATATCCGTTAGCGAGATAGGTTTTGTTACAAAAAATGTTTCCCTGCTCAGTGATGAAATGTTTAATAAATACGGCCTTTTTATATTTTCAAAACAACCTAAACTAAATAAATTCATAGTTTTAGGAACTGATACAGGACTTTTTATTCTGGTGGAAGAAAATCGAGATTGGTACCCCACGCAAAAAAAAGCAAAATCGTTTTGGACTAAAGTAGTATTTGACAATAATGGGAAAATGAGTGAAATTGAAGTTTATTGAATGAAAAACGGAAAATCTGAATCAAGGGTTGGAATGTGTCAAACGGCACAAAAAAGGTTTTCAAACTTTGTTACATTACTATCAATGCTCACCAAAGTGAGCATTGATATATAAATAAATTATTTATTTTTATGGGGTTTCGGCTCCCTCTCCTTTGGAGAGGTTTTGGGGTGAGGATTTAAGAAAACACCACCGTTTTGTTGTTGTAAACCATCGTTTTTCGTTCCGCATGTAATTTTATGGCTCTTGCCAAAACCATACGTTCCAGATCTCGTCCTTTCATGATAAAATCTTCGATGGAATGACTGTGTGAAACTCGGGCAATATCTTGCTCGATAATCGGACCTTCATCTAATCCTTCGGTCACATAATGGCTGGTGGCTCCAATAATTTTTACGCCGCGTTTAAAAGCGGAATGATAGGGCTTCGCTCCAGGAAATGCAGGAAGAAAGGAGTGGTGAATATTGATAATTTGATTTTTGTATTGCGCAATTAAATTGGGTGTAATAATCTGCATGTAGCGCGCCAAAACAATAAAGTCAATATTGTATTGCTTCAATAAATCCATTTGTTTTTGTTCGCCTTCAGCCTTAATGTCTTTGGTGAAAGGAACATAATGAAACGGAATAGAAAAACGTTCTGCCACTGATTTCAAATCCTCATGGTTGCTTATAATCAAAGGAATTTCAAGGGGCAATTCACCGGCGCTGTATCGTCCTAAAATGTCATACAAACAATGATCGTATTTAGAAACAAACAGCGCCATTTTTGGATTTTCGTCTTGGGTGTACATTTCCCAAGACATATTAAATGGAGTTGCTAAATTAACTTGAAAATCAGTTTTTATCGCTTCAATATCCCAATTTTTGGCACTGAACTCACATTCCAAGCGCATGAAAAATACATTTTCATCGGCATCCACATGCTGGTCCAGATAGATAATGTTACCATCAATTGACGCAATATAATTGGTAACAGAGGCAATAATTGCTTTTTGGTCTTCGCAATGTATAAGTATGGTGATTTTTTGCATTTTATGTATGTCTTTCTACTTTAATCCGTGTAGTATTTTTTCAAAACTAAACGTTTTTCTTTTTTATAAAAAAAAATGATTTTAGGGTTTGTTTTAAAATAGGGAACTGATTATTCCCAAATTACCTCTTGTCTTGCATGGCAAAAACTTTTTGCAATAGAATGGAAGTTCTGGAGCTTAAATTGGTTCTGATATTTTTTTCTTCAACGGCAACCATCTTGAAAACGCCATTCATCGCTTGATTGGTAACATAATCAGTCAAGTCAGGATTTACTTTGGTTATTAATGGAATGCTATTGTATTTTGTTATAATGTTAGACCAAACTTTATCGGCACCCACTTTAGAGAATGAATTTTTTATCACAGGATTAAATTTTCCGTACAAAGCTGTTGCGGTGCTATTTTGTAAATAAGTAGTTGCGGAACTTTCATTACCCATCAAAATCGATTTGGCATCCATGAAAGTCATGTTTCTTACCGCATCTACAAATATGGGAGTCGCTTCCTTAACCGCGTCTTCGGCAGCACGATTCAATACTCTTAAACCTTCGTCAGCAAGCGAACTCAATCCAATTTTTCTTAAACCAGAATCTACTTTTCTTAATTCTTCCGGAAGTAAAATTTTTACGGCTTCATTTCTGAAAAAACCATCTACTGCAGTTAATTTAATTACTTGTTTAGAAATCCCATTATTCAGTGCTTCCTTCAGTCCACCTGCAATATCAACGCCGCCTATTCCTTGTGTTTGCGGTAATTGATTGAGAACTTGCTGCATTTCGGCACAACTGGAAAGTGATACCGCTACCATTAAAATTAAAAGTTTTTTCATCTTAAATTGTTTTATACGTTTACTTCATCAATTTGGCCTAAGGCTTGTGTCAAAAGTACTACTTATTCAAAAATAAAACCAGATTTTATTTAGGAGCACAAACTTTAGGATTATTAAGAAACAGTTGTCCCGCTGTGCGCTGTATCCTCGCTGAAAAAGCGAGGGATGCCGCTTCCATCGGGGCTTAATAACACAATCCTTGCTTATTTATCAACAACTATGAACGAGATTAAATAATTTTTAAAATAAAATCGTAAATTGCACTCTTAAATTATCATATTCATAAAATGGAACTCGTAAAACCGTATATCCCTGTTAATAAAGTAAGAATTGTAACCGCAGCAGCTCTTTTTGATGGTCACGATGCAGCCATCAACATCATGCGTAGAATTATTCAATCTACCGGTGTTGAGGTCATTCATTTAGGTCACGATAGAAGTGTGGAAGAAGTGGTAAATACAGCGATTCAAGAAGATGCTAATGCAATTGCCATAACATCGTATCAAGGTGGTCACAACGAATATTTCAAATATATGTACGATTTGCTTCAAGAAAAAGGAGCCGGACAAATTAAAATTTTTGGTGGTGGAGGCGGAGTGATTCTGCCTACAGAAATAGCCGAATTACAAGCCTACGGAATTACCAGAATTTATTCTCCTGATGACGGGCGCGCCATGGGTTTACAAGGAATGATAAACGATTTAGTGCAACGCGCTGATTATGCTATCGGAGATAATCTGAGTGATGAAATCGATCATTTGGAAGAAAAAAATCCAAAAGCAATTGCCCGTATTATTTCATCAGCAGAGAATTTTCCTGATGTTGCAGCCCAAACATTGGAAGCAATCCATAAAAAAAATGAAAATTGTACTATTCCGGTTCTTGGAATTACGGGAACGGGTGGGGCAGGAAAATCATCGTTGGTAGATGAATTAGTGCGTCGTTTTCTAATCGATTTTCCAGAAAAAACAATCGGATTAATATCAGTAGATCCATCCAAACGTAAAACTGGTGGCGCATTGCTAGGAGATAGAATCCGAATGAATTCCATCAATAGTCCCAGAGTCTACATGCGTTCATTGGCCACACGCCAATCGAACTTAGCTTTGTCAAAATATGTTGCCGATGCAATTCAAGTGATTAAAGCAGCCAAATATGACATTATAATTTTGGAAACTTCTGGAATTGGGCAATCCGATACGGAGATTATGGATCACTCCGATGTATCCTTATATGTAATGACACCAGAATTTGGTGCTGCAACCCAATTAGAGAAAATCGACATGCTTGATTTTGCCGACTTGGTAGCAATAAACAAATTCGACAAACGCGGTTCTCTTGATGCGTTACGAGACGTGAAAAAACAATACCAGCGCAACAACAATCTTTGGGATGTCAATCTAGATACACTTCCGGTTTTTGGGACGATTGCTTCGCAGTTTAACGATCCGGGAATGAATACGCTTTACAAAGCGATAATGGATAAAGTCCAAGAGAAAACGAATTCTGATTTGCAATCTACGTTCCAAATCACGCGTGAAATGAGCGAAAAAATATTCGTTATTCCGCCACACAGAACCCGATATTTATCTGAAATTGCCGAAAGTAACAGAAAATATGATGTGACGGCGGTAAGTCAGGAGCAAGTAGCCCAGAAATTATACGGAATTTTCAAAACGATTGAATCCGTTACCAAGAAAATCCCTGAATTGAATAAGACTGGAATTAATGATGACTCGGTTTTACCAAGTGCTTTGGAATCAGAAAAACCGGGAGTAGCTGAGGATAGAATCTTTTTGAATCTTTTACTGAATCAATTTGATAAAGTAAAAATGGATTTGGATTCTTATAATTGGGAAATCATTTTGACTTGGAATGAAAAAGTAAATAAATATAAAAATCCAGTTTATACGTTTAAAGTTCGGGACAGAGAAATAAAAATGCCAACACATACGGAGTCGCTTTCACATTCTCAAATCCCGAAAATAGCTTTACCAAAGTATCAGGCTTGGGGTGATATTTTACGTTGGTGTTTGCAGGAAAATGTTCCTGGAGAATTTCCTTTTACCGCAGGTTTGTATCCTTTCAAGCGTGAAGGAGAAGATCCTTCGCGAATGTTTGCTGGAGAAGGCGGACCGGAAAGAACCAACAAACGTTTTCATTACGTGAGTGCTGGATTGCCGGCAAAACGATTGTCAACGGCTTTTGACAGCGTAACTTTATACGGAAACGATCCACATGTACGTCCAGATATTTATGGGAAAATCGGGAATGCCGGAGTTTCTATATGTTGTTTGGACGATGCCAAAAAACTATATTCCGGTTTCGATTTGGTTCATGCGATGACTTCGGTAAGCATGACTATCAATGGTCCGGCACCCATGTTATTAGGGTTTTTTATGAATGCTGCGATTGACCAACAATGTGAGTTTTACATCAAAGAAAATGGTCTTGAAAAAGAAGTTGAAGCGAAAATCAACGAAATATATGCAGCAAAAGGAGTTGAAAGACCGCATTATCAAGGTGATTTACCCGAAGGGAATAATGGTTTAGGGTTGTTACTTTTGGGCGTAACCGG
Organism: Flavobacterium algoriphilum; assembly: GCF_048158655.1. Classification (NCBI taxonomy): domain Bacteria; kingdom Pseudomonadati; phylum Bacteroidota; class Flavobacteriia; order Flavobacteriales; family Flavobacteriaceae; genus Flavobacterium; species Flavobacterium algoriphilum. The sequence continues at coordinate 239,007 of NZ_JBLNKY010000006.1, forward strand.
TGATCAGGTTTTGCCTTTGGAAGTGTATAACGAAATCAAAGCAAGAACGTTATCCCAAGTTCGTGGAACAGTTCAAGCCGATATTCTGAAAGAAGATCAGGCACAAAACACCTGTATTTTCTCTACTGAATTTGCATTGCGATTGATGGGCGATGTGCAGGAATATTTCATTACCAAGAATGTCAGGAACTTCTATTCGGTTTCTATTTCGGGCTATCATATTGCTGAGGCTGGCGCAAATCCAATCACCCAATTGGCTTTCACACTTTCTAATGGGTTTACGTATGTAGAATATTATTTGAGTCGTGGCATGAACATTAACGATTTTGGACCCAACTTATCCTTCTTCTTTTCGAATGGAGTTGATCCTGAATATGCCGTTATTGGTCGTGTAGCACGTAAAATTTGGGCGAAAGCCATGAAAAACAAATACGGTGCTAACGAACGCGCACAAATGTTGAAATACCATATTCAAACTTCTGGTCGTTCCTTACACGCTCAGGAAATTGATTTCAATGATATTCGGACTACTTTGCAAGCTTTGTATGCGATTTATGACAACTGTAATTCCTTGCATACCAATGCCTATGACGAAGCTATTACAACACCTACAGAAGAATCAGTGCGACGGGCGATGGCGATTCAGTTGATTATCAATAAAGAATTAGGATTGGCTAAAAATGAAAATCCAATTCAAGGTTCGTTCATCATCGAAGAATTAACGGATTTAGTGGAAGCGGCAGTTTTAGAAGAATTTGATAGAATTACGGAGCGTGGTGGTGTTCTTGGTGCTATGGAAACCATGTACCAACGCAGTAAAATTCAGGAAGAAAGTTTGTATTACGAAACCTTGAAACATACGGGTGAATTTCCAATTATCGGAGTGAATACGTTCTTGAGTTCCAAAGGCTCTCCAACGGTAATTCCAGCCGAAGTAATTCGTGCTACCGAAGCAGAAAAACAATATCAAATAGATATGTTGCAGCATTTACACCAGTCCAATCAGGATTTAGTAGAGGAACAATTGAATACACTTCAGGAAGCAGCCATTAAAAACGAAAATTTATTCGAACATTTAATGGAAGCCACAAAAGTTTGTTCTTTGGGACAAATTACTTCGGCTTTATTTGAAGTTGGTGGGCAATATAGGAGGAATATGTAAGCAGAGAACCACTTTTTGTGTAGCAAAAAAGGGTGTGAATCGCTTATCCTGCTTTTGTGCAGGATCTCAAACACTCGCTTTCGCTTTTTAAAGGGTAATGGTCGCTTATCCTGCTTTTTTGGGGAATATTTTTTAATATTTAATAAAGACCTTTCAGTGATGAGGTCCTTTTTTAATTTATTATAAATTACATTTGAGGCAATAATTTATCATAAAAAGAGGCTGTTGTTGTAAAGACAGCCTCTTAAAAATGATATACGGGTATTCTTTTCGGTAGCAAATTAATCAACATTTGCTACATTTTTATTTTTCAATGCCGGTTTCTAAACTTCCGAGATTGCTTTTGTTGTTAAAATTGACTTTTCTTCAGAAATAATAATTTCATGTCTTACTTTTTTTAGATACTGTTTTCCATAACCAAATAATAAGTTCCAACTGGAAATTCATCTAAATTAGATGTCCTTACGATTCCTTTCTCACCTTTTGCATTTTCGGCGTAAATTAAGTTATCCTCATTATCATAAATAGATATTAACTTTCTTGATTTGATTTAGAGAAAAGCTAATTTTATTTTCTTTACTTTTTTTTACATCAACATAAACTTAATTTTAAAATCTTTTTCATGATACTATTTTTTTAAATTAATAAGGCTAAACTACTTCAATGAGACGTGCTGGAACACAGCTGGTTTTTCTGATTTAGGTACTATTTTATCATTTACGAAAACGATATATATTGGAAAGACTGGTGTTGTATTATATAACTGTGTTGCCCTTAAAACAGGGACCAATTAGTACTCGGTACATTACAATCAAAGCCAATTTATTTTCTGCTCTTTTAATGAAATCTAATTCTTTAATGCTTTTTTCAGCGCACTCCAGCAATAAAGAGTCTTTTTTGCTTTTATTTTCAGTTCCTACCTACTTTTCTGAGGTCAACGCATTAAAATAAATGGAAGTTTAAACCACATAGAAACATAGTGTTTATTCCTTTAAAAATAAATGTTTACAGTGATAAGGGTTCACAATAGAAAAAGAGCATTGGCTTTTTTTCTATATCAACTAAATTTCGACTTTTTGGAACAGATTTAAACCAAAAATTAAATTCTATGTTTCTATGCGGTTCAATTTTTAATGCTTTTACCTGGCTTTTCTGAAGAGTAAAAATCAATAGTTAAAATTTCGAATGATTGTTTGGAAATCTTTAAAAAAAATGACAAATTTTATATTTTAAGATTAGCTATAATTACCCAAATTCACCAAAAAAAAATCAATAGAATTACAATAAAGTGATTAAAGTACAAAGACTATTTATTGCTTTTAACATTATTTTTTAATTAACAAATTTAATGTAATAAAACTATTAATTAATTGTAAATCAAGCAGTTAACGAGTTGTTTAGTATTAATTTTTTATAGTCGTAAAGCTTTTCTTAGTGAATTGTGTTCTTTGTCGGGAATAATAGAATGTTGTCTTGTTTAGGTCTGTTTGTTTTACTTTTTTTTTTGGTAATACTTAACTTTGGTTAACAAAAATTATTTGATTTAGGTTGTTTACCAAGCAATTTAATGTTAGAAGATGATGGACTACTTCAAATTAATTTTTGAAGATGTTTCGTTTTTCTGCAAGTTTTCTCCCCAGTCTGAAAACTTTTGTTCTAGACCTATCGGACTTAATTAAAATGCTAATTGTTTTAGATTAGAGTTTTAAGGTTGCTTTTTTAAGTGGCTATCTGGTTGATAAAGAATTTAGTTATTGTTCCCTACAATAAAAATTCTTTGGATGATGAGTACTTTATAAATGTTTTTATGAAGATGTTTCGTTTTTCTGCAAGTTTACCCCCAAGTCTGTAAATTTTCCTTTTTTCTAATTTATGATGTAAAAATACTTTTATTATGAAAAAGAATACAATTTCGAAGTTTTTCGATGTTTTAACCAGCAATTGTTGCTTATTTACGAAAAACACTATTTCAGAATTAAATTTTTTAAAATTTAAGGAGAGAAATTCTATTAATTGGCTGTCTAGTTTATGGCTGAGTTGTTGGCGCCACTCATTTGTTTTGTCGCTTATGTTAGGGACAATCCTGATGACGGGCTATACAGGTAATGCGCAGAATATTCAAGGTGTAGTGCCTGTAGCAACTCCAATATCAGGTTCTGGAGTTGACGGCGATGCCTTTGCTCACGAACCTATTGGTACTATTTATCAAGGTGTAGGAGACTTGTTTGACCTGTTACATCCTACTATTACCGGTCATGGTGTGATTAACCCAACTACCGGTGACGTTTTTTATAAACCTACCGACCCTGTCACTGTACCGGTCAGCTATTTTCTTCAGGATCCCTATCTAAATGATCCAACCACATTCACCTCTTCCAATAAAATAAATGATAATCCAAACACTTATACTTGGGGAGCGGGATCTTCACCTGATAAAAATGAAATCCAAAATGCTGGTGTTCATTTTAGTTATGGCGACCCAAGCGTAATAGGAGGAGTTAGTACTGATGGTCTAACCTTTGTTGCTGGCACTAGCGGACCTGGAGTTGCTACGGATTTGTGGGCTCTTTTTGCAGGTGACCGTCAGGTGACCAATGGGAGCAGTTACATAGATTTTGAGTTTTTACAGGCTCCCTTAACGATCACTGGAGCTACCTATGGTCCTGTTAACCCCCTTTCTGGTATTACTCCAATCATCAGTGGTAGTGGCGGATTTGTATCAGGTGGAACCCAGGGTGGACGTACAGTGGGTGACATATTGCTTACCATTGAATTTACCCAAGGAGGTGGTGATGCTACCGCCGTGATCCGAATATGGACAGAAATAACGCCGGGAGTTTTTGAATATGTAGTTCATCCCAACTCTGATTTTTTAGGAGAAATTTATTTAACCAATAACTTTTCGACTACCACAGTACCTTTTGATACATATGGAACATTTCCCGGTGTTTATGCTCCTAATCAATATGCTGAGGGAGCTATCAATCTTACACAAGTGTTCGCAACAGCAAACAGTAATCCATGCTTTACACTCAGTACGCTGTTTATTAGAACACGGTCTTCAGGAAGTTCAACGCAATCTGAATTGAAAGATTTTCCGGGAGCTCCCATTCAATTGAGTTTGAATTTTACTCCAAATGCTAATGCTGGTGCAGATAAAGTTTTAACTTGTACCACAACTTCTATTGCACTAAGCGGAAGTTCAACCACATCAGGAGCGACATTCTCTTGGGTCGCAAGTGATGGTGGTAACATCGTTTCAGGAGCAACTACAGCCACCCCAATTGTCAATGCAGCAGGTACGTATACATTAACTGTTACCAGTCCTGTCAGTGTTTTGTGTACCGCTACCGATGTAGCCGTGGTAACGTTAAATAATACGCCGCCAAATGCCAGTGCAGGAGCCGACAAAGTGTTGAATTGTACTGTTACTTCAATAGCATTGAGCGGTTCTTCCTCAACAGCAGGAGCTACTTTCTCATGGGTTGCAAGTAATGGAGGTAACATTGTTTCCGGAGCTACAACAGCGACACCAACTGTTAATGCTGCAGGTACATATACGTTAACCGTTACCGATCCAGCCAATGGATGTACTGCTACCGATGTAGCCTTGGTAACTTTAAACAATACGTCACCAAACGCAAATGCAGGAGCCGACAAAGTATTGACATGTACTACTACTTCAATTGCCCTGAGCGGCTCATCCTCTACAGCAGGAGCGACTTTCTCATGGGTTGCAAGCAACGGAGGTAACATTGTTTCCGGAGCCACTACGGCGACACCAACTGTTGATGCAGCAGGTACGTATACCTTAACCGTTACCGATCCAGCCAATGGATGTACTGCTACCGATGTAGCCTTGGTAACTTTAAACAATACGGCACCAAACGCAAATGCAGGAGCCGACAAAGTGTTGAATTGTACTGTTACTTCAATAGCATTGAGCGGTTCTTCCTCAACAGCAGGAGCGACTTTCTCATGGGTTGCAAGTAACGGTGGTAACATTGTTTCCGGAGCTACAACAGCGACACCAACTGTTGATTCAGCAGGTACGTATACCTTAACCGTTACCGATCCAGCCAATGGATGTACTGCTACCGATGTAGCCTTGGTAACTTTAAACAATACTGCACCAAACGCAAATGCAGGAACCGACAAAGTGTTGACTTGTACTACAACTTCAATTGCCTTGAGCGGTTCTTCCTCAACAGTAGGAGCGACATTCTCATGGGTCGCAAGCAACGGTGGTAACATTGTTTCCGGAGCTACAACAGCGACACCCACTGTTAATGCAGCAGGTACGTATACCTTAACCGTTACCGATCCAAGCAATGGATGTACTGCTACCGATGTAGCCTTGGTGACTTTAAACAATACGGCACCAAACGCGAATGCTGGAGCTGATAAAATGTTGACTTGTATTGTTACTTCAATTGCCTTGAGCGGTTCATCCTCAACAGCAGGAGCAACATTCTCATGGGCTGCCAGTAATTTTGGAAACATTGTTTCCGGAGCTACAACAGCGACACCAACTGTTAATGCAGCAGGTACGTATACCTTAACCGTTACCGATCCAGCCAATGGATGTACTGCTACCGATGTAGCCTTGGTAACTCTTGATGCTAATTTACCAAACGCTAACGCAGGAGCCGACAAAATATTGACATGTACTACTACTTCAATTGCCTTGAGCGGCTCATCCTCTACAGCAGGAGCGACTTTCTCATGGGTCGCTAGCGACGGTGGTAACATTGTTTCCGGAGCCACAACTGCCACACCAACAGTAAATGCTGCAGGTACATATACGTTAACAGTTACCAATCCAGCCAATGGATGTACTGCTACCGATGTAGCCTTGGTAACTTTAAACAATGCGGCACCAAACGCAAATGCAGGAGCCGACCAAGTGTTAACTTGTACTACTGTTTCAATTGCCTTGAGCGGTTCTTCCTCAACAGCAGGAGCGACTTTCTCATGGGTTGCAAGCAACGGTGGTAACATTGTTTCTGGAGCTACAACAGCGACACCAACTGTTAATGCAGCAGGTACGTATACCTTAACCGTTACCGATCCAAGCAATGGATGTACTGCTACCGATGTAGCCTTGGTAACTTTAAACAATACGGCACCAAACGCAAATGCAGGAGCCGACGAAGTGTTAACTTGTACTACTATTTCAATTGCCTTGAGCGGTTCTTCCTCAACAGCAGGAGCGACTTTCTCATGGGTTGCAAGTAACGGTGGTAACATTTTTTCCGGAGCTACAACAGCGACACCAACTGTTAATGCAGCTGGTACGTATACCTTAACCGTTACCGATCCAAGCAATGGATGTACTGCTACCGATGTAGCCTTAGTGACTTTAAACAATACACCACCAAATGCAGTTGCAGGTATTGATGTTCAGATATTATGCGGTGAAACTACTGCATTATTATCAGGATCTTCATCTACAGCAGGAGCAACTTTCTCCTGGATTGCCAGCAATGGTGGAAATATTGTTTCAGGAGCCACAACTGCCACACCAACAGTAAATGCAGCAGGTACATATACATTAACCGTTACTAATCCAGCTAACGGATGTACTGCTACGGATGTGGTTCTGGTTACTAATCAAATTTGTGCATTTGAGGGCTGTACTTTAGGATACTGGAAAAACCATACTAATAGATGGTGTTCAACCTATACCCCTTCAATGCTGTTTGGTGATGTGTTTGTAAATGCACCATCGAACCTTGCTAATTTAACTTTGTTGCAAGCGCTGAATTTAGGTGGTGGAGGTATTTATAACTTAGCTCGTCAAGGAGTAGCGGCTTTATTGAATGCATGTAGCGACGAAGTTGATTATCCGGCGCCTTATTCTGATAATCCTCAATCGGTAATAAATGTTGTTAATGCAGCGTATTTAGCTGGAGGAAAAGCGCCTGGAATATTAGCAACTGAATTGGATATGCTTAATAATTCAGGATGTCCTTTAGGGGGAACTAGTGCTACTAAAAAAGAAGGTAGTCTAGGTACTGAACCTGTAGGTTTTGATGCCTACCCAGTTCCCTTTAAAGATGTGCTTACTATTAAATACAAATTTGATTACGTGTCCGATGTAAAAATTGAAGTATTTAATTCAGTTGGAACAGCTGTACTTTCAAAAACAGATTCCAATAGTTATTTAAACAAAGAAGTTGCACTAAACCTTAAAATGAATAGAGGACAAGAGCAAGTTTATGTAGTGAAAGTAACTACGGATAGAGGAAGCAGTGTTAAAAAAGTAATGTCTTCAAAATAGATTTTAAATAATTTCCTAATCCTTAAAAAAGAAGCAGACGGATTAGATATAAAATTAAACCTCGAAAGTAAAATTTTCGAGGTTTTTTTATGCTTTTTTTTTAATTGAGTTTAAGTTTTTATATAAAAAAAAGCTTTGAGATTGATGAAGTTTTTTTGTTCTCTGCAATAAAAAATTCTTTGGATGATAGCGTATTTCATAACTTTTGAGCTGTTTTAGGGCTTGAAAACGCAACTATTACCATCCCAAACTCTTTGGTGTCTAGGGGTTGTAAAGTGTTTAACTTGACAGGTCCCATGTCTTTTTAGGCGTTAACTTTCGAGTCGGACTTGTTGTTTTTTAATGCTTTATACTTTACGATAAACTCATCGGCATATTCTAAAATATGTGTATCGTAGGGTTGAACAAATAACATAGGTTTGCCACTTATTCTATCGCTGGTATTTTTTTATAAAAATCAACTCAGCAGCATAAAAAGGGTCAATAAATCTTGACGTTACAATGGTTCTGTGGCTAATAGAATTATTGACATCACGATAGCTTTCTACCAATCGAGTGGTAGAATTCCACTTTTGATGTTTGTGGATTTTTGCGACATGTTAATTTGAAAAACATTGCAGAAAGTTGTAAAATAGTGCCAAATCAAATAACAGTTTATTTGGGACTTAAAATCGTATTATTACAAAACAGATGTTTACAAATATAAATGACACCTAAATGCTTCTGTTGTTACTTATTCAATGTACAAAAAATATATTTTTAACTTTACTTTAACTTTTAGAATGCTTAAACCTGCAAGTTGGGTTAAATCAAAAATCATATTCTATGTTCTATTTGGTTCATTTTTTAATGTGTTTTACCTGACTTTTCGGAAGAACAAAAATTAATTGTTAAAATTTCTTATGATTGTTTCTGAAATATTAAAACGAAGAGTCAATTTTAATAATTTAAGATTATCAATGAACATCTAAAATTGTTGTCTAAAAATTAATATAAATACAATTATATGATTAAAATGTAAAAGGAATTTATTGTCTTTAACATTATTTTTTGATTAACAAAATTTATGTAATAAAATTATTAATTAATTGAATATCAATTAGTTAATGAGTTTTTTAGTATTAATTTTTTACTGCTGTAAAGCTTTTCTTAGCGAACTATGTTCCTTGTCGGGAATAATAGAATGTTGTCTTGTTTGCCTTTATTTTTTTTTCGTTTTTTACTGTAATACCTAACTTTGGTTTAACAAAAAATTATTTGATTTTAAGTTGTTTATCAAGCAACTTTCAGATTAATGTAAGGATCTTTTTGTTTCCCCATAATAAAATATCCTTAAATGATGGAGTACTTCATAAAATTATTTTTTTGAAGATGTTCGTTTTTCTGCAAGTTTTCTCCCCAAATCTGAAAACTTTTGTTTCATCCTATTTTTTTAATTTCAATGCTAATTGTTTTAGATTAGAGTTTTAAGGCTGCTTTTTAAGCGGCTATCCGGTTATTAAAAGAAATTTAGTTAGAGTTCATTCCTATAAAATTCTTTTGATGATAGTAAACTTCAGAATTCTTTTGAAGGTTGTTATTTGGGTAAATGAAAGAGTATAATTATGGCTCTCGCCATAAATATTCTTTTGCTGATTGAAAACTTCAGAATTCTTTCTGAGGGGTGTTTTGTTATTTTTTTGTAGTGTTTTTACCTTTATCTATATCTGCAGACCTGCCTTGTCTAAATAACAATGTATCAGATATATGTAAGGTTAAAAAACACATTTTATTTTCTGTATCCCTTTTTCTACTATCCTAATTTTTAATTAATGCTGTGGTATTAAAACTTTAAAATAATTATTATGAAAAAACATGTTTTATTAAATTTTTCAGCGTTTTTCAGTAATCGGGATAATGTCTTGATTAAGGAGGAAAATGTATTTAAAATCGGTTTAAGTCTAGTGAATTATTCACTGACTAACATGAGTGAACATTTTTTTGAGGAAACTTCTAAGAATAAAAATTTTATTTCAAGTATGTTTTTACTTGTTATGCTTTTTCTTTTTACAAGTTTTCTGTATGCTCAACAACCTTCCTGTAATCTGTCAGGTCCGTTAAGGGGGTATTTTGATCCTGGAGGAGGCAGCACAATAAGCATCAATTCAGATGTTTTTAACTCTGGCTCTAATACTGCTTATTCTTGGAAAATTGATGATAACATACCGGGGGCTACTATAGTTTCAGGTAAGGGCACCTCAAGTATTCAGTTGAAAGCAGGTACTAAAGGAGGAAGCTTTGCCATAAAGCTTACAGTCACAAATCATGATTTAAATAATAGAGATTCAAGTAAATCTTGCACATGCACTAAATCAGTTACTGTAAGCCGAAATTTAAATTATAAATGATAAAAATTTACACTATGGAAATTTCAAACAAAATTGAAGAATTGGGTGACTGTTACAAAAAATCCGATAATTCAAATAAAAAAAAGAATACTAAATTGGGATATTTTTCGCTGTTGCTGTTTTTACTGATGTCAACAGTTCAGATGGTTTATGCTCAAGTTCCTACTATTACAGGTTTTTCGCCGGCTAGTGCCAAAACGGGAGATATAGTTACCATTACAGGAACCAATTTTACGGGTGCTACATCAGTTAAATTTGGGACACAATCGGCCACTTCATTTACCGTTGTAAATTCCAGCACTATAACAGCTGTAGTGTCTTCATCAGGTGAGAGCGGTAGGATTTTTGTCACTACTTCTGGAGGAACTGCTGATATCGATAATTTTGTATTTATAGCACCACCATCATGTAACATAGTGGGACCTCTTAAAGCGTGTTTTGGTTCAAATCTTACGTTTACTGTCGAAATTGCAAATAGCGGTAATGATCAAACATCAGTACCTCCTGTTCCTGAGCTTATCTTAACATTCCCTCCGGGGGAGGATAACACTACAAATGGAGCAATGATTATATCTAATACGCCATTTGTTTATAATCCTGCTACAAATTCAGGAACTTTAACAGCAGTATTATTTCCGGGAACAACCCCGGGGAAAATTCTGGGCGTTTTAACTGTTAATGCTCCTGGAGGTAGTTCTGAATGTAGTGCCTCTATCGTAATAATAGATGTAAAAGTAACTACATCATTTGCTCCAATTACATGTTTTGGAGGTACTACTAATCTTGAAGTTAATGCAACTTCAAGTGGTAATACGGCTTATAAATATACACTGCATCGTGTTGGGTTTCCTGATGTAGTTATACCTTTCACGGCATTCACAACGGTTTTCTTTCCAAATGTTGTAGCTGGTAACTATTCAGTTACTGTAGAGGGTAACAACCAAATTGACGGTGTAGGATGTATAGCGGAAACAAATTTTGCGATTCAAGAACCTCCTTCAAATCCGGTAATATTCAATTGCCCAACAGATGTAACTGAAGCTTCTTGTCAGACACAAGATCAAATTAATACAAAATTTAATGCCTGGCTTGCAACTTTTAGTACAAGTGGTGGCGCTAACCCTGTATTAACAAGTAATCCTGTTACTCCTTTAGCACCAAATAATTGTGGAGGATCTACGACAGTTACATGGACATTAACCAGTGATTGCGAAGAAACTAAGACTTGCACAAGAACCTTTACGGTAACACCCGATTTAGTGGCACCAGTAATCACGGCTACCGGAACACCTACAAACGGTACTTTGGGTTGTAACCCAACAGCGGATGCAATAAATGCAGCGCTTGGAACAGCAACAGCCACCGATACTTGTGGTGCTGTAACTCCGACATTCACCGATGCAACAGTGGTAATCAC